>NZ_JBFTOF010000004.1:0-350576 GCF_056397845.1 Rhizobium sp. 05L419
GTGAGGATCAATTCTTAGGCACCTTGTCGGTCAGAAATTTATGATAGGCAATAGCCGGATTCTCTACCGGGCACAGAGAAAGCGCAAGTGACGGGACAGCGAAAAGAAGCTGCCGTCTCGGTGCCGGTACTACTCTTCGTCCGATTCTCGCACGCGTCTGTTTCATTGAATCTGACCTCAGGCGGCGACGGACGGGGTTCAAACGACCGGCCGCATCAACGGAGCGAATGACCCCACAGGCTGGTCCGCGCCAACATCGTCAGTTCCCGGAGCCATCAAGAACTGGCGCAGTATATTTATAAATGCTAATACGTGTGGCTTGTGAATCCTGACAACCAGATCTCGTGGTTAGTCATCCGAGAAACGCGAATCGCATGTCGCCTAGTCGCCTGAGCCTTCGAGTGAACCGCTCGATCGGGAAAGCTGTTTTCAACGATATCATGTGGAGGAGGCACCAATGGCCAGCAATCTTGTTTCCTATATCATGCAAATACTGACACCTGACGTGGTTGGGCGTATTGCCACTGCGCTGGGGCTTGATAGCAGCAAGGTGCAGAGCGCCGTCAGCGCTGCGGTGCCGGCGGTTCTGGCAGGGCTCGGCAGCATTGCCGCGCAGCCAGGCGGGGCACAGAAAGTCGCCGACGCAGCGAAACAGCAGAGCGGATCGCTTGGCGATCTCGCCGGGATGCTCACGGCCGGCGGCCAGGGATCGCTTGCCCAGAGCGGGTCCCAGATCATTTCGTCGCTGTTCGGCGCCAAAGACGGGGGGTTGCTCGCGAATGCCATAGGGGCGTTTTCAGGCATCGATCAGAATGCAAGCGGGTCGTTGCTGGGAACACTTGCGCCGCTGGTCATGGGCGGCCTCGCGCAGCACAGTGGCGGCGACCTCAGCGCAAACGGCATCGCCGGATTGCTCGCCAGCCAGAAAGACAATATCGCCGCTGCATTGCCGTCGGGGGTGAGCGAGCTGCTTGGCGGCACTGGCCTGCTTGGGTCGCTCGGCGCTTCGGCGCGAACGACTGCGACCGCTGCTAGCCAAACCGTTCGCAGCGCCGCCTCGTCAGTCTCTTCCATCAGCGGCGCCGGGCAGCGCGCGCCAGTGACCGCGCCGCCCCCATCACGCAATTGGCTTTATTGGCTGGTTGCCGCCTTGGTACTCGCCGGCGTGCTTTTCTATCTTTTCGGCAGGCAAAGCGAACGGGTTGCCCCACAGGTCGCGACAGGTGAACAGAGCTTGACGGTCGGCGGGCTCGACGTCGGCAAGCAGATCAAGGACAGCCTTGCCAGCTTACAGACGACGGTCACCGGAATCACCGACGCGACCTCTGCCAGCGCTGCGTTGCCAAAGCTCCAGGATGTCGCGGGCCAACTCGACAAGGTCAGCGGAGTGGTCGGGCAATTGTCTGCCGGGCAGCGGGCTACACTGACCGCTTTGATCACGCCGATGATGCCGACGCTCAATGCGCTGTTTGACAAGGTCTTGGCCATCCCCGGCGTTTCGGAGATCCTAAAACCGACGATCGATACGCTGAAAACAAAACTGACAGCCCTGTCCACCTGACGTTTCGCCTGATGGCCAATTGTGCTTGTGAACCGAAATAAGCAAAGGAGTGCCAGTCATGGCTGACAGGTCGACGTTTTCAACAGACGAATGGAACCTCTTGCTGGAGAGCGCAATGATGGCCGGCATAGCCGTCACTGCAGCAGAACCGAGCGGCCTGTGGGGCATGCTCAAGGAAAGTATTGCCAACAGCAGCGCGCTCCTGCAGGCGAAGGCCGACGCTGCGGCAAACCCGCTCATCAAAGCGATCGTTGGCGACTTCGAAACGTCGGAAGGGCGAGGTGCGGCGCGCGATGGTTTGCAGGCGAAGCTCAAGGGAGCCAAACCACAGGAGATCAAAGCCAAGTGCATCGAAACGCTCCAGCAAGCCCGAGCGGTCGTCGAGACCAAGGCGCCGGGCGATTTGGCCGCCTTCAAAGCTTGGTTATATCAGATCAGCCAGAAAGTGGCCGAAGCCTCCAAAGAGGGGGGCTTCATGGGCATAGGGGGCGTTACCGTCAGTGAGGCGGAGAAGGCGACGCTTGGCGAGATATCGACGGCGCTGCAGCTTGGCTAGTGCACGGAAGGCATTCTCATTCGCTGGGGTCGGCATCGATCTCGGCGACCTGAAATCTGCGGTATCTTCCCGCGCCCCGGACGCTGATCTCGGCTATCTGCCGCGTTTCTCCTGATCAGGCATTACCATGACCACGATCTTCGTTTTCGATATTTTTGAGATGCAAAATCCGTTGTCTCCGTCGTGCCGGAGCCAAGTTGCATTCCATCCGATCTTATCTTTAAAATACTGCTTTATTCTGCCGTCCGCAGCCTTGTCACTAGCCTCCACAAAACGCCGTCTTGCACAAGTGCTAAAGGGCTTCACGATTTCTATTATCGGAAKGAAGTGTCTGAATTGATCGAAGTGAACAGAGGTATTCGGCCGTCGCGCCGTATGAATGGGTCGATTGATCGATTGCACATCGGTCGACGAGTGTAGGGGCCTAATCTGACGGCGAAGACCATGGCAGCCAAGACAACCCTCAACGCCAAAAACCTGGAAGCTCTCGGTGCAGAGCGCCTGTCTGAACTTCTAATCGAGATCAGCACCGGTAGTGCCGCCCACAAGCGGCGCCTTCGGATGGAGCTGGCTGGCAATCATAGCAGCGCCGAGGTTGGTCGCGAGGTGCGAAAGCGGCTGGCCAGCATCGCCCGTGCCCGCACCTTCATCGACTGGCGCAAGGTGAAAGCGCTCAAGGCCGATCTGGAAACCCAGCGGAAAACGATTGTCGACGTCGTGGCTGCCGATGATGCGAAAGAGGCTTTCGAGCTCATCTGGCAATTCCTCGCGATTGCCGATTCCATCTTCGAGAGATCCGACGACGGCAGCGGCTCGCTGATCCAGAGCTTCCATCAGGCGTGCATCGACGCAGGCTTCATCGCCAAATCCGCGTCTGGGAACACCGCCGTCCTTGCGAACAGGATATTTGCGGCGGTACAAGGCAACGGTTACGGCCAGTATGACAGGCTGATTACCGCCATGGTCCCAGCACTCGGCCAGCAAGGGCTGGAACAACTGAAGGCAGAGCTCGTGCAGTGGTCGAAGGAGCCACGGGAAAAGCCCATAGAGCGCGATCGCCAGGCTATCGGCTGGAGCAGCAACGGGCCAATATATGTCGATGATGTCTATGGCAATCATCGGGAGCTGACGGTGCGCATCGCCCTGCAGGAAATCGCGGACGCTCAGGGCGACGTCGATGCGTATATCGCCCTGCAGCCGGCAAAGACCAGGACGGTGCCGCCCATTGCCACAGAGATTGCCAATCGTCTTTTAGCCGCAGGCAGCGCGGCGCAAGCGCTGACAACTCTGGACGCGGCAGAGATGGCCGGGCGGGAGGCTCCTTTCGAATGGCAGCAGGCGCGTATCGATGCGCTGGAAGCGCTCGATCGTAATGAGGAAGCTCAGGCATTTCGCTGGCTGTGCTTCGAGCAGGCGCTCGATGACGAGCACCTACGTGAGTTCATCCGCCGCCTGCCCGACTTCGATGATATCGAAGCCGAGGACAAGGCTTTTGCCTATGTCCAGGCATTCTCGGACGTTCATGATGCCGTTGCTTTCTTCCTGCGCTGGCCCGCGCTTTCCGAGGCGGCAAAGCTCATCATGAGGCGACGATCCGAGCTGGACGGCAATCTTTATGAATTGATGACGCCGGCTGCCGAAGCTCTGGCGGAGAAGCATCCGCTCATGGCAACCATTGTCTTGCGGTCGATGATTGATTTCACGCTCGATATGACACGGTCAAGCCGCTACAAGCATGCGGCGCGGCATTTTGCTGAATGCGCGTCTCTTGCCCCTCGAATCGGCGACTTCTGCGACGTCGGATCCCACGATGCCTATGTCGCAGAACTAAAGCGCAGGCACGGCAAGAAGCATGGCTTCTGGAGCCTGGTGCCCTAGCTGGCGCGCGGACACGTCTTTGCCTGCCGGCGTTCGCACGCCCTCTAAGCTTCCGGATCGTCGCCATGTGATCTCCAATCGATATTGAAGATCACGCGTAGGATGCCCCCGGTGGGGAGCCAAGGGCTATTCCTAAAGGTTGCACTTCGTCACTTACTTGATGCCGGATAAGATGACAGGGCAACATTACCCCTTCCCGATCGCTTGAGAAGTCGTTAGCCATTGCAGCAAAAATTGAATCTATTTTGGCTATACGGCGATCTAAAGGATTGCCGGAATTCACAGCAGCTGGCATTTGGCCGCATACAATAATCAACCCGCAGATGTGAATATGCCATCAAATACTTCCAACGATGAATTGAAGCCACTCGCGCAAGAATACCAAATTGAGAAGGCAGAGGGGGGCCTCGAAATGGAGGAAAGCGTTGATTTGCCGGATGAGGGGTGCGCTCCGGCTACAGCTTCCCAACTGGAGTCATCGAATGAGCCGAAGCTCTTTCCTGACAAGGTTGCCGACTTCAATAAATCTGTGAATGATTGGGTGGGGTGCCTAACACGGATCGCGTTTTTACTTCTCGGCATCGGTGTGGCCGCGAAAATTCTAATAATGTTGCCGGCGTCAGCAGATCCATGGATCGTTCGATACCCTCTATCAGCAACGTTGATATGCCTAATAGTTCTTACATTTGTATTTATTGTATCCCTGAGCGCTCAGACCTTCTTCACAGCCATGAAATATCTCCCTGACGCGGTGTCTGAGAAGAACATACTTCTGCCTTTGACGTTTATTTACTACTTCTCCGTGAGTGTTATGATGCTTTTGATTTGGTGGGGCGCAATACATATGACCGTTTTTGCTTGGAGCGCGGACGCCATGGCCTGTATGAGTAGCCAGTCATCAACCGCATGTGCGACCGCCCGCGACCAATTTCGTTCCGATCTCCAAAAGTTGGATATCTGGTAGCCGAGGCGCTCCATCCTTTGGAGTTATCCTCAAGAAGCAGCGCCCTTCATCGAGACGGATCACATCCTGGCATTTCGGCGCAGCATGATGCGATGTTTCACCTACAGCTCGTCCTCGTCACCGCATGTTGGCTGCTAAAACGATTTGCCGCACCAGCGAAACTGGGCTTGCCAGCGTCGTCCGAGTTTTCGATCGTCGCAATGTGCTTCTCCAATAGTTGAAGATCACGAATAGGACGCCCCTGAAGGGGTGCCAAGGGTTATCCCGGCACGTTGCCACAGATCGGGATGGCGGGCCTTGATACCTGATCGAAATGCCTTCCGCGCTGGCGTCAATCCCGCGATCCTATTCTCCGCACGGATCGTTTACTCACCCCCTTCGCTCGCATGCCCGGATCAGCTAGAGGTTGATGAAAAATTAGGAGAACGAAGACATGCGGATTGTGCCTGAACATCCCAACAAGCTCGCGAGAATTGGTGCGTGCTTAGCAGTCATGGGCTCCCTCATCTGGGTGCAGTGACCGATTGACGTCGAGAATTTCAACCTGGCCGCTGGGATGATATTTGTTGCCTCATTCTTGACATGGGCGAGCATGGAGCTCGCCGACTTTGACGCCGAACGCAGCGCGCACGACAATGTCTTGGTTGATGACGTTAAAAAGATTAACTCGCTCCTGAAGATCATTGACCGCAAACAAGCTTACGTTCTGCGAGAAAATGCCATCCAGACATATGCTATGGATACCGACTACAATGGGCTTCGGGATCTCTTGTATTTTCGTGACGACGACATCTTCCCATTTCACAATGAGAAAATTCAGGCCGCCTATGAGCAGTTTTATAAAGACTCTAAGGAGTTCATCACCGATTTCTATAAGCTATACACATCTGATGGCCGCGATCGCATGACCTGGCGCATGAGTGGTCAGCATTGGGTGCCGCAGCCTCAATTCGATGCTGTCATGGTCCAGATTGCTAAATTAGATCAGCAAGCGTCTGGATTAAGCAAATCCTGGGAGGCGCTGATCGGCCTGGCGCGACAAGAGCTGAAAAGTGCGTCTTTGGGCATCGATCGCTATCAGCAGTGAGTTGACCTGCCATACCTGTTTGCCAGCACCCTCTGAGCTTTCTTATCGTAGCCATGCGATCTCCAATCGATATTGAAGATTGTGCGTAGAACGCCCCTGGAGCGGAGCCAAGGGTTATACCGGCCCCGAGAAGCGGTTGCTTGACAGCGTCCAACAGAGCTATTTCAGCGGTTAAGCGCTTCTGAAGATCTCCTTATGCAAGCTACCATGAATTATAATTGCTCGATCGTGTCGGAGGATTGCGTCGGATTGCGCATTGGAACCATTTCCATTTACGTTTGTTTCATTCATTGCGTTTATTGCGATTAATGAGTGACAATAATGGTCGAAGGTAGTATCACTGATTTGCACGAGGCTCACCACCTCGGCGACCACCACAGGAGATTGAAATGCTTGCACTCATGGACCAAACGCGTGAGCCGTTTGTCGCTGATGAGGCGGAAGCGGTTATCGCACGAAAGGCTGCCGATAAGCTGAAAGCTGTGGCAGAAGCTAATGAAGGCGTGAAGATCACGTTAGATGGAAAAGAGGACAAGAAGATCATTGTCCCTTTGCCAGCGCGTGCCGTGGCCCTCATTTACGAAGTATTGGAGGCTATGGCTAATCGCACGCCAATGTCTCTAATCCCACACGATGCTGAGCTTACAACACAGCAAGCGGCGGATTATTTAAATGTTTCGCGGCCGCACCTAATACGTCAACTTGAAGCAAACAAACTTCAGTATCGTAAGGTTGGAAGCCATCGTCGAGTTAGGTTTTCTGACCTGATCGAATATGAGAAGGCTTGCAAGCACGAACAGAAAAAGGCGCTTCTCGATCTAAATGAAGAAGCAAAACGGCTTGGGCTTGAATGATTTCGACCTTTACTGCGCTTATTGACGCGAACGTATTCTATGGCGCGAGGCTGAGAAGCCTCGTGCTTTTTATTGCGCAATCGAAGATATTCCGAGCCCGTTGGTCCAATGACATCCACGAAGAATGGGTCCGAAATCTTATAAAGAACAGGCCAGATTTGAAGCCGGCAGATTTGGATCGAACAAAACAGCTTATGAACGCTGCGGTCCCAGACTGTCTCGTCGAGGGACATGAGCCCCTAATAGCGGGCCTCCAGTTGCCCGACCCTGATGATCGCCATGTCCTTGCGGCGGCGATAATGACGCGCGCGAACGCTATCGTAACGTTTAACGAAAAAGATTTCCCTGCTGAAGTAATTGCACCTTTTCGACTGCACACGAAGCATCCTGACGATTTCCTCGTCGAGGCATACAGCCTCTCCCCCGAAGACTTCGCAGACGCAGTTCGGAATGACTTCATGCACTACGGAAATCCCCCACAGGTCTACGAAGATTATCTCGCGAGCCTTGCGAAAGCTGGCGTTCCAAAAATCGCTAAAATCCTGGAGCCGTTTAAGGTCCTCATGCCCTCTGAAAATAACGGTGCGTAAGCGCGTAGGTGATTATGTGCCTAGCCCATCCGGAAGCGGACCGAGCGCGTCGATCTCGGCGATCTTCTCAAATTCACCGAGATATTCCTGCCTGTAGTTTGCGAGCCAAGACTACCGGTGCTCCTGGCCTCGTCTGTTACCCAGAGTTATGATGTCGGCGTTTGGGGGGATGACATCCATGAACGAGATGACGCTGAAGGTCTGGCGCGAAAAACTTGCCGAAAGCCTCTCCAAGAGAGGAAATAGGTCCAGCATAGAACGATCATCGAATTATCGATGCTCGCCGCGACAGCTCTTTCTGCCCTGGCAACCGCATTTACCGGCGCTGTCGCAGACCGATCGGAAGACCGCGATATGAACCGTATTTTTGACGCTTACCTGAATCGTTTTAATCGAGTCAGCTCGCACGGGATCAACCACTGGCGAGACGACCCACACCAGGCGTCATCGTGGATCACCGGTCTTCTTAACGTGAAAGACGTCTGCCTCTCGGGAGGCAGAGAACAGTTGGTAATCCCCCCGGTAATTAACGGGCTTCAAAAGTAGAATTTTCTCGGGCTTTATGATCGAGGAGATTTTGATGAAGACGAGCAGATTCAGCGAACCCCAAATCCTTGCCATCCTGCGCCAGGCAGAAGGCGGCGTTCCTGTGCCGGAGTTATGCCGGGAACACGGGATGAGCACTGCTAGCTTTTACAAGTGGCGTTCGAAGTATGGCGGCATGGACGCCTCGATGATCAGCCAGATGAAGGCTCTGGAGGATGAGAACCGGCGGCTGAAGAAGATGTATGCCGAGATGAGCATGCAGGCAGAACTGCTGAAGGAAGCCTTGGGAAAAAAATAACACGGCCGTCTCAACGCCGAGAGATGGCCGGGAAAGCAGTGGCGTTGCACGGGGTGAGCATTGCGCTTGCCTGCCGCACCTTCGAGGTCAGCGAGACCTGCTATCGTTACAGCGCCAAGCTGAACGACGAGAATGAGCAGATCGCCGATCTCCTCATCGGACTGACGCGGGCAAAGAAGACCTGGGGCTTTGGCCTGTGCTTCCTTTACCTGCGGAATGTCCGAGGACATCGCTGGAACCACAAGCGCGTATACCGCATCTACCGCGAGCTGGAGTTGAACCTCAGGATCAAGCCACGCAAGCGTTTGAAGCGGGACAAGCCCGACGCTCTGACTGTGCCGGATGCGCCGAACCTGGTCTGGTCAATGGATTTCATGGCGGATCGTTTGGAGGATGGTCGGCAATTCCGACTGTTGAATGTCTTGGACGACTTCAACCGCGAGGGGCTGGGCATCGAGGTGGACTTTTCGCTGCCTGCTGAACGCGTCATCCGCAGCCTGAACCAGATCATCGAATGGCGAGGCAGACCATTCGCCATTCGTGTGGATAACGGACCTGAGTATGTCAGTGGCAAACTGATGGAGTGGGCAGCAACGCAAGGAATAGCCTTGAGCCATATCCAGCCCGGAAAGCCGCAACAGAATGCCTATGTCGAGCGCTACAACCGCACCGTCCGACATGAATGGCTTGACCAGTACATCATCGAAAGCATCGAGGAGGCGCAGGAATTCGCCACGCAGTGGCTCTGGACGTACAACAACGAACGGCCCAATATGGGCATCGGCGGCATAACGCCCGCACAAAAACTGAAAATGGCCGCGTGAATTCTACTGCCGAGCCCCGTTAAGAATGGGGGGATTACCAGTTGGTCAATTGGTTTCGGGATCATACGCGATACGAAGGATTTCAGTTCAGGGTGAACATCGTGGCTCCGGAACAATGGGCAAAAATAAAGGCGCTGCCGAGGCGCTAGGCCGTTTGTAAACCTGAATGAAAGGCGAACCGCAGACCGATGAGCATGTCGAGGCTAGACTCAAGGACCACCTCCTCGGAAATGTATGATATCGGTATCGAGCTAGGTCACGAGGAAGAGACATGGCCACATACGCAGAAATACAACAGTGGGTTAGAGACAGTTACGGCTTCACGCCCAAAACCTGTTGGATAGCGCACATCAAGGCTGAGAACGGGAAAACTGACAGGATCGCGGCGAACAGAATCGACAACGGTGCTCGCAAGCATCCCTGCCCGCTCGACAAACGTCCGGCAGTGGAAAATGCGCTTCGACATCTCTCGGTCATTTGATCAGCGGAACCGATCGACCCAGCTTCAAGTTCGCGTGCCCGTCTTCGAAACGGTTTCGCTGATCTCGTCATAATATGTAGCGCCTGCTGGACTGACACAGCCCGCGAGGCGAAGGACAGGAAGTTTATGGACGATGATATTTTGGTCGAGACGGAAATAGCCAAACCCTTTTCGCCATCGCTTGTTCAACACCTCGAAATGTTCAACAGAAAGGAGCGGTATTGGCTGCTCAGAAATGCACTCGGCGAACTGCATTCCAATCTCCCCCTATCCAGTTCGTTCCGGGAGCGTCTCGGTGCAGTTATCCAGCAGAACATCCCTGAGGATGCTTGGTGGGCGATGGACTTCCACATCGACTGGCTATTTGGAGCCCTCATTCTCGATCGAATGGGAAGCACCGATGGCGAACCACTCCAGAACCCTCAGCCAGAAGGTATGGAAAGCCCAGGCCGCCGCTTGATCAGAGGCACTCAGGAAGATTTCGATCTGATTGTTGCTTTCGACAGGACGATCATTCTGATCGAGGCGAAGGGCGTCACGAATTGGGGAAATGAGCAGCTCGCAAGCAAGTGCCGCCGGCTGCAAGAGTGGGATCAACTGTCGGAGAAGGTCGTCCCAAGCTCCAATGAGCATGTGCCTTTTGACATCTTCCTGGTGCTCACGTCGCCAAAGAGATCTCAACAACTGAAGCAACTTGACTGGCCAAATTTCGTCAGGCTGGACGGCGGCATCCCGTTCTTCCTACCCTTGGACATCTCTGCCGCACCGGAGTTCTTCTATGCACCCGAGCGCTGCGACCTCGAACGGGGGCGGCCTTCAGCCTCAGGAAATCACTGGCGGCTGAACCAAGTGCCTCGTCCTCGGCTCGACGAATCCTGAAACGGGACGTGCCGCAGTCGTGGCCCTTTGATCGCCTTGCCGATCTGGGACGATGGGGATATCGCGCATCTACGCCTGAATGAATCGGGGAGTGCTGGTAAATCAATGACAGCGTAATGGCGGAGAGGGTGGGATTTGAACCCACGATACCCTTGCAGGTATGCCGCATTTCGAGTGCGGTGCGTTCGACCACTCTGCCACCTCTCCGCAGTTTTGGTCGGCCCATTAGGGCGCGGGCTGTCTCATAGCGAGTGTTTGGCGGGCTGGCAAGACGAAATCTCAAAGCTTTTCATCCTTTTGCCTTGACAGTTTTTTTAGGCTCGCGTATCTGCGCTGCGCAATAGGTGTGGAAAAGTCCGTGCCTTGACCAGTCTCGCGCTCGCGTGGGGCATCACCGGCAGAGAGAGTTCTGGGCAAAAGCCTCTGAAAACCCTGCTTAACTTCGACTGATAAAAAGACGGCCACCTGTTTGATGCGGGTATGAGCCGGAACGAACATGAAAGGATAAAAAATGTTCGCAGTCATCAAGACCGGCGGTAAGCAGTACCGTGTGGCAGCAAACGACGTGCTGACCATCGAGAAGCTTGAAGTCACCGCTGGCGATTCGATCGAATTCACCGAAGTCCTCGTTATCGGCGAAGGCGCCGACGCTGCGATTGGTGCTCCCTTCGTCAAGGGTGCTTCCGTCAAGGCCGAAGTGGTCGAGCACAACCGCGGCAAGAAGGTCATCGCCTTCAAGAAGCGCCGTCGTCAGAACTCGAAGCGCACGCGCGGCCATCGCCAGCATCACACGGTCGTCCGTATCACGGACATCGTGGCTGCCAAGTAAGATCACGGGACTTAAGGTTTAAAGGAGAACTCCAATGGCACACAAAAAAGCTGGCGGTTCGTCGCGCAACGGTCGTGATTCCGAATCCAAGCGCCTTGGCGTGAAGAAGTTTGGCGGCGAAGCCGTCATTTCGGGCAACATTATTCTGCGTCAGCGCGGTACGCAGTGGCATCCGGGTTCCAACGTCGGCCTCGGCAAGGATCACACGATCTTTGCTCTTACCGCCGGCAATGTGAACTACCGAACGAAGGCCAACGGTCGCGTATACGTGTCTGTCATGCCGAAAGCGGAAGCAGCGGAATAAGCCGGTAGCGCTTTATAGCAGCCGGTGTCTCATCGACCCGGCTGAGCGTACAAGGTTCAGTCAAGAAAAAAGGGGAGATGGGGCACCACCCATCTCCCCTTTTTCTTTACCCTCAAGGAGGACTGAACCATGCAAGGCGAATTGTTACGGGAAGACCAATCGCGGTCTCCCAAGGAACGGCTGAGGCCGGAGCGGTTAAGGACCGATTGCCCCGTCTTATTATCGGAACGGCTCGTCATGCGCGCGCCGCACGAAGAAGACATCGACGCCCTTGCCCATCTCGCCAACAACGCCAAAGTCGCCACAATGGTATCGCGCATGCCGCACCCATATACGGCCAATGATGCCGCCGACTTCGTGCGCCGCACGAAAGATGGCGAGATTGGCAAGTGCGTCTATGCCATTACCAAAGCCGAAAACGGTGCCTTCATGGGCTGCTGCGGGGTGGAGCCGCATCTCGACGGGAGAACCGTCGAGATAGGTTATTGGCTTGGAGAACCTTTCTGGAATCAAGGCTTTATGACGGAGGCGTGCCACGCTCTCGTCGATATGGTCTTTCGCACAAGGCAGGATGTCGATCAGATCGACGCCCGTTGCCGGGTGATGAACGTCGCCTCGCGGCGGGTCATCCAGAAGTGCGGCTTCCAATTCCAGGGTTCCGGTCTGGCCGCGTCTCTGGCCCTCGGCAGCAACGTGCCGGTTGAATGGTACCGGCTCGACCGGAAGACCTGGATGTCGCTCAGAAGCTGGGGGAGCGTCCTATGAACGCGATCAGTGTCCAGCGACCCAGGAGCCAGTCGATGACACCCGGTCCACAGCCAGTGATCACGACGAACCGGCTGACGCTGCGCCCCCACAGGCTCAGCGACGCCGATGCCATTGCGCAATCGCTCTCCGATTTCGCGGTGACCCGGATGCTGGCGCGCGTTCCGGCACCTTATGATCGGCAGGACGCGCTCGACTGGCTCGTGCCTGCCACGTCAGGTGGTTTGCCGGATTGGCAGCTGGCAATCACGGCAGGCGACGACGCGCATATCGGCACGGTTGCGATCGAGCTTCGGCACGGCCGTTGGCACCTCGGATATTGGCTGAACCGCTACTACTGGCGGCGCGGCTACATGAGCGAGGCGGTGGCGGCAGCGCTCGAACGCTTCTCGCGGCGCATGCCGGAGATGCCGGTTCATTCCGGCGTCTTTGCCGACAACCCGGCCTCGTTGAGGCTGCAGGAGAAACTCGGCTTTCGCATGACCGGTTGCAGCGAAATCTACAGTTTCGCACGCAACACCATGGTCACGCATGTCGAGACGGTACTGAAGCCCGGCGCGCTGCAACTGGTCAAGACTGCCTGACCAAGCAGGAAGCGCCTCGAAATGCTTTCGGGGCGCTTCCTTCAACGCCCGATCTCAACCCAAACGGGGAAGTGGTCGGAACCTGTGGGTGTCGTGTCGACTCTCGCGGATTTCAGGCGGGGTTCGAGACCGCCGCTCACGAAGCAGTAATCGAGATGCATGCGTTTGCCGTGATCTGCAGGATCAATCCAGCTATAGCTTCCGGGAGCATAACCATTGAGCGAGGCAATCGCATCGATCGGCGTTCCTATGCGGGCCGTGCGGCCGTAGTAGCCGTCCTTGGTTCCGGCGAAGGAGCAATATTCCGGCGATTCCGGCAGCATGTTGAAGTCGCCCATGACGACGTAGTTTTCCGGCAGCGGAGGATCGCTCAAATCGAGTTCGACGGCGCCGGTCAGCGATCCACCTTCGTAGGTGAAAGCGTTGATGCGGTCGTTCAGATAGACAAGTTGGCGGATGCGCTCGTCGGCGGACATATGATCGAGGTGCACGGAATAGGCGCGCAGGGCGCCGTCAGGCGTGTCGATGACGGCTTCGGTCGCGCCACGCTGCAGGTTGAGCCTGGAAATGGTCCGGCTGCGCGGCAAAAGCAGCGTTCGCGTGGACAGTATCGGCCAGCGCGACAGCACCATATTGCCGAACTGGAAGCGGATTGGGCGCTGCCCAGGCGCGACCTCGGGCGGTTCCACATGCAGATCACAGGCCGGGCCATAGACCCAGAAGTGGTCGGGGAAAAAGGCGGCGAGATCTGCCACCATGTCGGCATATCGGT
This sequence comes from Rhizobium sp. 05L419, assembly GCF_056397845.1. Taxonomy (NCBI): domain Bacteria; kingdom Pseudomonadati; phylum Pseudomonadota; class Alphaproteobacteria; order Hyphomicrobiales; family Rhizobiaceae; genus Rhizobium; species Rhizobium sp. 05L419. The sequence goes on from NZ_JBFTOF010000004.1 coordinate 13,773, forward strand.
TCCTGGCGAAGCCTCTGGTGACTTCCTGGAGCGCGATGACATCGGCGCCCTGAAGGCTTTGGGCTATTCGTTCGAGATTGTAGAACCCGTCGAGACCGAAGCCGTACTGTATGTTATAGCTCGCAAACCTAACGATAATCTTTGACCTCCGGCTGAACGGCCTATATCGATCAGGCCAAGACGGGCGTCCAACTGACACCGAATGATGGAAGTAAAATGAAATTTCTCGACGAAGCAAAGGTCTATATCAAGTCCGGAGACGGAGGTGGCGGCAGCGTCTCGTTCCGACGCGAGAAGTTCATCGAATTCGGCGGGCCGGATGGCGGTGACGGCGGGCGCGGCGGTGACGTCTGGGTAGAGGCTGTCAACGGCCTCAACACGCTCATCGATTTCCGTTTCCAGCAGCACTTCAAGGCCACGATCGGCATGCACGGCATGGGCAAGAACCGCACGGGCGCCAATGGCGACCATGTGACCCTCAAGGTGCCGGTTGGAACGCAGATTTTCGAGGAAGACCAGGAAACGCTGATCTGCGACCTGATTGAGGAAGGGCAGCGCTTCTGCCTTGCTCGCGGCGGCAATGGTGGGTTCGGCAACGCCCACTTCAAGACATCGGTCAACCAGGCGCCCGATTGGGCCAATCCCGGCCTGGCGGGTGAAGAAAAGACGATCTGGCTGCACCTGAAGCTGATCGCCGACGCTGGTCTCGTTGGTCTGCCGAATGCCGGGAAATCGACCTTCCTCGCTGCGGTTACGCGCGCTCGGCCGAAGATTGCCAACTATCCCTTCACGACGCTGCATCCGAACCTTGGGGTGGCAACGATCGACGAACGGGAGTTCATTCTGGCCGATATTCCGGGCCTGATCGAGGGTGCTCACGAAGGCATTGGGATCGGCGACCGTTTCCTCGGGCATGTCGAGCGCACCCGCGTGCTGCTGCATCTCGTCTCCTCGCAGGAGGAAAATGTCGGCAAGGCCTACAAGACTGTGAAGCACGAACTGAAGGCCTATAGCGACGAGATCGGCGACAAGCCAGAGATCGTGGCATTGTCGCAGATCGACGTGCTTGACGAGGCAACGCTGAAGAAAAAGACGAAGGAACTGGCGAAGGCCTGCGGCAGCACGCCATTCCAGATTTCGGCGGCGACGGGCAAGGGTATGACGGAGGTGCTGCGTGCGCTTCGCGACATCATCGTCGATGCCAACACGGTCGAAAAGCCAGCCAAAACGCCGAAACTGCGTCATCGCGATATCGTGGTGGACGAGGGCGGGGCCAATGACTAGCCCAAAGCCGATCAGCAGATGCCGCCGTATCGTGATCAAGATCGGCTCTGCACTTCTCGTCGATCGCAAGACCGGGCTGAAGAAGGGCTGGCTGGACGCGATGTGCGCCGATATCGCCGGCCTCAAGGCCAAGGGTGTGGACGTGCTGGTGGTGTCCTCGGGTGCGATCGCGCTCGGGCGTTCGGTTCTCGACCTTCCTTCCGGAGCGCTGAAGCTTGAAGAAAGCCAGGCGGCGGCGGCTGTCGGGCAGATTGCGCTTGCCCGCGCTTGGTCCGAGAGCCTTTCGCGCGATGTTATCGTTGCGGGGCAGATTCTGCTGACGCTCGGCGATACCGAGGAGCGCCGCCGCTATCTCAACGCGCGTGCGACGATCAACCAGCTTTTGAAGATCGGCGCAGTTCCGATCATCAACGAGAACGATACGGTCGCGACGAGCGAGATCCGCTACGGCGACAACGACCGGCTGGCAGCGCGTGTTGCGACCATGACCGGTGCCGACCTGCTGATCCTGTTGTCGGATATCGACGGTCTCTATACGGCGCCCCCGCATCTCGATCCGAATGCGCAATTGCTCGACACCATTGCCGAGATTACACCCGAAATCGAAGCCATGGCCGGCGGGGCGGCGTCGGAGCTCTCGCGTGGGGGCATGCGGACCAAGATCGACGCCGGGAAGATTGCGACGAGCGCCGGATGCGCGATGATCATTGCATCGGGCAAGACCAACAGCCCGCTTTCGGCCATAGAGAACGGTGCGCGTTCCTCATGGTTTGCGCCTTCCGGTACGCCGGTCACTGCCCGCAAGACGTGGATTGCGGGTCAGCTGCAGCCGGCGGGCGAGCTTCACGTCGATGATGGCGCGGTTGTCGCCCTTGGCGCTGGCAAGAGCCTGCTGCCTGCAGGCGTGCGCAAGGTCGCGGGTCTTTTCAGCCGCGGCGACACGGTTGCGATCGTTGGTCCGAATGGGCGAGAGATCGCACGCGGGCTGGCGGGATACGATGCCGATGAAGCCCGTCGGATCACCGGCCGCAAGTCGGCAGAGATCGAAGCGATCCTCGGCTATGCCGGCCGCGCGGCCATGATCCATCGTGACGACATGGTGATGACGCAGCAGATCAATTCAAAATCTGAAAGGCAGAAGAAGGACGCAGCCCATGCTTGATACCGTTGCGCAAAGCCCTGACATTGATGCGCTGATGAACGACATCGGCGGCAAGGCAAAGGCTGCTGCGCGACCGTTGGGCTTTGCGTCCACCGAGGCGAAGAACGCCGCACTGAACGCCATGGCGAATGCAATCCTTGCCAACAAGGACCGGATTCTTTCCGAAAACGCCAAGGATCTCAATGACGTTGCCGGGACGGAAATGATCGCTTCGTTCATCGATCGACTGACGCTGAACGACGGCCGCATCGTCGAGATGGCAGAGGGAATTCGGGCGATTGCCGCTCTCAGGGATCCCGTCGGCGAAGTGATCGCGGCCTGGGATCGGCCGAATGGCCTCAAGATCGAGCGTGTCCGCACGCCGCTCGGCGTCATTGGCGTCATCTTCGAAAGCCGCCCGAACGTGACCGCGGATGCTGGCGCACTTTGCCTCAAGGCCGGCAATGCCGTCATTTTGCGTTGCGGTTCGGACTCGCGCCGTTCATCGCAAGCTATTCATGACTGCCTCGTTCAGGGGCTGAAGGCTGCCGGGCTTCCCGAGCACGCTATCCAGTTGGTGCCGGTGACGGATCGCGCCGCGGTCGGGGCGATGCTGCGCGGATTGAACGGCGCCATCGACGTGATTGTCCCGCGCGGCGGCAAGAGCCTGGTGGCTCGTGTGCAAAGCGAAGCGAGAGTGCCGGTGTTTGCCCATCTCGAAGGCCTCTGCCACATCTATGTCGATGCCTCGGCCGATCTGGATATGGCCAAGCACATCGTTGTCAACGCGAAGATGCGTCGTACCGGCATTTGCGGAGCTGTCGAAACTATCCTTGTCGACAGGGGGGCTGCGGATACCTGCCTCGTCCCACTGCTGGAAGCGCTTTCTGGCGCCGGTTGCGAAATTCGCGGATCATCCGCCGTCGTAGGCGCGGTGCCCGGGACGAAGGCTGCCACGGAAGAAGATTGGTCCACCGAGTATCTTGATGCCATCGTGTCCGTTGCCGTCGTTGATGGGATTTCGGGCGCGATCGCGCATATCCAGAAATATTCGTCGAACCACACGGAGGCGGTGATTGCGGAAGATCCTGATGTCGTCCAGCGCTTTTTCACCGAAGTCGATTCTGCAATCCTGCTGCACAACGCATCGACGCAATTTGCCGATGGCGGCGAGTTCGGAATGGGTGCGGAAATCGGTATAGCGACCGGTAAAATGCATGCGCGGGGGCCGGTTGGCGTCGAGCAACTGACTTCCTTCAAATACCGCGTGCACGGCACCGGACAAACCCGGGCCTGACGTGACCGCAGACGACATCGACCGACGCTTTCTTCGCATGCCGCACGCAGAGCGGGGCATGGTGGTCGGTCTTTTCGGCGGGTCCTTCAATCCACCGCATCAGGGGCATGGACTTGTCGCCGAGATCGCCATCAAGCGACTGGGGCTAGACCAGCTCTGGTGGATGGTGACGCCGGGCAATCCGCTGAAGGATCGAAGCCAGCTGTTGCCTCTATCGGAACGCGTCGAGCTCAGCGAGCGCCTTGCAAAGCACCCGGCCATCAAGGTAACGGCGTTCGAGAAAGACTTCGGGACCAGCTACACCGCCAACACGCTGGCGCGCGTCAAGGCCTGCAATCCGAATGTGCATTTCATCTGGATCATGGGCGCCGACAGTTTGAAGACGTTCCATCGCTGGCAGAAGTGGCAGGACATTGCTCGCACATTTCCGATCGCGGTCATCGACCGCCCGGGCGCGACCCTGTCGTTCCTATCCTCGAAGATGGCGAAGACGTTCGATTTCGCCCGTATCGACGAAGACGATTCACGGGCGCTATGGAAAAAATCTGCGCCGGCCTGGACCTTCATCCACGGACCGAGATCGCGCCTCAGTTCGACGGCGATCCGCGCCAAGAACGGAACGTAGTCGACGGCTTGGGGGTGGCAGACAGCGAAAAGCCCGACGGGGGAGGATCCGTCGGGCTTTTAAACTTGATCGACAACTGGGAGGAGGAGTGTTGTCGATCCACACCAAACGGCTTTGGGAGGAGGAAATCACCGTTTGATGGGGATGTTTTATCACAAATCGCCAAGACTGGAAGCTGGTTCGCTGCATTGCAGCAATGCAAATACGCATACCTGAACGCAAGGCGTCGTCTCCATGTGCTTGTTTCAATGGCATGCTGACCGATTTGCGCGTTTCCTGTCGATTGTGTGGTTGAATTATCCTGGAATTTGGTGGCCGGCGTTCGTTGCGGGTTCGTCAGGTCGCCAACACCTATGCACCTCACGAATGCGTGATGAGCGGCGCTCCGCGCATCGCCTTCCCGGTTGTATCGCGGCAAACATATCGCTGGCCAAGTCCGCGATCACGTTATATCTCTTGGGATATTTCGAAGCGCGGGAGTGAATTCATGCATAGCCGTCGTCAATGGATCAAATTTGCGGCTGCGGCCGTTTCAGCTGCCTGGCTGGGCATCGCCGCAACACCTGCGGTAGCTGCGGAGAAGGTCACGGTCTTTGCGGCCGCCAGCCTCAAGAATGCGCTCGACGGAGCCAACGCCGCCTGGGCGAGCGAAGGGGGCGAGGCTATCGCGTCCTATGCCGCAAGTTCTGCGCTGGCAAAACAGATCGAGAGCGGTGCGCCGGCCGATATCTTCATCTCGGCGGATCTGGACTGGATGGACTATGTTGCCAAAAAGGACCTGATCAAGGCGGACACCCGCTCCAATCTGCTTGGCAACCGGATCGTTCTGGTCGCCGCCAAGGATCAGGCCAAACCCGTAGAGATTGCCATGGGCTTCAACCTTGCAGCACTGCTCGGCGACGGCAAACTCGCCATGGGCGAGGTCAAGTCGGTGCCCGCCGGCAAATACGGCAAGGCGGCGCTCGAATCACTCGGCGTCTGGCCCTCGGTTGAAACCAAGGTTGCCGGGGCCGAAAGCGTTCGCGCGGCGCTTGCGCTGGTTTCGCGCGGCGAAGCACCCTATGGCATCGTCTATCAGACCGATGTCACGGCCGATCCCGGCGTTGCTGTCGTCGGCACGTTTCCGGCCGGTTCACACCCCCCGATCATCTATCCAGTCGCCGTTCTCGCCGAGAGCAAGAACCCCGCTGCCGCTGCCTACCTGGCGTTTCTGAAGTCGGAGAAGGCGGCTCATTTTTTCACGGATCAAGGCTTCACGATCTTGAAATGATTGCGGATTTAACATTGCGATAGAGCAGGGAGGCCCGCTTGGACGGGCCTTCTACTTTTGGGAGAGATGACGCTTGGAAGCACTCGGCCTGCGCAGCGACGAATGGACCGCAATCCTGCTCAGCCTGCGTGTGTCAGTTGTGGCGATGCTGGCCAGCCTGCCCTTCGGGATTGGCGTTGCATTCGTCCTGGCACGTAAGCATTTTTGGGGGAAATCCATCCTCAATGGCATCGTCCATCTGCCGCTCATCCTGCCCCCGGTGGTCACCGGTTTCGTCCTGTTGATCCTTTTCGGCCGACGTGGGCCGATCGGCGCATTTCTCGATCAGAATTTCGGCATCGTCTTTTCGTTCCGCTGGACGGGTGCTGCACTTGCCTGCGCGGTCATGGCCTTCCCGTTGATGGTGCGAAGCATTCGGCTCTCCATAGAGGCTGTCGACCGAAAGCTGGAGGAGGCGGCCGGGACGCTGGGTGCCAGTCCGTTCTGGGTATTTGTGACCATAACACTGCCGCTGACGCTTCCGGGGATCATTGCCGGCATGATCCTTTCCTTCGCCAAGGCGATGGGAGAATTCGGGGCGACGATCACGTTCGTTTCCAACATCCCCGGCGAGACGCAGACGCTTTCGGCGGCGATCTACTCCTTCACCCAGGTGCCGGGCGGCGATGCGGGCGCGTTGCGGCTGACGCTGGTGGCCGTCGTCATCTCGATGGTCGCGCTGCTGGCTTCGGAATACCTTTCGCGCTTTGCTGGCCGGAGGGCTGGCCGGAGGATTGATCCAGAATGACGCTCGTGGTGAAAGCAAAGCATCGGCTCGGCGCGTTTTTGCTTGATGCCGCCTTCACGTCGGAGCGCGGCATCACCGCGCTTTTCGGTCGCTCCGGCTCGGGCAAGACGTCCCTGATCCGCATCATCGCCGGCCTGACGCGGCCGCAGGAGGGGCGGGTCGCGCTGGACGAAGAGGTGCTGACCGACACGGATCGGCGGATTTTCGTCGCCAAGCATCGCCGGCGGTTTGGCTACGTGTTTCAAGAGGCGCGGCTGTTTCCGCATCTTAGCGTTCGTCACAACCTTTCCTACGGTCAATGGTTTGCCTCGGGCGGCGGCCCGACGGAGAGCCTCGATCGGATTGTCGCATTGCTCGGAATCGAGGCATTGCTCGATCGCGAACCGGAAAAGCTCTCCGGCGGCGAGAGGCAGCGGGTGGCCATCGGCCGGGCCCTGCTTTCATCTCCGCGCCTGCTTTTGATGGACGAGCCGCTTGCTGCGCTCGATGATGCCCGCAAGGCCGAAGTCATGCCTTACCTTGAACGCCTGCGCGACGAGATGGATATCCCGATTGTCTATGTCAGCCATTCGATCGCCGAGGTGGCGCGTCTGGCCGACCAGGTCGTGGTCATGCGGGACGGCAAGGTCGAGGCTGTAGGGTCTGCCGTCGATGTGCTCAGTCACCCATTGGCCTCTTTCGACCACCGCGAGGCAGGCGTGCTGCTTGAAGGCAAGGTGGAGAGCATCGATGAGCAGCATCGCATTGCCACGATCGCCTTGAAATCCGCGCGGCTCCATGTCCCCGATGCCAGGTTGCTGCTTGGCAGGGCGGTGCGCGTGCGCATTCCTTCCCGTGACGTCATGTTGGCAACGAAAAGACCGGAGGGATTGAGCGCACTGAATATTCTCGAAGCCATCGTCGGAGAATTGAAGCCCGCCGGCGAGGGGACGGTTGACGTCGTCCTCGACTGCGGGGGCGACGCGATCACTTCCCGCATCACGGGCTTTTCGGCCGAGCGCCTGGAATTGCGGGCAGGCACGCCCGTCTTCGCCATTATCAAGACCGTGGCGCTGGAACCGTGATCAGCGCTGTGCGGATCGATTGGCCTCCAGCCAGGCTAGATCGTCGGCAAGCGTTGCCCGCAGGGTTTGCTCCATTTGCCTGAAGCGGGCGAGCAGCGTTTCGCCGAATGGCGTCAGGACTGCACCGCCGCCCTTTTGGCCACCGCGCTGCGATTCGACAACGGGCTCTTTGAACATCCTGTTCATGTCGCTGACGAGCAGCCAGGCACGGCGGTAGGACATGTCCATGGCGCGCCCTGCCGCAGAGATGGATCCTGTCTCCCTAATGTGTTCGAGCAGTTCCATCTTGCCGCGCCCCAGGCGATCTTCCTGCGGAAAGCTGATACGGAGAATGGGAACAAGGGTGTTGTCGGCGTCGCTTTTCATCGGCGGTCTTTGCATTCGGAGGCAAGCCATGACTTTACGCAGGGCCGCATCAACTGTACACAGCCGCCTCAACGCAGTCTTGTGACAAAGCTCCTCTCCCGCGCCAAATCCGGCATTCACGCATTGTGATCGCCCGTGTCTTGAAACGTTGGTAGTTTGGTGCCTATCTTAACCACGATTTGGTTTGCCAAATCAGTGATGTGCATAGTCTGTCATTCCGAGAAAGGGAAAGCACTGACAACAGTACACGCCAAGGGAAGAACGCTTGCCGTTATCCCGAAGAGCCCGGAACGTGGCGTCGATGCCGCCGCCCGCGCCCTGCACGCCGTCCTCGTAAGCCTCGAGGACTCCAAAGCTGAAGATATCGTCACGATCGACATCGCCGGAAAATCGGCGCTCGGAGACTTCATGGTAGTCGTCTCCGGCCGTTCGAGCAGGCATGTCATGGCGATTTCGGACCACTTGCTGACTGACCTGAAAGATGAGGGCTTCGGTACGGCCCGTGTCGAAGGTCAGGAAGGCGGCGATTGGATCCTGATCGATACCGGCGATATCATCGTGCACGTATTCCGTCCTGAAATTCGCGAGTTCTACAACATCGAAAAGATGTGGGCGGCTCCGGACATGGACGAAACCGTGCACTAACCAGACCGTCTGGACGTCATGTCCGGCGCCTGCTAGACGGCAACTGATTGAGCCGGAGTGATGGCACCCGGCTCGCGACCATTCTTGTGTCGCCGGGTGCTGAATGGCGGGAGCGAGCGGATGCGTATTGGTCTTTTTGCGGTGGGACGGCTGAAATCCGGCCCAGAGAAAGATCTTGCGGCCCGCTATTTCGATCGTTTTGCCAAGGTCGGTCCTGCGGTTGGCCTGGAATTTTCCCGCGTTGCCGAAGTTGCGGAAAGTCGCGCCTCGAACGCAGAAACCCGCAAGCGCGAGGAAGCGGCCATGCTGCAGAAATCGCTTGCCGAGGGAAGTATCCTCATTCTGCTGGATGAGCGCGGCAAGGCGCTGGACAGCGAAGGCTTTGCCAACCTCCTTGGACACTATCGCGACCAAGGCAAGCGCGACGTGACCATTGCAATCGGCGGCGCCGATGGACTGGATCCTTCGCTCTATGATCGGGCCGACGCGACGATCGGCCTGGGGAGGATGACATGGCCGCACCAACTGGTGCGCACGCTCATCGCAGAGCAGTTGTACCGCGCCGTGACCATCCTTTCCGGGCATCCCTATCATCGTGTCTGAGCTGACTGGATCGCTCACGCCGGCGTGGTTCGCGTCGCGGTCCATTGTGCCTCGATCTTTCTGGCAAAGCATGCCAAATCAGCTTACTCTCCGCGCGATTTTAGAGGACTCCCCGACGCGCATGCCAACCCCTGCCTTCAAGCGAAAGTATGTGATCCTGCCTGCCCTGGCTGCGGGGCTGAGCGCGTCCTTGATTGCTGCTGCGGGCCGGGTTGATGCGTTCGCACAAGCAGCACCCACTTCGCTCACGGGTGCGGGCGCGGAAATCGCGCCCATTTCTCCCGATCCCTCCGCAAAAACGACAGAGGCGCCGGCCCCGCCCGCAGATCCCGCTGCCGAACTGGAAAAAAAGCGGGATGAAACCCGCATCGAGCTCGAGGCCCTGTCCAAGACCATCAGCCTTTCCTCCGATAAGGTCGGCGAACTGCAGAAGAGCATTTCAGATCTGGACAAGAGTACCAGCAGCGTTCGACAGGCGTTGATCGATTCAGCTGCACGGCGCAAATCGCTGGAGAAGCAGATTCTGGAGAGCGAGAAGAAGCTTTCGGATCTCGGCGTGAAGGAAGACGCCGTTCGCCGTTCACTGCATGAGCGTCGCGGCCTGCTTGCGGAGGTGCTTGCGGCGTTGCAACGCATGGGGCGCAATCCACCGCCGGCCCTTCTCGTAACGCCCGACGATGCGCTCGGCTCGGTCCGCAGCGCCATTCTGCTTGGTGCCGTGGTACCCGGCATCCGCAAGGAAACCGACAAGCTTGCCGCTGACCTCGGCAACCTTTCCTCGCTGCAGGCCGCAAGCGCTGCAGAAAAGACCAGCCTGACCGCGACGATGACCAACAGCCTCGAGGAAGAGCGGCGCATGGATATGCTGCTCGCCGAAAACGACAAGCTGAGCCGCAGCAGTGCTGCGGAACTGGACGCCGAGCGGAAACGCTCGGAAGAGCTTGCGGGCAAGGCGACCAGCCTCGAGGGCCTTGTCGCGTCGATGGAAACCGAGATTTCCTCGGTCCGTCAGGCCGCTGCGGCGGCCCGCCAGGCAGAGGAAAACCGCAAGCTTTTGACCGATGAGCAGCGAGCCCAGGCCAAGGCGCTTGCCGACGGCGGCGTGCCTGATAAAAACCGCATTGCGCCCGCATATCCATTTTCAGATTTGAAGGCGAAGCTGGAATTGCCGGTGACTGGAGAGACCCTTCGCCAGTTTGGCGATGCCGATGGAACCGGCCACGAAGCCATGGGAATGACGCTTGCCACCAATCCGGAAACGGTGGTCACTGCGCCCGCAGACGGGCTCGTGGTTTACGCCGGCTCATTTCGTAGTTATGGCCAGATGATCATCCTTGATGCCGGCGACGGCTACCACCTTGTTCTCTCCGGAATGGAGACAATCAGCACGCGTCAGGGCAAGTTCGTTTTCGCCGGTGAGCCGCTTGCCGTGATGGGCGCAAAAAGAGTGGCRAGCGCAACTGCATTGGCGCTGGAAACCRGYCGGCCAACGCTTTACATTGARTTTCGAAARGACGGGAAACCGGTCGATTCCCGACCRTGGTGGACCGCCAAAGACACTGGAAAGGCACGCAATGATTCGTAGGGCTTCTCTTGTTCTGGTTGGCGCATTGATGGGTGCGACTGCCATGAGCGTCATTTATTCCGCGGGCGTGCCTGCGGAAGCGGCGGGGGCGTCCACCTACAAGGAGCTGTCCGTGTTCGGTGACGTATTCGAGCGGGTACGCGCGCAGTACGTAACGCCGCCTGCCGAGGACAAGCTGATCGAGAACGCCATCAACGGCATGCTCTCCTCGCTGGATCCGCATTCGAGCTACATGAATGCGAAGGACGCTGCGGACATGCAGACCCAGACGAAGGGTGAATTCGGCGGTCTCGGTATCGAGGTCACCATGGAAGACGAGCTCGTCAAGGTTATCACTCCGATCGACGACACGCCTGCGGCAAAGGCCGGCGTTCTCGCGGGCGACTATATCTCCGAAATCGATGGCCAGTCGGTGCGCGGCCTGAAGCTTGAGGACGCGGTCGAAAAGATGCGCGGCCCGGTCAACACGCCGATCAAGCTGACGCTGATCCGCAAGGGTGCCGACAAGCCGATCGAACTGACGATCGTGCGCGACGTCGTCGCGGTTCAGGCCGTCAAGTCGCGTGTCGAGGATGATGTCGGCTACCTGCGCGTCATCTCCTTCACGGAAAAGACCTACCCGGATCTGGAAAGGGCGATCGAGAAGATCAAGAAGACCGTCCCGGCAGACAGGCTCAGGGGCTATGTGCTTGACCTGCGCCTCAATCCGGGCGGGCTGCTCGATCAGGCTATCCAGGTTTCCGATGCGCTGCTGCAGCGTGGCGAAGTGGTCTCCACCCGCGGCCGCAACCCTGACGAAACCCGCCGCTTCAACGCCGGTCCAGGCGATCTGACGGATGGAAAGCCGGTGATCGTGCTGATCAACGGCGGTTCGGCCTCGGCTTCTGAAATCGTCGCTGGCGCGCTGCAGGATCTGCGCCGCGCCACGGTTCTCGGCACCCGTTCGTTCGGCAAGGGATCTGTCCAGACAATTATCCCGCTTGGCGAGAACGGTGCGCTGCGTCTGACGACGGCGCTCTACTACACGCCGTCGGGCCGCTCGATCCAAGGCACGGGTATCACGCCTGACATCAAGGTCGAAGAGCCGCTGCCGGACGCTCTCAAAGGCAAGATGGTGACTGAAGGCGAATCCAGCCTTCGCGGCCACATCAAGGGCCAAAGCGAGACCGACGAAGGTTCTGGCTCCGTTGCCTATGTTCCTCCGGATCCGAAGGACGACGTGCAGCTCAACTACGCGCTCGACCTTCTGCGCGGCAAGAAGACGGATCCGTCTTTCCCGCCCAATCCAGACAAGGCCGTCAGCGCCAAGTGATGATCGAATGAGGCGTCAGGCCGGATTTAGCGTCCCGCCTGACGCCTTTTTTCTGTCCTGATTTCGGAAACAGGCAAGAATGAGCACGGATCTACACGCGCCCCTCGGGCAGAATCGCAAACCCGGCCGAAAGCGGCCGGGCATTTTGCGGACGGGCCGCGTGCTTGCCGGTATCTGCCTCATCCTCATTGGCGGATTTTCGCTCTATACCGCATTTCGCGGCGACGGCGTGAAACGCGACAAGCCGTCCCCACAGGAAGAGGCCGCTGTGCCTCCGACCGACACGGTGCAGACACCAGCTGAACCGCACGCTTCGCCTGACGGCGGGATGCCGAGATCCGATCCGCAGTCGGGTGCGAACGTCGAACAGATGGTTGGGGGCGACGGCTCTGTTGTGACCAAGTACAGTCCGAAGACGCGCGACGGCAACGGTCCGGTTCTGGTCGATGCCATGCAGATGGGCCAGGATCCGCGCATGGCAGCGATCCCGAACGAAGCCTTGTTGGAAGATACGCCGGCTGGGCGGCTGCCGATCGTCGGACCGGATGGCCGTCGGCCGATGGACCAATATGCGCGCCCTTGGTCTGGTGCGCACGGGACGCGGATAGCGATCGTCGTCAGCGGGCTCGGTCTCAGCCAGACTGGCACGCAGCGCGCTATCCAGCAGTTGCCGGAAGAGATCACATTCGCTTTTGCGGCCAGCGGCAACAGCCTGCAGCGGTGGATGCAGGATGCGCGCCGGGCCGGGCACGAGATCCTCCTGCAGGTACCCTTCGAGCCGTTCGATTACCCGGCAAACGATCCGGGCCCCGATACGCTGCTCACCTCGAAGTCCGCCGCCAGAAATGTCGAGAGCCTGCATCGGGCGATGGGCGAGATTACGAACTATACCGGTATCATGAATTATCAGGGCGGGCGGTTCTTGTCCGACCCCGCCGCCCTGGAGCCGGTCATGCGCGATATCAGCAAACGGGGCCTGCTGTTTCTCGACGACGGAACCTCGGCGCAGTCGAAGACGGCTGTTGTCGCCAAGGGAACGGAACTGCCCCATGCCTTCGCCGACGTTCAGCTCGACAGGCAGGTCGATGTGAATGCCATCCTGCAGAAGCTGGACGAGCTTGAGCGGGTTGCAAAACGCAACGGCCAGGCGATTGGCGTCGCAGCCGCCTTCGATGAAAGCATCGACGCAATTTCCAAATGGACGGAAGAAGCAGCTATGCGCGGCATCGAGATCGTCGGCGTTGCCGCATTGACAAATGATCCGAGGAAACCGTGAGCAAAGACAAACCGGTGCGTAAGCCCATTGTGAAGGCCGAAGATCTCCCCTATCGCCCCTGTGTCGGGGTGATGGTTCTCAATCCCCATGGGCTTGTATGGGCGGGACGCCGCATTCCGCAGGAGAACTCCGAGTATGACGGATCGCCTCAGCTCTGGCAGATGCCGCAGGGCGGCATCGACAAGGGTGAGGACCCGCTCGAGGCGGCTTATCGCGAGCTCTACGAAGAGACCGGCATGCGAACCGTGACGCTGCTTGCGGAAGCCAGCAGGTGGATCAACTACGACCTGCCGCCGCAATTGCTCGGGATCGGGCTCAAGGGAAAATTCCGGGGTCAGACGCAGCGCTGGTTCGCATTCCGCTTCGACGGCGAGGAGAGCGAGATCGCGATCAATCCACCACCGGGTGGCCATTCGGCCGAATTCGATGCCTGGGAGTGGAAACCGATGGAAAGCCTGCCCGGCCTGATCGTGTCGTTCAAGCGGGCCGTCTATGATCAGGTCGTCGGTGAATTTCGCCATTTGGCAGCTTGAACGCCGCCGAATATGACCGGCCGCGGGTTTGATGCGGCCGGTTGTGAGTTGGTGTTTACTCGGCTTCGTCGGCGGAGTCGGCGTTGAGTTGGCCGTACTTGGATTCGCCAATCTTGCCCAGGAGTTCCAGCTGGGTTTCGAGGAAGTCGATATGGCCTTCTTCGTCCGCCAGCAGTTCCTCGAACAGCTTCATGGAAACGTAATCGCCGGCCTCATGACAGATGTCGCGCGACTTCTTGTAGGCCGTGCGAGCGTCGTATTCGCCGGCGAGATCGGCTTCCAGAACTTCCTTCACGTTTTGACCGATACGAAGCGGTGCGAGTGTCTGCAGGTTGGGGTGGCCTTCGAGGAAAATGATGCGTGCCACCAGGCGGTCGGCGTGATGCATCTCTTCGATGGACTCGGCCCGCTCCTTCTTGGCTAGCTTCGTGTAGCCCCAATCTTCGAGGAGTCGGTAGTGAACCCAGTACTGATTGACAGCGCCGAGTTCCAAAAAGAGGGCTTCGTTAAGCCGCTCGATGACTTTTTTGTCGCMTTTCAATGTCCGCTCTCCTGTTTTCTTCATGGAAGTTTCTGAGGCGGGACATGAAATCAAATATCTCGGCTTCCGTCGAGTGGTGACGGGCGTGATATTCCTCGGTGGTCTTGATGATGATGTCGACGACATTGGGGAAACAGCCGCAGCAACGGCCGCGTTTCTCCATAGCGTGGTACACCTTAGCCGGTACGATAAGCTGCCAACAGTCCTGCTCGAGAAGCTCGTTGATGACTTCCCGGATCTCCGTGTCGGTTATGTAGTTGCAGCTGCAAACAAGCACGTTCTCATTCCAAACATGACAGTCACTATCGTCTTTTCTGCTAAAGAAGACGGTGACTGTCAAGAAAAAATTGTCATCTTGCCGACGTCACCGTTTCACATTTCCTTGTCAGTTCGGTGAGAAGAATGCCGCCCTCTCCAGAGGCGGAATTGCGATAGCGCCATGGGATGATTGCGGATTGGAAGATGCAATCGAAAATTCGCGGCCGCTTCGATCGGTATTGTGACCGGCTTCCCTTGATTTTATGGTGGATTCTTGCCTCAGGCGGGGATCCGGCTTTAGTGAAAGTTACGTCCTTTCGGCATGACGCGTGCCGTTTTTGAAGCAGTCATATGATCGCCTTCCGACCGGATCCGCTTTTCCATCGCGGCCTTCTCCAGGATGCCAGCGATTTTTTTCTGCCGGGGATCTGCCGTCGGCTTCAGAACTTCGTCGGCACGGGTGCATGCGCCGAAGCGTCGGGCTTCCTTCTGCAAGAGCCCCAGGCAGGGTGTCATGTCCTCGATGTGGTCGACGACAGTATGAATGACGCCGCTCTGTTTTTGGAGTTTGCCCCTGATTTTGACCAGTCGGGCTCCCATGACGATCGAACGATATTTCTCGAATGTTTTCGGCCAGACAATCGCATTGGCTACGCCCGTTTCATCTTCCAGAGTCATGAAGATAACGCCCTTTGCCGAACCCGGCCGCTGGCGCACCAGCACGAGACCGGCGATCGTCACCCTTCTGTCGTTCTCGACCTGGAGAAGATCGACACTGCGGGTTATGCCGATTTTATGAAATTCCTCGCGCAGGAACGAAACGGGATGCGCCTTGAGCGACAGGGACAGGTATCGATAATCCTCGATCACCTGCTCTCCCGGCAGCATCTGGGGGAGTTGGGTCCGAGGCTCAACCTGCAAATCGACATGGCTGACCTGGTCGAACAAGGGCAGCCCCTCGGCGGCACTTTTCACATCCAGCGCCCGCACCGCCCATAAAGCCTCGCGCCGGGACAAGCCGATTGTGCCAAAGGCGTCGGCATCCGCCAGTCGCTCCATATCCGGTTTGCCGAGGCCGGAGCGCAGCCAGAGATCGCGGATGGATGTATAGCAATCTCCCCGATTTGCGATCAGCTTTTCTCTTATCGTCTTTTCAGAAAGACCTTTCACCTGCCGGAAGCCAAGACGGACAGCTCTTCTGGTCTTGATGACGTCCTCCATCTCGCGATGCCGAAAGTCGATCTTGTCCTTGGCGAAGACGGCGTCTTCCAGCAGGCAATCCCAGTCCGAACTGTTGATATCGACCGCACGGATTTCCACTCCGTGTTCCCGGGCGTCGCGGACCAACTGCGCCGGCGCATAGAATCCCAAGGGCTGAGAATTGAGCATGGCCGCGCAAAAGACATCCGGATAGTAAGCCTTCACCCAGCACGAGGCATAGACGAGAAGTGCAAAAGAGGCGGCATGACTTTCCGGGAAGCCGTATTCGCCGAAACCCTTTATCTGGTTGAAACACTGCTGAGCGAATTCACGGGAGTATTTCCTATTGACCATTCCCTCGATGAATCTCTGTTCAAATGTTCCAATGGTTCCTGTTCGCTTGAAGGTTGCCATCGCTCGCCGCAGCCGATCGGCCTCGGCGGGCTCAAATCCGGCGGCCGTGATCGCGATCTGCATGGCCTGTTCCTGAAAAAGCGGAACACCCAAAGTCCGCTCCAGGACCCCTTCCAATTCCTTGCTCGGATACTGGATTGGTATGCCTTTATGCCGTTCTTCCCTTCGCTTCAGATAGGGGTGAACCATATTGCCTTGGATGGGGCCTGGTCTTACGATTGCGACCTCAATGACGAGATCGTAAAACCTTCTCGGCCGCAGGCGCGGCAGCATGCTCATTTGCGCCCGGCTTTCAATCTGGAAAACGCCAAGCGTATCTGCACGGCACATCATGTCGTAAACCGGCTCGCCATCGTCATGGTCCCGGTTGCCCAGATCGGCCAGCGTCTTCTTCACGTCGTAGTGAAGCTGCAGCATATCGAATGCTTTTCTGAGGCAGGTCAGCATTCCGAGCGCCAGGATATCGACCTTGAGGATTTTCAGATTGTCGAGATCGTCCTTGTCCCACTCGATCATGTAGCGACCCGGCATCGCCGTATTCATGATCGGCACGACTTCGTCGAGCCGATCCCTGGTGATGACGAAGCCCCCGACGTGCTGGGTAAGGTGGCGGGGGAAGCTGAGAAGCTCGGCGGCATACTTCAAAACGTTCTTCGTCGTGGGGTCGAGAATATCGAGGCCGGCAGATTTCGCCTCCCGCTCGGACAAATGGTCTTCCGACCAACCCCAGACCAGACTGCCGATCGCCGACTGAATATCCTCCGAAAGACCGAAAGCCTTGGAGACTTCGCGGCCGGCGGAACGGGTGCGATAGGTCGTGACCCCTGCTGTCAGCCCGGCATGCTCCCTGCCGTATCTCTTGTAGATATACTGGATGACCTCTTCGCGCCTGTCGTGTTCGAAATCGACATCGATATCCGGTGGCTCGTCGCGGTCCATGGACATGAACCGGTCAAAGAGAAGGGTGCTTTTCTCTGGATTTACTTCCGTTATTTCCAGGCAGTAGCAAATGACCGAATTTGCCGCCGAGCCACGGCCCTGGCACAGAATATCCAGTTCATACCGGGCGTGGTGGATAATCCTATGGACCGTCAGGAAATACGGCTCGTATTTCTTTTCTCGAATGAGGCCTAACTCGTACTCAATCTGGTCCTGGACCTTTGAAGGGACGCCTGTTGGAAAGCGCTTTGCGGCCCCCGTCCTGGTAAGGCGCTCAAGGGTCTCGTAAGGGGTCTGCCCCTCATCATTTTCAGATGGATAGTTGTGCTCCAATTGGTCGAGCGAAAATGAAAGCTTGCCGAAGAATTTTCCCGTATTGGCGATCGCATCCGGATAATCCCTGAAGAGGCGGGCCATTTCGCGCGTATCCTTGAGATAGCGCTCGGCATTCGGCGCCAGAAGAAAGCCCGCTTGGGCGATCGGCACATGTTCCCGGATCGACGTCACGATATCGGCCAAGGGACGGCGGGCAGTATCGTGGTAAAGCGGCTGGTTGGTGGCGATAAGCGGCACCCTGTTACGGCCGGCAAGCATGGAAAGAACCGCAAACGTGCGCCTGTCGCGGCCATCATAGGCTGGCGCAAGCGCCATATGGAATGTCTTCCCGAAGCGTTTCTGCAAGCGCGCCAGACGGGCCTCGAAATCCGCGTGACGAAGCGTATCGTCCGCAGTCGACGGATCCGGGACCAATGCAAGCAGCATCCGATCGCCCCATTCCATCAAATCTCCTTCGGTGAGGATGCAGTCTCCCTTTTCCGCCTTGAGGTTGCCGGCGCTCAACAGGCGACAGAGATGCGCCCAGCCTTTCCGGTCTTGCGGATAGGCGAGGATATCGGGCGTCTCATCGCAGAAGACGAGGCGGGCGCCTGGCTGGATCCGGATCGCGTCAAGAACGCCTTGCGCCTTCTCGTCCTTTTCTAGGAGCCCGAGTTCCTTCCTCCTGAATTTCTTGCTGATTTCCTTGGATTGAGCATGAGCCCTGACGACCCCGGCAACCGAATTCCGGTCGGCAATGCCGAGGCCGCCAAGCCTAAGGATTGCCGCCTGTATCACCATCTCTTCAGGCTTTGATGCGCCTTCCAGAAAAGAGAAATTCGTCCTGGCGCCGATTTCGAAGAAGGCGGGGGTCATGGCAAGACCCCGTGCATGAACCAACGCGGTGTCGTGTCACCGGTGTAGCGGCCTTCACGGTAGATCCAGAAGCGGTGCCCCTGGTCGTCCTCGACGCGGAAATAATCCCGATCATCCGCATCCGCTCCATCGACCCACCATTCCATGGCGAGCCGTTCCGGACCCTCGCTTCTGAGGACGCGGTGCCGCATTCGTCGCCAGTGAAAATTGGCGGGGGCGCCATCGGGGACTTCGATTGCGAATGCGTCCATCAACTCAGGCCTCTGAAGCAGGCGCAAGGGCCTCTCGCTCCTTGATGGGGGAGGGTTGCCTTGCTGCGCGTTATGGACCGACAAGGCATCGATTGCCGGAACGGCAATCGATGCTCTTTCCGGTACATGGCTTTCACGCAACTGAAAGGACTGCAGGCAATCTGCACCAAGTCTTGCGGAGACACGATCGACGAAGGCGGCGAGTGATACGTCCTTCTGCCGGTGGCCGTCGAAATCGCCTTGCGTCGTATCGAAGTTCTCGTGACGGAGCACATTGATACGAAGGATCTCGAACCCATAGCCGGCATCGAGATCGTCGTGCACAGCCTGCAGACGCTCGGAAAAGAGGGCGGCAATGCGTTTGGGTTCCCGCAACGGCTGGGCGGTGCCTGCCGAAATACGAAACACCCTGCCATCGACGCGGAAGAGAACGAGTTCGAAGACGCGGCCTCCGGCGCCGCGGGCTTCGAGCGAGGGCTTCAAAGAGGTGGCGATCTGGCCGGTGAGTTCGAGGATGTCCTCTTCCGCTCCGATCGGCTCGATCAGGCGCCGTTCAGCCGAGAGGCTGGCGACCGGCAGGCGTGGCGATACCGGTTCCTCATCCGTGCCGAGTGCCTGGTCCAGCCGCAGGAGCAGGCTGGCTCCGAAGCGGCGGGCAAGCGGCGCGCGCGGTGCGCCCAGCAGATCGCCGACATATTTCAATCCCATCTTCGTCAGGGAATCGACTGTTTCGTCAGCGAGGCGAAGGCAAGCAACCGGAAGCGGTGCAAGAACCTGTCCGGCCTCATCCGCCGCGATAACCCCGCCCTGGCCAAATCGGCTGACAGCCCAGGACAATCCGGGAGATGAAGAAATGGCGCCGCGTGCATCCAGTCCCATCTGCAAGAGCCTGCAGAGGATATCCTTGAGGAGGGCCCTTTCACCGCCGAACAGATGGGCGCAGCCGGTAATGTCCAGAAACAGGCCGTCCATCCCGTCGAGCGCGACCAGCGGCGTATAGCGGTCGCACCAGTCGGCGATCCCCTCGAGGAAGCGCCGGTCGGCAACAGGGTCCCCCTCGATCACGTCGATCGTCGGAAAGATGGCGCGGGCTTCGGCCACGCCGAGGTTTTTCTTCAGCCCGATCGCTTCTGCCGCCTCGTCGAGCGCCGTCAACCGCATGGCATTGTTGAGGCGAGCGGAGCAGACGATCGGTGGTGCATCAGGACGGCCGCGCGAACGCCAGGAAAGTCCCCATCTCTTTCTGGCGATCCTGTCGGTCGGGAGATATGGGAAATTGAGCGCCAGAATGCGCTGCGCGTTCATCTGGAAAGCGAGTGTCGGCTGATTGGCGGACAGGGAAAAACCGGCGGTCATGGGGGTTCCATTCCAGAAAAAGGGAGAGGGGGGCCGGATTGCGGCTCTTCTCCAGGGTAAGGCGAAAGACCGGGTTGCCGATGCTGCCGCCCAGCATCGAACCATCCGGCAAGAACCGCGCCTGGGCCGGCGCGGGTTCGGCAAGGAAGCGGAAGAAGGCGCTGCTTGCCTCTTCCTCTCCAGCTTGGCGCAATAGGAAAAGCGGGCGCTTGGAGGCCTTTGCTCGCAGGTTTAGTCGCCGGCTTTCCGTCAGGCCGAAATGCTTCGGATTGCCGCGAACCTCCAGAATTGTTGCTGGAAATACGCCGCTTTCGACTGCTGTTTCCGCAAGCCACAGCGCGTCCTCCAGCTTGCGGGGGCTTGCATGCAGGAACAGTTCCGGCTTCAGGCCTAAATCCCTGATGCCAACGGCATAGGGCAGCCCTGCCTCCAGGCAGGAGACGGTGTCGGAGATCCAAAGTATTGGCAGAGAAGCGCGCTGGTTTTCTTCATCCTGCCGCTGCAGCATGGAGGCCAGTGCCAGCACGAAGCCGCTGCTTGCGCCTGCATTGCGCAGCAAATGCGTGCGAACCTCGGTGAGGCCATCCAGCGGCATGCCGCCCTCCATGGCTTCATCGAGTGCGGATATTCCGAGCGGAAGACGCAGCGCATTTTCGCCTCCTTCTCCAACAAAGTTTTGCTCAGCCAAAGCCTGGCTTTCCGCCGCCGCCAAGGCCGGCGCGGGCTTTCCTTCAAGTTTTGCAATGGTTTCGCGGAGCGCAAAAAGTCGCTCGCGCGTCACGGCCGGTTGTGCCATGACGTTCACTCCACATTCCGATGTTCCTGTTATGTTCTTATGGATTCCAGAGCGTGGCCGAAGAGTCAACAGCCATTTCCTGTGAATTTATTCCTGTCCTTGATTCCGCTCTCGAAAATCGAATGCGAAGGTTCTATATGGGCCACAAAGGAAGGGAATTTTTATGGCCCGCGTAGACCAGAGCGATGATTGGCAGGACCGCCACGCGCCGACGATCAGTACTTTCGAGTCCTTGGCAATGGAGGCCTATAGCCATCTACCGGAAGAGTTCCGTGCGCTGACCACCAACCTGACGATCGAGATCGAGGATTTTCCTGACGACGACGTGTTCGAGGACATGGCGCTGGAAACGCCGTTCGACCTGCTCGGCCTCTTCGAAGGCCGTGGCATTTCGGAGCGCTTTACCATGGAAACCGGCGAGTTGCCGAACCGAATCCGCCTCTATCGACGGCCGATCCTGGACTACTGGGCTGAAAATGACGAGACGCTCGGCGATATCATCACGCACGTCCTGATCCACGAGATCGGTCACCATTTCGGCCTCAGTGACGACGATATGGAACGGATCGAGGAGAGTGCCGAAGAGGCGGCCGAGCGTTAAACGCCAGCCTTACTGCTCCGACAGCTTCATGTCCGGATGGTAGTCCTTGCCTTCTACGTCCTTGACGATCGCCTGAGCGGCAATCACTTGACCTGTCTGCGCGTTGAAGGTCAGGGACGGCGAGCCGTGCAGCGCCCAGCCCTTGTTGAGGGCATCTGTTACGCGGTGGCAGAAAGCGGCATCGTCCTGGCCGGTCAGAAGGCGGTAAAGCTTCATAAAATCGTCTTTCACTTCGCCGTTTGGCGTTCTGCAATCAGGCGGGCTTTATGAACCAGACTTTCAGCCTGGACAAGATGCAGCCGCTCGATCATCCGGCCATTGGCAGTGATGACGTTGAGACCTTCGGCGGCCGGATCCGCAAAGGCGGCGATAACAGCTTTCGCCTCGGCAATCGCGGCCTCGTCCGGCCCCAAATGCCTGTTGGCGGCTTCGATCTGCGTCGGGTGGATCAGCATCTTGCCGTCGAAGCCCATGGCACGCGCCTCAGCGCATTCGGCGCCGAAGGCATCCGCATCCCTGAAATCGTTGAAGACGCTGTCGATGGCGTCAAGGCCGTAAGCGCGCACGGCAATGATGACCTGCATCAGCCATGGCACGAGATAGGTGCGGCCCGGTTGTGGCAATACGCCAGTTTCCTTGCGCAGGTCGTTGAGGCCGACGACGAAACAGTCAAGCCTGGAGCCCGCGGTTCGTCCCGCTTCGGCGATTGCCGCAGCGTTCAGAATGCCGCGAGGCGTCTCGATCATCGCCCAGATGCGCAGATTTTCGGGTGCATCGGCATCGGCGAGAAGATCGCTGACCGACATGACATCCTGCGGTTCGTCCACCTTCGGCAACAGCACGGCATCGGGTTCCAGCGCCAATATCAGCTCCATATCGGCCCGGCCGAACGTGGAGGAAGAAGCGTTGATGCGGATGATGCGTTCTTTGCCCTCAAGCGGCTTGCCGGAGAAGAAGGCCCTCAGGTTTTCTCTTGCTTGCGCTTTTTTCTCGGGCGCGACCGAATCTTCCAGATCGAAGATCACGGCGTCGCAGTCTAGCAGATGGGTTTTTTCCAGAGCGCGGACATTGATGGCAGGAACACTCAACACCGAGCGGCGCAGATTCATGGAACGGGTCAGTGGATTTTGGCTCATAGCGAATGTGTGCCAAGCTTTAGCGCAGGTGGCAAGACAACAAAAAGCCATGCTTATCTTGCAGAGAAGGGAGCGAAGGACCACATTCCTTTCCGAAGAAAGGTTTACACACATGCAGAATATCCGTTCCATCTTCCTTATGCTCTCAGGCGTCACCGTCTTTGTCGCTTTGGCGTTCCTCACCTTTTCGGTGACGCTCGCTGTCGGCGGCATTCTCACGGTGCTCATGGTGGGCCGCGCGCTTTCGCTGAAGATGAAACCGGCTCCGGTCCGCGCCCAGGCACGGAGCAAGCCTCATTCCGGCGCCGAAATGCGCATCTGGAATGACGGGCGCGGCACGATCATCGATCTCTGATCTTGGTTCGTATCTGCATTTAAATTTTCCGATGCTGTCGGCTCGATTGCTTCTCATGCGTCTTTGAAGCGGCAAGGTTTTTGCCTGCTTCAAATATCAAGCGAATGGAGAACAGCATGGATACTCAAACGCAAACCAGCCAAGTGGCGTTGCCACCGGTCAAAAACGGTTTGTTGCCTTACGTCACGGTCGATGGCGCCCTGAATGCAGCGGAATTCTACAAGCGTGCCTTTGGCGCAGAAGAAGCATTCGTCGTTCCTGTCGATGAAAATGGCAGGACGATGCATGTCCACCTTTATGTGAACGGCAGCTCGCTCATGCTGAGCGATGCCTATCCCGAGCATGGCCATCCCTTTCAGAAGCATCAGGGCTTCACGTTACAGCTCGTCGTCGATGACATCGATTTCTGGTGGGATCGTGCGGTTGCAGCGGGGGCCGAGGTCGTCATGCCTGTTGAACTCATGTTCTGGGGCGATCGTTATGGCCAGCTTCGCGATCCGTTCGGCGTCAGCTGGGCGATCAACGCGCCAGTAAAGGCGAGATAGCTTCAAGGCGGCCGGCCGCGTCGAATTCGCGCGTGGCCGGCCGCTTCATGCAAATTTCCGGAATTCGATGGAGTTGGTTTGTATGGTGTCGGTCGTCGAGGAGTTGAAGGGCAAGCTGGCTGAGCTGGAAGCCAGGCTTGAGGAGATCAAGGCAGAAGCGCTCGTCTTGGAAGTGCAGAAGGCCGCTTTCGCGACCGTGATTAAAGTCTTCGACCCCTGCGTGACGTGCGTAGCCGTGTCCTTGAACTTCTCCGAGATGCGAAAGAGCCGATTCTCGCAGGCGATCTGTCAAAACAGTTTGCCAAACGCGAAGGCTTCGGGGCCGAGATTGATGGGATCGGCCCTAACCTGGCTGGAAGGTTTTCTGGCTTGCTCGAACGTATGGAGCAGACAGGGCTGGTCCGCTCGTCAGGTGCTCCCGATGGCCGTCGTAGATTGTGGGAGATCGCCAGGTAAGCACCCGAAGCTTAAACCGTGCCGATCACTCAGGCTAACTGTCTTTGAATGACCAAAATATCGACAGAGGAAGCGCGAATATATTCTCGCCGAAACTGAGTACGCGTTCTCCCATATAGATGACGATGCCGACGAAGGGACGGTTCGTGCCTGGGCCTTCGTCTCGAAACCATCGCAGATGTTGAAAGTCCTTTGCTTCAACCGTAGTCGATGTCTTCATCTCGAAGCCGATTATCGTTCTGTCTGACTCAGCAAGGATGTCTATCTCGCGTCCTCGTTGATGCCTCCAGTGATAAAGTCGCCACTGACGCATCTGATGGGGAAGGGATTTCCACATTTCATTGAAAACGAAATTTTCGAACATGCCGCCAAGCGCTGTGGGATTCGCGCCGATATTGAAGCTCTGGGCGTTCATACTCCTCAAAGCCGCGACGATCCCGGTATCCACAAGATGGATTTTTGGTTGGCGTATGTCGCGTCCGGACTCTCCAGAGGTCCACGCTGGCAATCGTCGCAATAGGGAGAGCTTGGTTAGAATATCGAGGTAGGTCTCGGTGGTATTCCGTTGTAAACTGATGTTTGAACACAGTTCATCTATATTCAGTTCGTTTCCGACACGCGTAGCTAGTTGATCGATCATTCGCCTCATGGCGTCTGACTTTCTTATTTTTAAGATGTACGCAACGTCGCGTTCGACGACACTGTCAACGTAGTCGCTGTATCGATTTTGCCTCCAGCGCTCTTCCAGAGTTCGTATCTCGGGGAAACCGCCTGCGACTATCAAGTCGATGTATTGTGTCCGGGACAACGTTTCTGCTTTAGGCAGGTCTAGCGGATCGGGACGGTCATTCGCCGATGCCCAGTCGAGAATTTTCGCAGGCCCCATGCGCTGTGTTTCGGCGACACTCATTGGAAGCATCGTCATCGTATGGACCCGACCTGCCAACGAGTCCGCCACGTGCGCGGAAATGAAAACGTTGGATGAGCCTGTCAGGACGAACTGACCCATTGCTCGGTTCTCGTCCACGATTCTCTTCAACGCCAAAGCTAATTTCGTTGATCGTTGGGCTTCGTCGATAATGAGGGGGCCCGCTTTCGTCTCAGCCAACAGGGCATCCAGCTGTCCTTTTGGATCGGCCTCAATAGCTGCAAGCACACCCTCGTCATCTAAGGTGATGAATTTTCCAACGCTCAATAGGTCGCGTACCAGTGTCGTCTTCCCGACCTGGCGCGGCCCAACAATGTTAACCACGCGCGCTGATGTGAGTGCAGCCCTTAGCTGGGGCTGCAGATGACGCGGGAGGAGACTCTCGTCCATGATGGGCACTTCATTTTCTCAGCAAGGCATTATGGGGAAAGTTGTAATAGAGTTTCGGTGAAAGTGTCAATAGGATTCCGGTGAAAGTATCAATAGCGGTCCGGTGAAACCGTCAATAGCATCCTGGTGAAACTGTCAGTACGCGTTGGAGAAATTGACGAAGCCCAAATCGGTCATCGCAGGTATCGTTGCATCTCCACCGCGGTCTTCTCGGTCCAGACCTGGTCCTCGATGCGCTCTGCCGCCCCCTGCCAATAGCCGCATAGGTTCGCGGAGGTCGTGCGGTGCGTGACCGTGCGCAGCACGTCGGCAAGCTGCCAGCGCAGCCCCATGTAGCGGGTATCTTCCTTCCACGCGACCATCGCCATGTACCAGTCCAGGTATTTCACCGAGAAACGGTGGTGAATGCCGACGTAGGAGCGCTCGGCGCGGGCGAAGAAACTCTCAATCCTGTTGGTGTCGGTACCGTCATCGGTCTGGTAGGCCTTGCTATGGTTCACACGCTTGAGGATCGCCAGCCCGACGAGATCGTCGTAAGAGCCGTGTTCGTCAGCAGTCAGCACGTGGTCCCGCCCGCGCCAACGCCCGGCTGAGTGTTTCTTAGGAATTCCGCAAATTTTCCTTCATTTCGGCGGAAAACTGGACTAAACGCTGATCAACAAAACTATGTCTGCTGATATTGGAGGCCAGGCCATGGACAAATTCGTAAAGCTGACGGGGGTTGCCGCCCCTCTGCCGGTCGTCAACATCGACACCGACATGATCATCCCGAAGGACTACCTGAAGACGATCAAGCGCACCGGTCTCGGCAAGGGCCTCTTTGCGGAAGCCCGGTACAATGAAGACGGATCGCTGAACCAGGATTTCGTGCTCAACAAGCCGGCCTATCAGAACGCCAAGATCCTCGTTGCCGGCGATAATTTCGGCTGCGGCTCCTCGCGCGAGCATGCCCCGTGGGCGCTTCTCGATTTCGGTATCCGCTGCGTCATCTCGACGAGCTTTGCCGACATTTTCTACAACAACTGCTTCAAGAACGGCATCCTGCCGATCATGGTCAGCCAGGAAAACCTCGACAAGCTGATGGACGACGCTTCGCGCGGCTCCAACGCGATCCTGACGATTGATCTCGAAAACCTGGAAATCACCGGCCCGGACGGCGGCTCGATCAAGTTCGATCTCGACGAGTTCAGGCGCCACTGCCTGCTGAATGGTCTCGATGACATCGGCTTGACGCTTGAAAAGGGCAAGTCGATCGACAGCTTCGAAAAGTCGAACGCCGCATCGCATCCGTGGGCGGCATAAGCGGTCCGCATAGCATTGTATTGTCAAAGCCGGGTTTTCGCCCGGCTTTTTCTTTGGCTGGCCTTCAGAGCAGCCTTTCCTTCCACATCGTCAGCTTTTCCAGCGAAACGCCGATGCCGCCGCAGACTTCGATCAGCGGATTGTCGAAGCGGTCGAGAATGCCGGGATGGGCATCCGCCACCGCCAGTGCCGCGCCGCAAGCGGGCTCTACCAGGATGCGATAGGTATCGGCAAATTTCAGGCAGGCGGCGACGGCCTGCGCATCGGTGACCGTCACGCTTTCGACCGGGTGATGCTTCGGCAGATCGAACACATGCTGCGCAACCTGGCGCGCGCCGAGAGAATTGGCGATCGAGGTGATGGCGGGCAGGGTGATGCGCTCACCTGCCGCGATGCTGGCATGGAACGATGCGGCGCCCTCGGTCTCGACGGCGATAACAGGCACATGCGAGAGCCCGTTTCTCTTAAGTCCGGCGACAATCCCCGCAAGCAAGCCGCCGCCACCGACGCTGGCGATGACGCAGTCGAAGGCGGCGCCCTTTGCCACAACCTCATCGATCAGCGTGCCGTGGCCTTCCCACAGAAGCGGGTGATCGAAGGGGTGCACGTAAGCTGCTTTTCGCGCATCGGCGAGCTTGATCGCGTAGGCGTTCGCCTCATCGAAGACGGATCCATGCACAAGAACCGCCGCCCCAGTCGCTTCGATCGATCGCCGGACCTCTTCAGACGTCGTTTCCGGCACGACGATCGTGACCGGTACGCCAAGGGCGCGCCCGGCATGGGCGGCAGCGATGCCGGCATTGCCGCCCGATGCGCAGAAGATCTCGCGGGCGCCGTTCTCGACCTCGTGCTGGCAGAGCCTGCCGACGCCGCGCAGCTTGAAACTACCGGCAGGCTGCAGGGCATCGAGCTTCAGCCAGAGCGGCTTGTTGCTGGCGCTATAGCTCGCCGTGGCGCGAAAGAGCGGGGTGTCGAGATGGAGGGGCGAAGCGGGCATTGGCGATATCCAGATAGCGGTCAACGATGATTTGTTGTTACCCGCGCGCGTCCTTCGGTCAACTCACGTATATTGAACGCCTTGTGGTCGCTAACCGTACCGAATCGGCCCGTTGCTCGCTTGAAATGCCGTTTCCCGGGGGCTAATAAGCCGCAACTTGTTTTTCTGCGGAGGGTTTCATGACAGCGCGTAATCTTTTCCTGCTACCGGGCGACGGCATCGGTCCCGAGGCCATGGGCGAGGTCCGCAAGATCATTGCCTATATGAATGAGGCGATGAATGCCGGCTTCGTCACCGAGGAGGGTCTTGTCGGCGGTAGCGCCTATGATGCGCACGGTGCCGCGATCTCCGAATCCGACATGCAGAAGGCGCTCGCCGCCGATGCGGTTCTGTTCGGCGCCGTCGGCGGTCCGAAATGGGATAGCGTTCCCTATGACGTTCGCCCGGAAGCCGGCCTTCTGCGCCTGCGCAAGGACCTGCAGCTGTTTGCAAACCTGCGTCCGGCCATCTGCTATCCTGCGCTCGCCGAGGCTTCCTCGCTGAAGCCGGAGCTGGTCGAGGGTCTCGATATCCTCATCATCCGCGAGCTCACCGGCGGCGTCTACTTCGGTGAGCCGAAGGAGATCATCGATCTCGGCAACGGCCAGAAGCGTGGTATCGATACGCAGGTCTACGATACCTACGAAATCGAGCGTATTGCCGGCGTCGCCTTTGAAATGGCGCGCACCCGCGGCAATCGCGTCTGCTCGATGGAAAAGCGCAACGTCATGAAGTCTGGCGTGCTCTGGAACCAGGTCGTCACCGAAATACACAAGGCAAAGTATTCCGACGTGCAGCTCGAGCATATGCTGGCGGATGCCGGCGGCATGCAGCTCGTTCGCCAGCCCAAGCAGTTCGACGTCATCGTCACCGACAATCTCTTCGGCGACATGCTTTCCGACGTCGCCGCGATGCTGACGGGTTCGCTCGGCATGCTGCCGTCCGCTTCGCTCGGTGCACCCGATGGAAAAACCGGCAAGCGCAAGGCGCTGTACGAACCCGTACACGGTTCGGCGCCTGACATCGCCGGCAAGGGCATTGCCAATCCGATCGCGATGATCGCCTCCTTCGCCATGTGTCTGCGCTACTCCTTCAATCTCGTGACGGAAGCCGACAATCTGGAAAAGGCGATCGCCAACGTGCTCGACAAGGGCATCCGCACCGCCGACATCATGGCCGAAGGCGCCAGGAAGGTCGGCACCGTCGAGATGGGCGAAGCGATCCTCGCGGAGTTCAAGGCGCTTTCTGCCTGATATTTCACGTGAAACAGGTTTCAGGCCCTCCGCATCAGCAGATACGGAGGGCCTTTGCATTGAAGCAATCGGCTGTCGCGCCTATGTCCATTTCTGCATCGGCGTGAAACCAGCAGGAGTGGCATGAGCGAGACTGTCGAGCGCAAGACCAATATTTGGACCAAAATGCGCAATCGCTATGAGGCGAGGCGCACGATCCATCGACGGGTTCCCTKGAAGGGTTTTACGCTGTCGGCCGTCAATATCGTTGCCATTGCCTTTTTCGTCTTCGATCGCCCACTCGGACAGGCGGCCAAAAGTCTGGCGCCGCCGCTGGTCTCGATCGCCGGCGATGTGACCGACATCGGCAGGCTCGCCTGGATTCTGGCCGGACTGTCTACCATCTTGGTGACCGGCTATCTCGTTCGTCGGCGCTTGTGGAAGGTCCGCAGACGTTTTCGCATGGTCTATTTTGCGCAGATGGCGGCTTATGTCGGCGCGTCCGTACTTCTCGCTGCCCTCGTTGCCAATGTCCTGAAGTTTGCGATCGGCCGGGCGCGGCCACTCCTTTACGAGCAGGAAGGCATCTTAAGTTTCGCGCCCTTCAACATGGACTTCCTTCATCAGAGCTTCCCCTCCGGCCATTCGGCCAATATCGGGGCCCTCTTCACGGCGCTGGCTCTGCTCTTTCCACGGTTCCGGCTGGCTTTCATCGGCATTGGTCTTTGGCTCGGCGCCACCCGCATCATTCTCGGGGTGCACTATCCCAGTGACGTCGCCGCCGGTCTTTTGCTCGGCGCCTGGTTTGCCTTTGTCACATCCATTCTTTTTGCGCGTTTCGGCATGGTTTTCTCGATCGGTCGCGACGGCGGCTGGCCGACGCCGAGGTTGAGTCGTCTCATTTGAGCCTCCCTGAAACGAAAAACCCGGCGCCTTTCGAGCGCCGGGCCAATGTTGCGATGTTTCAGTCGTCTCAATCCATAGCGTTGATATCGCGATCCTTCGTTTCCGGCAGGAAGATGAGACCGATGACCAGCGTGATTGATGCGAAGATAATCGGGTACCAGAGCCCATAGTAGATATCGCCCGTAGCGGCGCTCATTGCGAAAGCGGTGGCAGGCAACAGGCCGCCGAACCAGCCGTTGCCGATATGGTAGGGCAGCGACATGCCGGTGTAGCGGATGCGGGTGGGGAAGAGTTCGACCAGCAGTGCTGCAATCGGTCCGTAGACCATCGTCACGTAGAGAACGAGGACGAAGAGAATAGCAACCGTTCCAATCCAATTGACGCGAGCCGGGTCGGCAGACATTGCGAAACTGCCACCACCGGCGACGGTGTAGACCGCCATGTCGGTGACGCCTTTTGCCTCATCGGCCGTCAAAAGCTTGCCGGCAATGAGCTTGTCGGCAGGCATGGCTTCCTTCTGGCTGGCGCGAATAGCATCGGCGTTCAGCGCAAGCTCCGGATTGGCGGCAACGAAGGCGTCCAGCTTTGCATCAGGAACCTTGATGGCGCCGCGGTTCAGCGGATAGCCGCCGTCATGAAGAGCGGTATTGACACTCTTTTCGAAAGCGGACGCCATGCCCTTTGCCTTGTCGCCGGCGGCGACGGTGTCGAAGCTGACGATGGTTTCGTTTCCGATCTTGACCGTTGCCGCCTGGCCGGCAGGGCCGGGCACGACATCATAAGGCACCGAGTTCTTGGTCAGGAACGCAGTTGCGACGTCGCAGGAGCTGGTGAACTTCGATGTTCCGGTCGGGTTGAACTGGAACTTGCAATCAGCCGGATCGGCCGTCACCGTCGCACGAACCGAAGCCTGGGCTTCAGCAAGGGCGGGGTTTGCAGTCCATGTCATGGCCTTAAACAGTGGGTTGTAGGTGACGGCCGCGATCAGCAGGCCAGCCATGATGATCGGCTTGCGGCCGATCTTATCCGACAGCCCCCCGAAGATCACGAAGAAGGGCGTACCGAGGATAAGCGCCACCGCAACCATGATGTTGGCCGATTGGAGCTCGACCTTCAGCACGTTCTGCAGGAAGAACAGCGCATAGAACTGTCCACCGTACCACACGACTGCCTGGCCCATCGTTGCGCCGAAAAGCGCGATCAGGGCGATCTTGGCGTTTTTCCACTGGCCGAAGGCTTCGGTCAGCGGGGCTTTCGAACCCTTGCCTTCCGCCTTCATCTTCTGGAATGCCGGCGACTCGTTCATCTTGAGACGAATCCACACCGAAACGCCGAGAAGCACCACGGATACTAGGAATGGAATACGCCAGCCCCAGGCGGCGAAAGCTTCCTTGCCCATCAGGAACTGGACGCCGACGATAACGATCAGCGACAGGAACAGGCCCAGCGTGGCGGTTGTCTGAATCCAGGAGGTGAAGTAGCCGCGGCGCCCGTTCGGCGCGTGCTCGGCCACGTAGGTCGCCGCACCGCCGTATTCGCCGCCGAGCGCGAGGCCCTGCAGAAGACGAAGGCCGATCAGGATGATCGGGGCAGCGATGCCGATTGAAGCCGCACCGGGAAGGACACCGACCAGGAAGGTCGAGAGACCCATGATAAGAATCGTCACCAGGAAAGTGTACTTGCGTCCGACAAGGTCGCCGAGGCGACCGAAGACCAGGGCGCCGAAGGGACGCACCAGAAAGCCTGCCGCAAACGCGAGAAGCGTGAAAATGTTACGCGTAGCTTCCGGATACTGGGTGAAAAAGGTGGCGCCGATATAGGTTGCGAGCGAGCCGTAAAGATAGAAGTCGTACCACTCGAAAACGGTACCGAGCGACGAGGCGAAGATGACCTTCTTCTCCTCTGATGTCATCGGGCCGGCTTTTGCACCGTCGACGCTTGCGACATTTGCCATTGTTGTCCTCCACAATGTGATGTTCATAGCGGTCGCGACCATGCCCTCCTCAAAGCATACCCCGGGTCGCGGCTCATCTGACGAGATTGTGGCAGAAAAGATCCCCCAAAAAGAGAGCGGCTTTGGGATTATGACTTTAGTCTAACGCCTTGGCGCAAATTGCCGCATCCGGAAGGTCGTCAGAGAAACCCGGTCGTGCTGGCGAGCGATCGATTTTGTGTGACACACTGTTGACGAGCGTTCCAAACGGATCGCGGACATAGAAGCGTCGTCCCCCAGTGCCGGCCAAGAAAAAGCCGGATGGCAGGACCATCCGGCTTGATATCGGGTTGCGCAGATTTGATTTCTCAGGCGGCTTCGGTCGTGTGTGCCTTGCGGACCTCCTCGTCCGTCAGGATGCCGCTGGCGCGCAACAGTGCGGCGAAGCGGCCGTTGCTCTGGCTGAGTTCATCGAAACTGCCTTCTTCGACAACGCGGCCGTTATCAAGGAAGAGAACCTTATCAGCTTCGCGAACCGTCGACAGGCGGTGGGCGATGATGAAGGTGGTACGGTTTTGACGCAGATTGTCGATCGCAGCCTTCACGCGGTTTTCCGTTTCAACATCGAGCGCGCTCGTGGCCTCATCGAGCACCAGGATCGGCGCGTCCTTGAGGATGGCGCGGGCGATGGCCACGCGCTGGCGTTCACCACCGGAAAGCCTGTTGCCGCGCTCGCCGACATGGGTGTCGTACTGATCTTCGCGGGTCTCGATGAAGTCTGCGGCGGCGGCAGCTTCGGCTGCACGGCGCATTTCTTCTTCGCTTGCGCCCTCGCGGCCCAGGCGAATGTTATCGCTGATCGAACGGTTGAGCAGACCGGCGTCCTGAAACACCGTGGCAATGTAGCGGCGCAGCGACTTGCGGGTGACCTTCGTGATGTCATGGCCGTCCACAAGGATCTTGCCGCTATCGGGATCGTAAACACGCTGCAGCAGGTTGACGAGCGTCGTCTTGCCGGCGCCGGTCGGGCCGACGATTGCAACCGTCTGGCCGGCCTTGACCGTAAAGGAGACGTTGTGCAGGCCCTGTGACGAGTTGCCGAAGCCGAAGGAGACATCACGGAACTCGACTTCACCCTTCACATCGGAAATGTCGGCATTGCCAGCCGGCTCTTCGCGATCACGCACGGAGTCTTCGAGGTTATAGAAGTCCTCAAGCTTCGAACGAGCTTCGAAAATCTGGGTCGCAAACTGGCGCATCTGGTCAAGGCGCGAGATCAGCAGGTTCGCAAAACCAATGAAGGCAATGACGTCGCCGATCCTGAGTTGGCCGGACTGAACCATCAGCGTGCCAATCACGAGAATGATCATCATCGCAATGGTCGATGCCATGCGGTTCATCGCACCGGCAATAGCCCACCAGTCGAGAACCGGATACTGGGCCTGCAGCAGGCGGTCGGCAAATGACTTCAGCGCCTTGGTTTCCGCTTCGATACGGTTGTAGCTATGCAGAACCGAAACGTTGCTGATCGAGTCGCTGACATGCGAGAAAACCGTGTGGTAGTGGTTTTCGACCGATGCCTGGCCATCCTTGGTTCGGCTCATGACGAGGCGGCCAATCAGCCAGTAGGCGATGCCGAGCACGACCAGCACGCCAGACAGGCGCATGTCCATCGCCATTGCAGTCGGAATCAGAATGACGATTGCGACGGCTGTTGCCAAGTGATTGCGCATGAACTCAAGCCAAAGGCCGAACAGTGTTTCGCATGCGCGCAGCAGCGTATGCAGAGCGTTGGACGTTCCGCGCTGTTGGTGCCAGGAAAGGGGCATCGAAATGATGCGGCCGAAAGCTTCCGTCAAAAGCGTGGCGCGGCGGCCATGCGCCAGCCGGTCCGCCTCACGGGCGACCAGAACGAAGGCTATGGTGTTGAAAACGGCAAATCCGGCCCACATGAAGAGTATGGGCTTGACGTCCCCCTTGCCGGAAATTGCATCGATAATACGTCCGAACAGGATAGGCTCGGCGATTGTGATCGCTGCGAGCACGATGTTCGCGACAACGACCAGGGATACGCGGAGCTTGTAGGCGCCGAGATAGCGCAAAGCTCTTGCATAGACCTTGAATAGCGACACGGCGATACCTCTTGTGCATCTGCGAAATATTCGATGTTGCGAGGCTACAAAAAGCTATCTGAACCGGCGATTAACGGCGCGTTCATTCCGGCATTCCCGGCCCATTTTGATGGCGATATCGTATAGTAAATGCGCGATGTATAATGTTGGAATCTTCAATGAAGCGCTGGAGTATTGCAATTACCACTTGCGTTTTGACGCCTGAATGGCACACCATAAACTATATTATGAACTGTAGTTTCGATTGCATCGATCGCTGCTTCGATAACCGGGGCAGGTCCCGGGAGGGGCTTCGCCGGAAGCCCCTAGCGCCGGAACAGGGGCTTTTTAGTGAATATTCATTCTTTAATTCAATTGCTTGTCTTGCTGGAAGAGTGTCGGAAACCCGAGGCGGTGATCGACGAGCTTGGACATGTCATCACTTCTTATGGGTTCTCTTATTACGGCGTTCTTCGGTATCCGAAGCAAGCTGAGGATCCGGTGGGCCTGATGCTGGCCGGCCGATGGCCGGACATGTGGCCACAGATCTATCTTTCCAAGAAGTACCACTTGAGTGATCCCACCGTGCGCTATCTCGCATATGCACAAAGGCCATTTCGCTGGACGGATAGTCTCGCCGCGTTCGGCGAGGATGCGCATCACCGCCGGATGGAGCAGATGATGGCCGATGCGAGCAGCCATGGCCTGCGGGACGGCTATACCTTTCCCATATACGGACGAAACGGCATCCTCGGCTATATGACTGTCGGGGGGCGGCCCGTGGATCTTTCCCCGGTCGAAATTTCGTTGTTCGATGCAGTCGCGCGCAAGGCCTTCTGGCGCCTTCTGGAATTCAAGGGAGAGGCGCAAGCGCTTCTGGAAGTGTCCGGTGCAGACACGCGTCTGACCCGCCGCGAACTGGAAATACTGCAGTATCTGGCCGAAGGCATGACCTCGGTCGAGATTGGCAGGCATCTTAAGATCTCCAACCATACCGTCGACTGGTATATGAACGGCCTGCAGAACAAGCTGAAGTCCAAGAACAGGCAGCATGCCGTGGCGGTTGCCTTCCGCCATGGGCTGATCGCGTAGCTCCGAGAAATTCGATTTGCGGGCCGCGGGGAAATTGAACTTTCCGTGACAGCACGTTAAGACTCTTCTTCGCGGGTGCAGCATTGCCCGTTTCGATGCCGTGAGGAGACTGCATTGCCTATTTCGAAGATACTTGTTGCCAACCGTTCCGAAATTGCCATCCGCGTGTTTCGCGCGGCCAACGAGCTCGGAATAAAAACGGTCGCGATATGGGCAGAGGAAGACAAACTCGCATTGCACCGTTTCAAGGCGGATGAGAGTTATCAGGTCGGCCGCGGCCCGCATCTTGCCCGCGATCTCGGACCAATTGAAAGCTACCTGTCGATTGACGAAGTCATTCGTGTCGCCAAGCTGTCTGGCGCTGACGCGATCCATCCGGGCTACGGCCTGCTGTCGGAGAGCCCGGAATTCGTCGACGCCTGCAAGCAGGCCGGCATCATCTTCATCGGCCCGAAGGGCGATACGATGCGCCAGCTCGGCAACAAGGTCGCGGCGCGCAATCTGGCGATTTCGGTCGGCGTTCCCGTCGTGCCCGCCACCGAGCCATTGCCTGATGATGTGAACGAAGTGGCCCGCATGGCCGAAGAAATCGGCTACCCGGTGATGCTCAAGGCCTCCTGGGGCGGCGGCGGTCGCGGTATGCGCGCCATCCGTGACCCGAAGGATCTCGCCCGCGAAGTGACCGAAGCCAAGCGCGAGGCGATGGCTGCTTTCGGCAAGGACGAGGTCTATCTTGAAAAGCTCGTCGAGCGTGCCCGCCACGTCGAAAGCCAGATCCTGGGCGACACGCATGGCAATGTCGTGCATCTTTTCGAGCGCGACTGCTCCATCCAGCGTCGCAACCAGAAAGTCGTCGAGCGCGCGCCGGCACCCTATCTTTCGGAAGCGCAGCGCCAGGAGCTTGCCGCCTATTCGCTGAAAATCGCCAAGGCAACAAACTACATTGGCGCCGGTACCGTCGAATATCTGATGGATGCCGATACCGGCAAATTCTACTTCATCGAGGTCAATCCGCGCATTCAGGTCGAGCATACCGTCACCGAAGTCGTGACTGGCATCGATATCGTCAAGGCGCAGATCCATATCCTCGACGGCTTTGCGATCGGTACACCGGAATCGGGCGTTCCCAAGCAGGAGGACATCCGCCTCAACGGTCATGCGCTGCAGTGCCGCATCACGACGGAGGATCCCGAGCACAACTTCATTCCGGATTACGGCCGTATCACCGCTTACCGTTCGGCCTCGGGATTCGGTATCCGGCTCGACGGCGGCACGTCCTATTCGGGTGCGATCATCACCCGCTACTACGACCCGCTGCTGGTCAAGGTCACCGCCTGGGCGCCGAACCCATCCGAAGCGATTGCCCGCATGGACCGTGCGTTGCGCGAATTCCGCATCCGCGGGGTCGCGACGAACCTGACCTTCCTTGAAGCGATCATCACGCATCCGAAGTTCAGGGACAACAGCTACACCACGCGTTTCATCGACACGACGCCTGAGCTGTTCCAGCAGGTCAAGCGTCAGGACCGCGCGACCAAGCTGCTGACCTATCTCGCCGATGTAACGGTCAACGGCCACCCGGAAGCCAAGGACCGGCCGCGCCCGCCCGCCGATGCTGCGGTACCGGTCGTGCCATACACCAACGGCAGCGGCATTGCCGACGGCACCAAGCAATTGCTCGATACCCTCGGCCCGAATAAATTCGGCGAATGGATGCGCAATGAAAAGCGCGTTCTGATGACCGACACCACTATGCGCGACGGTCATCAGTCGCTGCTCGCCACGCGCGTGCGCACCCACGACATCGCCCGCATCGCCGGCACCTATGCGCACGCCCTGCCGAACCTTTTGTCGCTTGAATGTTGGGGCGGCGCGACCTTCGACGTCTCGATGCGCTTCCTGACGGAAGATCCGTGGGAGCGCCTGGCACTGGTGCGTGAAGCGGCTCCGAACCTTTTGCTGCAAATGCTGCTGCGCGGCGCCAACGGCGTCGGCTACAAGAACTATCCTGACAATGTCGTTAAATATTTCGTCCGCCAGGCGGCCAAAGGCGGCATCGATCTCTTCCGCGTCTTCGACTGCCTGAACTGGGTGGAGAACATGCGTGTCTCGATGGATGCGGTGACTGAGGAGAACAAGCTCTGCGAAGCGGCGATCTGCTACACGGGCGACATCCTGAATTCGGCTCGCCCGAAATACGATCTCAAGTACTACACGGATCTCGCCGTCCAACTTGAAAAGGCCGGGGCTCATATCATCGCGCTGAAGGATATGGCGGGCCTCTTGAAGCCGGCTGCCGCCAAGGTGCTGTTCAAGGCGCTGCGCGAAGCGACCAGCCTGCCGATCCACTTCCACACGCATGACACGTCGGGCATCGCTGCAGCGACCGTGCTTGCTGCGGTAGACGCCGGCGTCGATGCGGTGGATGCTGCGATGGATGCGCTGTCCGGCAACACGTCGCAGCCCTGCCTCGGCTCGATCGTCGAAGCGTTGCGCGGCTCCGAGCGCGATCCGGGCCTCGATCCCGAGTGGATCCGCCGCATTTCCTTCTACTGGGAAGCGGTGCGCAACCAGTACGCCGCCTTCGAAAGCGACCTCAAGGGACCGGCGTCGGAAGTCTACCTGCACGAAATGCCGGGCGGACAGTTCACCAACCTCAAGGAACAGGCCCGCTCGCTTGGCCTCGAAACACGCTGGCACCAGGTGGCGCAGGCCTATGCCGATGCCAACCAGATGTTCGGCGACATCGTCAAGGTGACGCCGTCGTCCAAGGTCGTCGGCGACATGGCCCTGATGATGGTGTCTCAGGACCTGAGTGTTGCTGACGTCGTCAACCCAGACAAGGAAGTCTCGTTCCCGGAATCGGTCGTCTCGATGCTCAAGGGCGATCTCGGTCAACCGCCGTCGGGATGGCCGGAAGCGCTGCAGAAGAAAGCGCTGAAGGGGGATCAGCCCTACACTGTGCGCCCCGGTTCGCTGCTTGAAGATGCCGATCTCGATGCCGAGCGGAAGACGATCGAGACCAAGCTCGAACGCGAGGTCAGCGATTTCGAGTTTGCGTCCTACCTCATGTATCCGAAGGTCTTCACCGACTTTGCGCTGGCTTGCGATACCTACGGTCCGGTCTCGGTGCTGCCGACGCCGTCCTACTTCTACGGCCTTGCGGACGGCGAGGAGCTTTTTGCCGACATCGAGAAGGGCAAGACGCTGGTCATCGTCAATCAGGCAATGAGCGGCACCGACAGCCAGGGCATGGTCACGGTCTTCTTCGAGCTCAACGGTCAGCCGCGCCGCATCAAGGTTCCGGATCGTGCGCATGGCGCTACCGGCGCTGCCGCTCGCCGCAAGGCCGAACCCGGCAATGCCGCACACGTCGGCGCCCCGATGCCGGGCGTCATCTCCCGCGTTTTCGTCTCTGCGGGTCAGGCGATCAATGCCGGCGACGTGCTGGTTTCGATCGAAGCCATGAAGATGGAGACGGCGATCCACGCGGAGAAGGACGGCACCGTGGCAGAGGTGCTTGTCAAGGCGGGCGATCAGATCGACGCCAAGGATCTCTTGGTCACCTACGCGAGCTGACGACCCATTCAAAGACAGAGGGCGGCTTTCGGGGCCGCCTTTTGATGTTTTGCGCATGAGGAAGGGTGATATGAGTAAGCTCAAGATTGCGGTCATCGTCGGAAGCACGCGTATCGGTCGGTTTGCCGATCATCCTGCAAAGTGGATCGCCGATATTGCCGGGAAGCGACCTGAACTGGAGGTCGAGGTCCTTGATCTGCTGGACTATCCGATGGCCCTGTTTGGCGAGGCGCGGACGACAGATGCCGAATCCGAGACGGCGGAGCGGTGGAAGAAGAAGCTGCGGGAGTTCGACGGCTACATTTTCACCGTTGCCGAATACAACCACGCACCGACAGCGGTGCTGAAAAATGCGATCGACCTTGGCGACTTCAACCGGAAGCCGGTCGCTTTTGTGGGTTACGGCGGTGTCGGCGGTGCACGTGCTGTCGAGCACCTGCGCCTGATTTTTGTCGAGATGGGTGCTGCCTCGGTCAAGACGGGCGTGCACATCTCGCTTGCGGAATACATCGGCGTCGCCAAAGACGGGAAAAGTCTCAGCGACTATGCTCACCTTGGCGACGCCGCCAAGAACCAGCTGGACCAGCTCGTCTGGTGGGGCAATGCGCTGAAGGCTGCGCGCTCAGCTTGAGTTAGCGGCGGCCGCGCCCCGCCTATATGTCGTAGGTGTGGGCGGCGTTGATCGTCGAAATGAAGCGCTTTGTGCGCTCGCGCTCCGGCGCGGTGAAGATGTTTTTCGCGCTGCCCGTTTCGACCACGCTTCCAGCTTCCAGGAAGACCACGTCGTTGGCGATCTTGGAGGCCAGCCGCAGATCGTGGGTGGCCATCACCATGGTCGTGCCCTCCCTGGCGAGACGGCCCAAGACATCAACGACCTCTGCGGAGAGTTCCGGGTCGAGTGCCGAAGTCGGTTCGTCGCACAGGAGCACGCGCGGCGACGGGGCGAGGGCGCGGGCAATCGCGACGCGTTGCTGTTGGCCGCCCGAAAGCGTCGCCGGCCAGGCGTCAGCCTTGTGAGCCATGCCGACCTTGGTAAGCAGCTCCATGGCGCGGTCGCGGGCTTTCTCCTTCTGCCACTTCAAGACAGTGACCAAGCCCTCCATCACGTTTTCGATCGCCGTCTGATGCGGGAAGAGCTGGAAATTCTGAAACACCATGCCGGTCTGCCGGCGGATCTTCTGAATGGCCTGCCACTTGGTTTTCTGACCGGGCGCGAAGGTCAATTTCTCGTCGCCGATACGGATCGCGCCTGCGGTCGGAATCTCCAGCAGGTTGATGCAGCGAAGCAACGTGCTCTTGCCGCCGCCTGACGGGCCGACGAGTGCGGTGACGCTGCCTTCGGGAATGCGGATGCTGATGTCCTTCAGGATGACGGCATCGCCGAAACGTTTCTCGATGTTGGAAAGCTCGATCATGCGTTTGCCTCCAGCATGCCGCCATAGCGCGCGAAACGACGCTCGAGCCTGACCTGTAGCGCGGACAGAACGGAGCTTAGCGCAAGATAGATCAGCGCTGCCTCGATGTAGAGGATCAGTGGCTCGTATGTCGTCGCAACGATACGCTGCGCAGCCTGAAAAAGCTCAGGCACGGTAATCGCCGCGGCAAGCGAGGTGTCCTTTACGAGCGAGATGAAGGTATTGGAGAGCGGTGGAACCGCAACGCGGGCTGCCTGGGGCAATATGGTCCGCGTCATGGACTGGCGCCAGCTCATGCCAATCGAGTAAGCGGCCTCCCACTGTCCTTTGGGCACGGACGAAATCACGGCGCGGATGATTTCGGAACTGTAGGCGCCGATGTTGAGCGTGAAACCAATGAGCGCTGCCGGGAAGGCATCGAGCAGGATGCCGATGCTGGGCAGGCCGTAGAAGATGACGAAGAGCTGGACAAGCAATGGCGTGCCGCGAATGACCCAGACATAGAAGCGGGCGACCGCGACCACCGGCGTTGCGCCGAAGAGGCGCCCGATTGCGGTCGCCAGGCCAAGGGCAAGGCCGAGCACGAAGGACAGCAATGTGAGCGGAATGGTGAAGACCAGCCCGGCCCAGAGAAGCGGCGCAAGCGAATCGGCCATCAATTGAAGCCATTGCGGCACGGGCATTTCCCTCAAAGAAAGAGGCGTTCAGCGAGGTTTCGCTGAACGCTTTCAATGGCACATATAGTGGATGTTGCGGCGGCGGGAAACTGCCGCCGAAGGCTGATTACTTACTGCCGCCGAAGGCTGATTACTTGGAGACGTCCTGACCGAAATACTTGTCGGCGATCTTCTTGTAGGTGCCGTCCGCCTTGATGTCGGCGAGCGCCTTGTTGATCGCTTCCAGAAGTTCCGGTTCGCTCTTGCGGATGATGATGCCTGAATAGTCGGCATTTTCCTGTTGAGCGACGATCTTCACCGGGGCGTCTGGCTTGTGCTTCTTGAAATCGAGGAAGGACAGGCTGTCGTTGATCGTCGCGTCGGCGCGCTTTGTCAGCACGAGCTGGATCGACTGATCGAAGCCGTCGGTGCCGACGAGTTCGGCGCCCGCCTGCTCGGCAAGCTTACCGAAGTTGCTGGTCAACGATTGCGCTGACTTCTTGCCCTTGAGGTCGGCAAAGGATTTGATGCTGTCATCGCCGTCGCGGACGATCAGCACGGCCTTCGAAGCGATATAGGGCTCGGAGAAATCGTACTTCTGCTTGCGCGCCTCGGTGATGCCGACCTGATTGATGACGGTGTCGTAGCGCTTGGCGTCGAGGCCGGCGATCAGCCCGTCCCATTTGCCTTCGACGAACTCGGCCTTGACGCCGAGCTTGGCTGCGACGGCTTCACCGATCTCGACGTCGAAGCCAACAAGCTTGCCGCTTTCGTCGTGATAGGTGAAGGGCGCATAGGTTCCTTCGGTACCGA
Organism: Rhizobium sp. 05L419; assembly: GCF_056397845.1. Taxonomy (NCBI): domain Bacteria; kingdom Pseudomonadati; phylum Pseudomonadota; class Alphaproteobacteria; order Hyphomicrobiales; family Rhizobiaceae; genus Rhizobium; species Rhizobium sp. 05L419. The sequence goes on from NZ_JBFTOF010000004.1 coordinate 54,993, forward strand.
CCTTGAAGACGCCGGCCGATTTGATCGCGGCAAGATTGTCGCCGGCAAGGGCGGGCATGAGCGCGGCAGCCTGGATCAGTGCAGCTGCGGCGATGGTCTTCAGGAGGTTCATTTTTCTATCCAATTCACCAGATGTGGTCGATGCAGGGGAAAATCGCAGAAAAGCCTGTGTGAAGATGCGTAGAAAACTGCAAATAGAAACGGCAGCTGCAAATATTTTTCTCATTTTTCACGAATTCGGCGCCGCTTGTTTCACGCCGTGAAAAAATGTGTGCGGCCTCCCGCTTGCGTGCACGTTTGTATCCATTTATGCATGTTTGTATCGATTTTGACCCAAGCAGGCGGATCAGCCCGACATGAACATGAGCGAACTTCTTTTGCAGGAGCGGCAGAGTGCCATCCTGGGCAAGTTGAACATCCATGGCCGGGTTCTGGCTGGTGAACTTGCGGCGGAATTCGGCGTATCCGAAGACACGGTTCGCCGGGATCTCCGCGAGATGGCCGCGGCCGGGCTTTGCGAGCGCGTCTACGGCGGCGCGCTGCCGGTTTCGCCTGTTGCCACGAGCCTGAACCAACGCATGAGCATGGCACGGGATCGCAAGCAGGCATTGGCGCTTGCCGCCGTGTCTGAGATTTCGCCCGGAGCAACAGTCTTTTTCGATGCCGGAAGTACAAATCTCGCCATCGCGGCGGCCCTGCCTGACGACATGGCGTTGACAGCGGCAACGAATGCGCCGGCGATCGCTGCGGCGTTGATCGACAAGCCTTTGGTCAACGTGATTCTGATCGGCGGCCTCGTCGACAGACAGGTTGGCGGCGCGCTGGGTGCCAAGGCCAGGCGCGACATGGAATCGTTGTCGCCCGACCTTTGTATTCTGGGCGCGTGCGGTATCGATCTTGCGGCCGGGGTCACCGCCATCGGCTTCGAGGACGCGGAGTTCAAACGCTTCGCGGCATCAAGAAGCAAGACGGTCCTGGTTGCCGTCACCTCGGAAAAGTTCGCAACGGCCGCACCGCACAGCGTCCTGTCGGTGGCGCATTGCGACTGTCTGGTGGTGGAGCGAGACGCCGATCCAGACATGCTGGTGCGCTATCGTGATCAAGGATGCAGAACGATCGTGGCCGGCGAGGCGATATAATTCAAGTTCAGTCAGCAGCGGGGCAAGATACGCGCCGCGCGCGCATATTGGGAAGAATCATGGACCATCAGGTGAATACAGCTCCGGTTACCAGGAGCGGCTTCGTGACGAAAAGCAGGGCGGCCGTTTCGCTGCTGTTCCTCATGAACGGCTTCTTCGTCGGCTGCTGGGCCCCGAAAATTCCGGAATTCGCCGAGCGGCTGCAGCTCAGCAAGTTCCAGCTCGGGCTGATGATCCTGGTCTTCGGCGTCGGCTCGCTGACGCTTATGCCGATCGCCGGCGGGCAGATCGCCCGCCACGGTTCGCGGCTCGTGGTTCAGGTCGCCGCCGTCTGCCTTTTGCCGTGTCTGCTCGCGCTGACGATTTCGCCAAATGTCGTCACCGGCGCAATCTCGATCTTCCTGTTCGGCGGGTTCATCGGCGCGATGGACGTTGCCATGAACGCCAACGCGGTGGCCGTGGAGAAGTCCATGCGGCGGGCGATCATGTCGTCCTGTCATGCTTTCTGGAGCCTTGGCGGCCTGATCGGCGCGGCCCTGGGCGGCCTCCTGATCGCCAAACTCGGCGTCCTCTGGCACGCGGGACTTGCAACGCTTCTTGCCGCCACCATCCTGGGCGTCGCTTGGACCATGATCTATGCCGACCCGCCACATCCCGATGAGAAAAAGGAAAAGACACGGGCGCCGATGGTGCCGCTGCCTTGGCTGCTCGGTCTCATGGCGCTGTTTTCCATGGTCCCGGAAGGCGCGGTGCTGGATTGGGGCGCGCTCTATCTGCGCCAGGAACTTGGCGCATCGGTCGCTCTTTCCGGCTTCGGTTTTGCGGCCTTCTCGCTGACGATGGCCATCATGCGCTTTGCCGGCGATCTTGTCCGCGACCGGTTCGGCGGTGTCAAAACGCTGAGAATCTGCACCCTCTTCGCCATTGCCGGCATGCTGTTTGCGGCACTCGCGCCGAGTGCGGAAATTGCGATCATCGGCTTTGCGCTGTGCGGCGTCGGCATTTCGAACATGGTTCCGATCGCCTTTTCGGCTGCCGGCAATATTCCCGGACTGAAGAACGGCATCGGTCTCTCGGTGGTAACGACGATGGGTTACTCCGGAATGCTGGTAGCGCCTTCCGCCATCGGTTTCGTCGCTGAGCATACCGGCTTCGGCGTCGTCTTCATGGCGCTTCCGGTCCTGCTTGTCGTCGTGCTTTTGTTTTCGAGCCTGGCGCGCTACGCCGACGGCATTTCGGGTGGCGGTCACTGAGGCTGGCGCCCAAGCAAAAGTGATGCACCGGGCGGTTGACAACAAAGCGGGCATGATCCACCTGAAAGAGACGAATTTTAGGGGTTTAAGAACTCTATATGTCTTCTGCTGCAGATTTTGATCCGAAAGCGCGCCGCGCATCGGTCGCCGTCGACGTCGGCGGCGTCATCGTGGGCGGTGGTGCGCCTGTCGTCGTGCAATCGATGACCAATACCGATACCGCCGATATCGATTCAACCGTCGCTCAGGTGGCCGCGCTGTTCAGGGCGGGCTCGGAGCTGGTGCGTATCACCGTCGATCGCGACGAGAGTGCTGCCGCCGTGCCGAAGATCCGCGAGCGGCTGCTGCGGCTGGGCATGGACGTGCCGCTCATCGGCGATTTCCACTACATCGGCCACAAGCTGCTTGCCGATCATCCGGCGTGCGCCGAAGCATTGGCGAAATACCGCATCAATCCCGGCAACGTCGGCTTCAAGGACAAGAAGGACAAGCAGTTCGCCGAAATCATCGAGATGGCGATCCGCTACGACAAGCCGGTCCGCATCGGGGTTAACTGGGGATCGCTCGACCAGGATCTTTTGACAGCCCTGATGGACAAGAACGCGGATGCGGGCTCACCGCTTTCGGCGCGCCAGGTGACGCGCGAGGCGATCGTGCAGTCGGCGCTTATTTCTGCCAATCTGGCCGAAGAGATCGGCCTGCCGCGCAACCGTATCATCCTCTCGGCCAAGGTCAGCCAGGTGCAGGACCTGATTGCCGTCTATTCGATGCTGTCGGAGCGCTCGGACCATGCGCTGCATCTCGGTTTGACCGAGGCCGGCATGGGAACGAAGGGCATTGTCGCTTCGTCTGCCGCCATGGGCTACGTGCTACAGCATGGCATCGGGGACACGATCCGCGTTTCGCTGACGCCTGAGCCGAATGGCGACCGGACGCGCGAAGTGCAGGTCGCGCAGGAACTGCTGCAGGTCATGGGGTTTCGTCAGTTCGTGCCCGTCGTCGCCGCTTGTCCGGGCTGCGGCCGCACCACCTCGACGGTCTTCCAGGAGCTGGCGCAGAACATTCAAAACGATCTGCGCAAGAACATGCCGGTCTGGCGCGACAAGTATCCGGGCGTCGAGGCGCTGAACGTTGCGGTCATGGGCTGCATCGTCAACGGACCAGGCGAAAGCAAACATGCCGATATCGGCATCTCGCTGCCGGGCACAGGTGAAACGCCGGCTGCCCCTGTCTTCATCGACGGGAGCAAGGCTCTGACGCTGCGTGGTCCGAACATCGCTTCGGATTTCGAGGCACTGGTGGCCGATTACATCGAAAAGCGTTTCGGGCAGAAAACGGCTGCGGAGTAGCAGCCTCCAGCCGTCAGATGCGGCTGGTCAGCAGCTTCAGTCCCGCAAAGCAGTAGAAGGCCGCCATCGCGCCTTCTATCCAGCGCCGCAGGCCGCGGTAGACCTTCAAGGCGTGCGGTGTGGAGAAGAGCAGCGCATAGCCCATGAAGACGGTGAAGCCCGTCGCCATGCATACTGCGATGATCAGGCCCGCGACGGATGCCGGGGCACCTTGCGGCATGCCAAGCGCGATGATCGCGAGCCACGCGAAAATGGCCTTCGGATTGGTGACATGAATGCCGTAGCCCCGCAGCAGCAATGCCCGCGTCGACAGGCTCTTTTGCACGACAGTGCGCGGCAGATCATCGTTTGAACGCACGGCCCTGAACGCCTTGTAGGCGAGGTAGAGCAGATAGAGACCGCCGAAGATCTTCAGGATCTCCAGCGCTATCGCGTAGGTCTGGAGAATCGTCGCCAGGCCGAGCGCCGCCGCACAGGCCCAGGTGAAGGAGCCTGCGAATATGCCCAGCGAGATGGTCATGCCGGCCTTTCGGCCATGCATCATCGAGGTCGATACGATCGCCATGATTGCCGGCCCCGGGCTGATGACGGCGATCAGATAGGCGACGTAGGCGGGTAGGATCTGCGGCAGGTAGGTCAGGGTCTCACGCATCTTGCGTCTCGTACTTAGGTGGCGGGCAGGTTGTCGGAGCGCGCTGGTTCTCGTCCATTTCTAGGCCCGGTTGCCAGGCGCCGACAAGAGACAGTGCCTCTCGCCCAGCCCGGAATATTGTCCCCGTGACGCTTTTCAGCTCTTGCGCTTGGCGATGAACCGGGCCGCTTCGGCCAGAACAGCGCCCTTTTCGGCATAGGGCGACAGCAGCGCTTCGGCCTCGCTTACGTGTTCCCCAAGCATAGCCTCCGCCCAGCACAGGCCATGCAGGCCGACCAGCGTTCCCTTGCCGCGGCCGGCGTCCTTGCCGGTTGCCTTGCCCATCGTGGCTGCATCCGCGGTCAGGTCGAGAATGTCGTCGGCCAGCTGGAAGGCGAGGCCGATCTTTTCTCCAAAGCGGCGCAGCCTCGCACGGTCGTCTGCCGCCGCGCCGGCGACGATCGCGCCGGCCTCGCAGGCGAAGCGGATGAGCGCGCCTGTCTTCATCGCCTGCAGCGTGACGATGCCGTCCTCGTCCGGGGATTGCTTTTCGGCGGCAAGGTCGAGCGCCTGTCCGCCCGCCATGCCGCCAATGCCGGCGGCGCGCGCGAGCGCCAGAATGAGGCCAACCTTGCTGGCGTCAGGCAAGGCAGTCTGCTCAGAGGCAATGATGTCGAAGGCGTAGGTGAGCAGGCTGTCGCCCGCAAGGATCGCGGTCGCTTCATCGAAGGCGATATGCGCCGTCGGCTTGCCACGGCGCAGATCGTCGTTGTCCATGGCCGGCAGATCGTCGTGGACGAGCGAATAGCAGTGCACGCATTCGAGCGCAGCACCTACTCTCAAGGCTGACTGCCTGTTGCCGCCGAGCAAAGCTGCCGTTTCGACGACCAGAAACGGCCGCAGGCGCTTGCCGCCGTTCAAGACCGCATAGTGCATGGCCGAACGCAGGCGCTCCGGACGAGCGATTTCGTCATCGAAAACCTTTGCCGACAGCAGCGCATCCAGCTGGGTCTCGATTTCGCGCGCGCTCGCAGCCAGTCTCGTTTCGAATGCTTTGAAATTTGCGTTCATGGCGCGTTGTTTGGCATGGGCGGCCTCCGGCTTGCAACGGAATTGTCGATGAAGCAGGCAAGATTTCCTTTGTCTCTGGCAATGGCAGTTTGCAGGCGGTATGGAGAATGAGGGAACGTGACTGGGTCGGGGATTTGGACATAGCGCCGGATAGAGAGGACAGCATGGCCGTGCCGCCTTATAGGCAGGCGCTGCTTTGGCTGAAGGATCGCTCGACTATGATGCGCATTGTTCTTGCGATCGCCGCTCTTCTCGTTCTTCCCTACGTCCTGATCTTCCTCTACCTGCTGCCCTTCATCCATCCCGTCTCCACGCTGATGTTGCGTGATCTGGCGCTCCTGCGCGGCTATGATCGCCAGTGGGTTTCGATCGACAAGATCTCGCCGGTTCTGGTGCAGTCGGTGATGATGTCGGAGGATGGGCAGTATTGTTTTCACGGCGGTGTCGATTGGGACGAGATGCGGATGCTGGTCACCGACACGCTCGCAGGCAAGTCGACGCGTGGCGGCAGCACTATTCCCATGCAGACGGCCAAGAACCTGTTCTTGTGGAATAGCCGCTCCTTCGTTCGCAAGGCCATGGAGCTGCCGCTGGCCGTCACCGGCGACTTCGTGTGGTCGAAGCGTCGCCTGATGGAGATTTATCTCAACATCGCGGAATGGGGCCCCGGGATTTACGGCATCGAGGCTGCAGCGCGCTATCACTTCAAGGTACCTGCGTCGAAGCTCACCAGTCGCCAGGCCGCACTTCTGGCGGTCTCGCTGCCCAATCCGATCGACCGCAATGCGGGCAAGCCCGGCAGAGGGCTGCGCAGGCTGGCCGCCGTGATCGAACGGCGCGCGCGGGGCTCGGGCGAATACATCAGATGTATTTATGATTGACATGAGAAGATGTCGTTGGTGACGACAGGTGTCATCTGGCATTCGTGGTTGAGACGTATGGACGGGCCTCCCGCCAGCAACGACCGGACGCCCAGCGATGATCACCGCCCTTTCCCCAGCGCTTTTGGACTATTCTGAAACGCACAATCCAGATCCGCCAAAACATCTTGGTACGCGCTACGACGAAAGCGGAACCTTTCTGCGCGAGCCCGGCAATACCGTCGTCTGCCACCTGGTCGAAGGATCGGCATCACAACGCGCAATCGTCGACGCACGGCAGCGCCTGTTGAAAATGCCGCAGGCATCGCAGTTCGCATTCACCCCCATTCCCAGCCTGCACATGACGCTGTTCCAAGGCATCATCGAGCATCGCCGCACATTGCCCTACTGGCCGCGGGATATTGCGCTTGATACCGAGATCGATGGCATGACCGATCTCTATCTCGATCGGCTTCGGTCTTTCGCGGCGCTTGAGCCGTTCCGCGTCGGCGTGAGCGAGGTGACTCCGGCTGGATTGACCGTTGAAGGCCTAAACGCAGGCGACCGGCAGACGATGCAGGCCTGGCGCGACGCTCTTGCCGATGTCTTCGGCTACCGGCATCCCGACCATGGCAGCTATGTCTTTCATATCACCTTCTGCTATCCGATAAGCTGGCTCAGCGAGGCGGCGCTGCCTTTATGGCAGGCGATGCTCGATGCTGCGCTGGACGCGTTGCGCCGGACCGCATCCGTTATAGAATTGAAACCGCCGGCCTTCTGCAGTTTTAGGGATATGAACCAATTCGAAGAGCGGCTCGTGTTTGATAGAGCCATGCAACAGGAGAGAGCCCGTTGGATAGACTGACGCTTTATATTGGCAACAAGAACTATTCTTCCTGGTCCTTCCGCCCATGGATCGCCATGACTGCGGCAGGCGTTCCGTTCGAGGAAGTCCTTGTCCCCTTTGACTTTGCGGCTGGAAATCCACGGCTCAAGGAATTTTCGCCGACCGGGCAGGTGCCAGTTCTTCAGCATGGCGATCTTCGCGTCTGGCAGTCTCTGGCGATCATCGAATATGTTGCCGAGCTCTTTCCGGAAGCGGAAATCTGGCCCAAGGAGCGCGACAAACGTGCTGTGGCGCGAGCGGTTTCGATGGAGATGCTTTCCAGCTTCAGGGCTCTGCGCAGCGCCTTGCCGATGAACATCCGGCGGGCGAAGGGCAAGATCGCGCTGGCAGATGGTGTGATGGCCGATGTTGCCCGCATCGAAACGATCTGGCGGGATCTGCGCGCGCATTCGGGAGGACCATTTCTGTTCGGCGCCTTTTGCGGGGCCGACGCGATGTTTGCGCCTGTCGTCAGCCGGCTCGATGTATATGATCTGGTGACAGCGGGCGACACATTGAGCTATATGACTGCGGTAAAGGCGCATCCTGCCTGGAAGGCCTGGGAAGCAGCGGCGCGCGCCGAACCCTGGGTCGTCGAGGAAGACGAGGTCTGATGGCGGAATCGTCAGATTCTCAAAAAATAAAGCTGGGGACTGGTCAAGCCCCTCCAAGGCATGTATAAGCGCGCAAAATTTCCGAAATCGCGATACGTCGTTTCGGCCGCCAGTCTGGCCGTTGGATGTGTTCGCCTGTGAAGTGGAGTAAGAGAAATGGCTGTACCGAAGAGAAAAACGAGCCCGTCCAAGCGCGGTATGCGCCGCTCTGCAGACGCACTGAAGGCTCCGACCTACGTTGAAGACAAGAACTCCGGCGAACTGCGTCGCCCGCACCATATCGATCTGAAGACCGGCATGTACCGCGGCCGCCAGGTTCTGACGCCGAAGGAAAGCGCATAATACTTTATGCGTTCTGCTTCAGCAGGATTTGCGAGGTCGGCCACGTGCCGGCCTTTTGCTTTTTCAGCAAATATACTCATTGATGTCTTGAAGTGACATGGCGGTTTACGGCACTATTCTTCTGTCGAGGGAGAATCTGCCATATGCTTAATGCTGTTCCGCTGATGATCGTACCTTTTATTCTCTATAATCTGGCAATGTTGGGCTTGATGGGCGGCGGAGGTCTTCCGTCACTGCACAACGATTTGTTCGTTCTCTCGATGATTTCGGGTGCCATATGGAGCATGTCGCTCGGCGATCTGTTTATCGTCGTTGCGCTCGTCGTGCTGTTCTTCGATATACTGAGGGCGACCCTCAACTCTCGCGGCAGCCTTGCCAACCACATGCTGTCGATGTTGGTCTTCATTGCGTTTCTGGTCGAGTTTCTTCTCGTCCAGGATGCTGCAACGCAGGTCTTCTTCATTCTGCTGACAATTGCGCTGATCGACGTCGTCGGCGGCTTTGCCGTGTCGATCCGCAGCGCGGGACGGGATGTTTCGATCGGGCTCTGAGGCGCCGCCCGCGGCTCACATCCCGTCAAGCTGCCGAGCTTGAAGAGATGTGCGCTCGGGCATGACCCGTTAGAGGCTGTCGAGCTTGCTCTGAAGCGCGCGCAGCTGTTCCTTCAGCTCGTCGATGTCTTTTGCTTCCGCTTTGCGGCTCTCCTTGGCGGGCGGCGTCATGAAGGGCGAAAACATTTGCATGGCCTGCTGGAACATCTCGGTGTTGCGACGCACCTGCTCTTCCACCATCTGTATCGGCAACTGCAGGTTCTTCGTCAGTGGCGTTTCGCCGAAAGCACGCGTTACCTGCTCGCGCATCTGCGATTGCTGCTCCGTGAAGGCGCGCATCGAATGCTCCAGAAAGCTCGGAACGACCATCTGCATCTGGTCGCCGTAATAGGTAATCAGCTGGCGAAGGAATGAAATCGGCAGGAGCGTATTGCCCGTCTTGGATTCCTGCTCGAAAATAATCTGCGTCAGTACAGAGTGAGTGATGTCATCACCGCTCTTGGCGTCCTGGACCGTAAAATCCTCCCCCTTCTTGACCATCTCCGCCAGGTCTTCCAGCGTCACATACGTGCTGGTGCCCGTGTTGTAGAGGCGGCGATTGGCGTATTTCTTGATTACGATCTGACCCTCATTCTTCGCCATATCAGTCTCCCAAAACCCGTCTGATTGTCATGAAAATTCCTCCACTTGAGAATGTAGACGCAAAAGAAGCTCGGTGACAATCTCTTTGTGCGATGCGGCAACCCCTTTTGCGGCAGGCATAATTTGCCAGAATGTAAGTTGTTGCTAAAATTAGCGGATAGACTCTTGCCGTTTGACTTGGGGATGAAGCTTTGTCAGTTTCAACCCATATGTGGTGGAGTTAATGAGGAGACCGTCATGTCCAGTCCGTCCATCGTCATCGCCAGTGCCGGCCGTACCGCGGTTGGTTCGTTCAACGGCGCTTTTGCAACTGTTCCGGCTCATGAGTTGGGGGCAGCTGTCGTCAAGGGAGTACTTGAAAGAGCGGGTGTTGAAGCCGGGGAGGTGGATGAGGTCATTCTCGGCCAGGTTCTGCCAGCGGGAGAGGGCCAAAACCCCGCGCGCCAGGCCGCAATGAAGGCCGGGGTTCCGAAGGAGGCGACGGCCTGGGGCGTCAACCAGCTCTGCGGTTCCGGTCTTCGCGCTGTGGCACTCGGCATGCAGCAGATCGCCCTTGGGGACGCGAAAATCATCGTGGCAGGTGGCCAGGAATCCATGTCGATGGCGCCGCACGCAGCGCATCTGCGCGGCGGCGTCAAGATGGGCGACATGAAGATGATCGACACGATGATCAAGGATGGTCTTACCGATGCCTTTTATGGCTATCACATGGGCGTGACGGCTGAGAACATCGCCCGTCAGTGGCAGCTCTCTCGCGATGATCAGGACCAGTTTGCCGTGTCCTCGCAGAACAAGGCCGAAGCTGCGCAGAAGGCCGGGCGCTTCAAGGACGAGATCATTCCCTACCTCATCCAGACCCGCAAGGGCGATGTGACGGTGGATGCCGACGAATATATCCGCCATGGCGCCACGATGGAAGCGATGGCGAAACTTCGCCCTGCGTTCGACAAGGACGGTACCGTTACGGCGGCCAATGCGTCGGGCCTGAACGATGGTGCCGCGGCCGCCGTTCTCATGACGGAGGCGGAGGCGTCCAGGCGCGGCATTCAGCCGCTTGCCCGGATCGTGTCCTGGGCCACTGCGGGCGTCGACCCGCAGGTTATGGGAACCGGCCCGATCCCGGCATCGCGCAAGGCGCTGGAGAAGGCCGGCTGGTCGGTCAGCGACCTCGATCTGATCGAGGCGAACGAGGCGTTTGCGGCTCAGGCCTGCGCCGTCAACAAGGATCTCGGATGGGATAGCGCGATCGTAAACGTCAATGGCGGTGCCATTGCGATCGGGCATCCGATCGGCGCATCCGGCGCCCGCATTCTCAATACGCTGCTGTTTGAGATGAAGCGCCGCGGTGCCAAGAAGGGACTTGCGACGCTCTGCATCGGCGGCGGCATGGGCGTTGCGATGTGTTTCGAAGCACTTTGAATAGCCTGCATTTCATGTCTTGATGGAGCTCCACAAGATAGTGGAGCCTTAAATAGGGGGAAGCGGAACATGAGCAGAGTAGCTGTTGTCACCGGCGGTACGCGAGGCATCGGCGCCGCAATTTCCATGGCGTTGAAGAATGCCGGCTATAAGGTTGCTGCCAATTATGCCGGCAATGATGAGAAGGCGAGGGCCTTCCATGACGCGACGGGCATCCCGGTGTTCAAGTGGGACGTGTCCGACTACGGCGCTTGCGGCGAAGGCATTGCCAAGGTGGAGGCGGAACTCGGCCCCGTGGAAGTGCTCGTCAACAATGCGGGCATCACACGGGACGCCATGTTCCACAAGATGACGCCGCAGCAGTGGCACGAGGTGGTCAACACCAACCTGACGGGGCTCTTCAACGTGACGCACCGCGTGTGGGGTGGCATGCGTGAGCGCAGCTTCGGACGCATCGTCAACATCTCTTCGATCAACGGCCAGAAGGGCCAGATGKGGCAGGCGAACTATTCCGCTGCGAAGGCGGGCGATCTTGGATTTACCAAGGCGCTGGCTCAGGAAGGGGCAGCCAAGAATATTACCGTCAACGCGATCTGCCCTGGCTACATCGGCACGGAGATGGTTCTTGCTGTTCCGGAAAAGGTCTTGAACGAACGGATCATTCCGCAAATTCCGGTGGGGCGGCTCGGAGAGCCCGAGGAAGTCGCACGCTGCGTCGTCTTTCTCGTCTCCGACGATGCCGGCTTCATCACCGGTTCGACGCTGAGCGCCAATGGCGGACAGCTTTTCGTCTAGAGCAATTCCAGCAAAAGTGCATAGCGGTTTTGCGTTTGGAATTGCGTGAAAACAAAAGGTTAGAGCGTTTTCGCGATTCGGAGAAAAGCGGAAACTCTAGCGAATCGAGGCGGTAGGATCGCCGTCGCGGCTGTCGACTTGCTGCGAATAGCTGCGTGGCGTGCTGCGCGTTTCATATGGATTGATTGAGGCGGCATAGGCTGCGAGCGCGATCGTCAGGAATGCGGCCGCGCCGATGATTCTGGTCATGTTGATACCTCCGATTCCGGTGAGAGCATTCGTGCTGCCGGGCGGTGTCGATATTGGGGCCAATTTGAGGAATTATTCGGTCACTCAACCGTTTGGTTGTTGCCGATCTCTGACCCTGACCGGAACCTTCTGCATCGCCTGCGTCTGGCGGCGCGATGCGGCAGCCGCCGTCACAATAAAACTGGCCGCGACGAGGATGGCGACCGCCGAATTCAAGATGATCTGAGCCATGGAAGCATTCCTTTTCAAGCGCCCCGGCTTATGATTGCGCCGACGCTGTTCATTGAGGAAATATGCGCTCGCGGCCCGCGGTTCGATAGATTGACCTTTGGCGACCGACTGTCAGTGCAATGTTGACAATCGCTCTTTGTGGCTACGGTGTCTCGCCGCCGATCCAGGTTCGCGTGACTTCGATGCTATCGGTTATGTGCACCAGATCGGCGCGTGCGCCGGGCGCCAGGCGTCCGCGGTCTTCAAGACGAAGGAAACGCGCCGGGTAGAGCGTGGCCATGCGCAAGGCCTCCGCAAGCGTCAGGTCCAGATAGGTGACGCCATAGCGGATGGTCGACGCCATATCGACGTCCGAACCGGCGAGCGTGCCGTCCGAGAGCACCAGCTTTGAGCAGAAACCACCCTTTTCGCGGCGAACGGTACGGCCGTTCAAGACAAACTCATCGTGCTTCGAGCCGACGAGCGACATCGCGTCGGTCACGAAAAAGAGCTTTCCTTCGCCGCGCTTTGCGCGAAGCGCGGTTCGCAGTGCTTTCGGATCCACATGATGGCCGTCGGCGATGATGCCGCACCAGACAGAAGGGTGATCGATTGCCGCACCGACCAGTCCGGGAGCGCGATGCCCCATTTGGCTCATGGCGTTGAAGAGATGGGTGACGCCGCGCGCGCCGGCATCAAAGCGGCTCTCCGCGGCCTGGCTGGAGCAATCGGAGTGGCCGATACTGATGATGATGCCTGCTTCGCTCAGCTCCCGCACCTGCTTCGACGTGACCTGTTCGGCGGCCATCGTCACCATGAGCGTGCCGATCGATTGCTTGGCCGCGACAAGTGTTCTGACGTCCTTTTCCTCGACGGAACGCATCAGTTCGGCGAGATGCGCGCCTTTGCGCGCCGGGGCAAGATGCGGACCCTCGAGATGCAGGCCGGCGACACCGCGGTTCGCCTTCACAGCCTCCTTGGCCGCTTCAAGGGCCATGAGGGTCGCATCTGCCGTGTCGGTGATCAGGGTCGGCAAGAGGGCAGTCGTTCCGTAAGGCCGGTGGCCTTGCGCAATCATGTACATCGAGCTTGCGGACGGATCGTCATTCAGCATCCGGCCGGCGCCGCCGTTTACCTGGGCGTCTATGAAGCCGGCCGAAAGCACGCCGCCGTCCAGCTGGATCGTCTCTCCCTGCGGAAGGTCGTTGCCCGCAGCAATCGTCTCAATGCGCCCATCGGCGATGACGAGTGCCTTGTCGTCGTGGAAGCGCTCGCCGTCAAAGATGCGAGCGCCAGCGATGATTTTGCGAGGCATCAGACCGTCTCCGTGACCTTAAGCAGGTTTGCCGGCTTGTCTGGATCAAAGCCCTTGCGGCGCGTCACCGATTCGATCAGCCGGTAATAGACGAGCAGCGAAACGAGCGGATCGAGAAGGCCATTTCCGGTGGTCGGCACACGCAGATTAATCCCTGCAAGCGGCTGAGACGAGAAGGGAACGGTGGTGGCGCCGAGCTTCTGCAGGCGTTCGAGTGCCTGTACGTTGTTGGCATGGGCTGCGTCGTCGGGCGTAAAGGCAACGATCGGGAATCCGGGCTGCACGAGCCGCATCGGCCCATGCATCAATTCTGCCAGTGAGAAGGCCTCCGCATGCAGGCCAGCGGTTTCCTTGGCCTTGAGGGCAGCCTCAAGAGCAATCGCGAAAGCGGGGCCGCGACCGCCGGTGTAGAGCGACGTGGCGTTGAAGAGGACATCCTCGGCCGCAGCCGTGTCTATCCCTACCGTTGCCAGGAGTGCCTCCGGCAGCTTGTCCAGTGCCGAATGCAGATCGCGCTTGCCGCCGATTGCCGCCGTGACGCCGGAGAGGGCCGCAACAGAAGCGATGAAAGACTTCGTGGCAGCAACGCTCTTTTCGGCGCCGGCGTTGAGGCCGAGCACGATGTCTGCCTGCTTGGCCAGCGGACTGTCCGTGACATTAACGACGGCGATGGTCGTTGCGCCGCCGCGCTTTGCCGCTTCCTGCAGCGCGACGATGTCGGGACTTGCGCCGGATTGCGACACGGTAAAGTGGATACCGCTCTTCAGATGCAGCGGCGCGCCATAGACCGACGCGATCGAAGGGCCGACCGAGGCGACCGGCACGCCGCAGGTGATCTCGAACAGATATTTGAAGAAGGTCGCAGCATGATCGGAAGAGCCGCGCGCAGCCGTTGTGATCACACTTGGGGTGCTTGAGGAAAACAGCTTGGCGATCTCATCGAAAACCGGCTTTTCTTTCTGCAAGAGCGTTGCCACGACATCCGGCGATTGGCCGGCTTCTTGCAACATCAGCGACTGGGTATCACTCATAGGTCGTCTCCGATTCTCAATTCTGCTACAAAATCATATGCATCGCCGCGATAGTGCGAGCGGGTGTATTCAACGACGCGCTGGTCATCCAGCCGCGAAACGCGTTCGATCAGGAGTGCTGGCGCTCCGGGCTTCACATCAAGGGCTGCGGCCGACGACGGATCGAGGGTGACTGCTGTCAGCCTCTGCAGCGCGCGTACGGGGCGGTGGCCGCTGGCTGCGAGCGCTTCATAGAGCGAATCCTCTCCGCCGCCGTTTTCGCCAAGAAATTTGACGGGTACCACTGAGCGGTCGATTGCGAGCGGCAACCCATCTGCGAGGCGGAGGCGGTCAAGGCGAAGCACGCGCTCGTCGACGCCGAGACCGAGCAGGAAGGCTTCCTCGGGCGAGGGCGTATTGATGGTGCGGGACAGGATTTTGGCGGCAGGTACGCGACCGCGCGAGCGCATGTCGGCGGAGAAGGAGGAAAGCCGCCAGAGCGACTGCTCCATGCGCTCGACCCTGCTGGATACAAAGGTGCCGCTGCCATGTCTCGATTCGAGAGTGCCTGCGTTCAGGAGGTCGCGATAAGCGGTGCGAACGGTCACGCGCCCAATTTGCAAGGCTTCGGCAAGATCGCGTTCGCTCGGCAGGGCCGCGCCCGGTTTCAGCAGGCCCTCCTGGACCAATCCGGTGAGAGCCAGTGCAAGGCGCCTGTAGAGCGGCCCGGTACGGGTTCCATCGCGCAGACCCCGGCTATCKATCTCCGCTATCAGACTGGTTCTATCCATGGCTATCAAATAGAACCTATTTAGAACCAATTACAAGCAAGAAATGAGATAAAACAAAAAACCCCCGCAGCTGCCTGCGAGGGTGAGGTGGTGTTCATCGATGGTGCTGGAGTGTGGGCGAGCGAAGCATCACGCATCCTCCGGCGGAGGGGGCGCGGTCAGCTCTTTGAAAAAATGTAGTCCGTTTCCTGTCGCAGCACCTCTCCCGGGCGAACAACCGCGCTCGGGAATCCCTGGTGATTGACCGCGTCCGGCCAGATTTGTGTTTCGAGGCAAAAGCCGGCGAAAGGTCCGTATTTGCGGCCGCCGATCCCGGGCACCGGCACGTTGAGTTTGAAGGCGGCGTAGAACTGCACGCCAGGCTCCGTCGTTCGCACTTCCATCGAAACGCCGGAGTGCAGGCTGCGGGCAAGCGCTACGGAACGCTTGGCGGTGCGTTCGTTCGAGAGGCAGAAATTGTGATCGTATAGCGCCTGCTTGTCGCCATCGAAGCGCTTCATCGAGGACATCTCGCGGAAGTCGAAGACCGTGCCTTCCACCGGGCGCACTTCTCCTGTCGGTATCTGTCTTTCGTCCGTCACCAGATAACCGTCGGCGGCGATCATGATGTCGTGACCGAGCGTGTCCTCGCGACCGTCCAGATTGAAATAGGCATGCTGGCAGACGTTTGCGAGCGTCGGCTGGTCGGTCGTGGTTTCGTAAGTGACCGACAACTCACCGTCGCCGTGCACCCGGTATGTGGCCAGAATGGTGCAGTTGCCGGGATATCCGCCGCGGCCGTCAGCGTCGATAATCTTCAAAACGACGCGATCGACGTCGTGTTCGACGATCGTCCAGTTGCGCTTGGCGATATTGTCGGTGCCGCCGTGAAGATGAGTGATGTCGTTCTCGTTCAGGTCCAGCTGATAGTCCTTGCCGTCCAGCGTGAACTTGCCGCTGCCAATGCGATTGGCGCAGCGACCCGGAGTGGCGCCGAAATAGGAGGAGTGAACGGGGTAGCTGTCGAAGTTGTCGAATCCGAGGGTAAGCGGCGCGTCATGGCCTTCGAGGCGCAAATCCTGGATCACCGCGCCCCATGTCATCACCTTGGCGGTCAGCCCGCCGCCCTCGATCTCGACGCGATAGACGGCTTCGCCCGTCTTGGTCTGCCCGAAAACGTCCCGCTTCAATGTGTCCGCCATCACCACCGCCCTACCTGTATCTTCATGAGGCTCGGAACCTGCCTCCATTTGCCCCAAACCGCAACCGTCACGAGACAAAAAACAAGCGCCGCCTCCCGGAGGCAGCAGCGCTTGCAACGGCCGATGCTCAGCCGTCCTCGCCGATTTCCTTAAGGTCGTAAGGTGTCGTCTGGTAGATCTCGTTGATCCAATTGCCGAACAGCAGATGTGCATGGCTTCGCCAGCGGTTCTGCGGGGCGAGAGATGGATCGTTATGCGGGAAGTAGTTCTGTGGCATCTTGATCGGTACGCCGGCGTTCACATCGCGGAAATACTCGTCGGCAAGCGAGGTGGAGTCATATTCGACGTGGTTGAATATGTAGAGCCGCTTGCCCTTCGCCTCGTGAACGAGGCAAACGCCCATCTCACCCGATTCCATGAGGATCTCGAGGTTTGGCGATTTCTCGATGTCCGGGCGGCGCACTTCGGTCCAGCGTGAGACCGGAACTTCGAAATTGTCAGAAAAACCGTTGAGATAAACCGATGACGGCGAAAGGTTCTTGTGACGGTAGACGCCGAATGCCTTCTCCTTGAGCTCGTGCTTTGGAACGCCGTGGAAGTGATAGATGGCGGCCATTGCGCCCCAGCACACGTTCATCGTCGAATGGACGTTGGTTCGCGTCCAGTCGAAAATCTGCTGCATTTCGCCCCAATAGGTGACGTCTTCGTAGGGCAGCGTTTCGATCGGCGCACCGGTGATGATGAAACCGTCGAACTTGCGATGCTTCACCTCCTCCCATGTCTGGTAGAATGAGAGAAGATGCTCTTCCGCGGTGTTCTTGGCCTTGTGGTTTCCGACCCTGACGAGCGACAGCTCGACCTGCAGCGGCGAGGCGCCGACAAGGCGTGCCATCTGCAGCTCGGTCTTGATCTTGTTCGGCATGAGATTGAGAAGCCCGATCTGCAACGGACGGATGTCCTGACGGATTGCTTCCGTCTCGGTCATCACGCGCACACCTTCCTGAACCAGGGTTTCAAAGGCGGGCAGGGTATCGGGGATCTTGATGGGCATTGCGGTCACTCGATGAAAAAAACGAAAATATCGCTATCGGTCCGCACGCGGCCCTTTAGCAACTTCTTTAACGTGGCTGCAAGCCGGCCGGCCAAATCACCACGGAATGCCTTAAATAGCGCCAGTTGGGTTGCGAATCAATCACTGAAAAAGACGGGCCTGCGGGCTGGCGGTAACTCACGCATTAATGCGTGCTAGAATCTGTTGCTGGACAGGCTGAAACACCATGTTATTCAGATGGGATAGACCGCTTAGGGAAGCATAATGGCAGATGACGTCAAAGGCAGGCCGAGGATTCAGGGACAGGACAGGGTAGGTTACGACCTCAGCCTGGTCTACCGGCTGAAGGTGATGTTCTCAGCGTTTTGGAATTCCAGGGTGCGGGGACGTGTTCTTGTTCTGTCGACTGCGTTGATCGCCATCATCCTGGCCACCGCATATGCCACTGTCATCCTCAATCAGTGGAATGCGCCGTTCTACGATAGTATCTCGCGACGTGACCTGCCGGGCTTCTTTCACCAGCTCAAAATCTTTGCGATGATTGCCGGCATGCTTTTGCTGCTCAACGTCATACAGGCTTGGCTCAACCAGATGACGGCGCTTTTTATGCGTGAGGGCCTGACGCGCGACCTTGTCGACCAGTGGCTGCAGCGCAAGCGCGCGCTTCGCCTGGCGTCAAGGGGCCTGATCGGCGTCAACCCGGACCAGCGCTTGCACGAGGATGCGCGCAATCTTGCGGAAAGCACGACGGGCCTGGTCATCGGCCTTGTGCAATCGACCATCCTTCTCGTGAGCTTCATCGGCGTGCTATGGGAGCTTTCCAGCGGCTTCGTCTTTCACTTCGGCCTGCACAGTTTTTCCATTCCGGGCTATATGGTCTGGGCCGCAATCTTTTATGCAGCCTCTGCCTCCGTGCTCAGCCAGCTTGTCGGCCGCAAGCTTGTGAAGCTGAATGCCGATCGCTTTTCGAAGGAAGCAGAGCTCCGCTTTGCCCTGATGCATGCCAACGAAAACATACCCGCCATCACGGCTGCGCGCGGCGAGGAAAACGAGCGGGGGCGCATCAACAACGATATCAGCGCGGTTCTCACCGTCATCAAAAGGGTGGCGATGGCAAACGTCAATCTCACCTGGGTTTCGGCCGGCTATGGTTGGCTCGTCGTCGTCATCCCTATCATCGTTGCTGCGCCCGCCTATTTCTCCGGCGGGCTGACCTTCGGCCAGTTGATGATGTCGGTCGGCGCGTTCAATCAGGTGAATACGGCCCTGCGCTGGTATGTCTCGAATTTCGGCCCGATTGCCGAATGGCGAGCCACGTTGATGCGGGTCACCGATTTTCGTCAGGCGCTGACAACCATGGGCGACGACGTCGATCTCAAGGAGATGATTGCCTATGAGAGGAGCGCTCCCGGGACGCTGACGCTCGACAATGTCAGGATCGCGGCCAAGATCGACGAACAGATCGACCAGTGCGGCGGCTTCCGGGTGCGTGAGAACAGCGTGACGATCAAGGCCGGTGAGAAGGTCATGATCAACGGCGACCACAACGTCAATCGCAAGCTCCTCTTCCTTGCGCTTTCCGAGCTCTGGCCGTGCGGTGGCGGCAAGATCGGTCTGCCGCCCGCCGACGACATGCTTTTCGTTCCGCAGTCCGCCTATATCCCAGGTGGAACGCTTCGCGAAGCTCTGGCATTCCCCGAGCCTGCGGAGACCTACAAGAACGAAGATGTCGAGGCAGCCCTTGAGAAGGCCGGGCTGCACAACCTGATTGCCCGGCTCGACACGCGCGCGCGCTGGGACAAGCTGCTGGATTCTGACGAGCAGCGTGCCATCGGCTTTGCCCGGCTGCTTCTCGTTCGGCCGCGCTGGATCGTTTTCGACGAGGTGCTGGAAGGCATGGAGCCGGAATGGCAGGCCACGATGATGAAGGTGCTTACCTCGGTGCCCGAGAGCACGATGATCTATATCGGCCGCTCCGAAGCCTATGTGGAAGCGTTTCAGCCGCGGGTGCTGCATCTCGATGCGCTGGCGGCCAAGCCGGAAGCGAAGGTCGTGGCAAAAGCCCCGAATGCGCGGGCGCCAGCGCTCTGACCGCTCACATCGGCGGGACAACACCGTTCGTGCCGACGGTCACCTGGGATGCAGAGATCGTGCCGTCGGCCGTTTTTTCGCCCATCACGATCACCCGGGCACCCGGCGTCAGATCCGCCTTGCCGGCGGGCGTGAAGGTGACGATCGGCGTATCGTCAGCGATTGATATGGTCTTTTCCTTGCCTTGGTAAGTCAGCGTAATGGTGTGGCCATCGACCGCCTTGACCGCCTTGGCAACGGTTGCATTGGTCATAGTGCTGTTCGGCTTCAAATCCCAGGGGCGGCTGCCTTCGCCGGTGCCTTTCATCGCCGCGGGAAAGATCAGAACCTCCAGGGCTCCGTCGCCGCCGTCAGCCTTCGGCAGCGACGCAACGCCGACGAAATCTCCCGGCTTGATATCTTCAACCGACGCCTTCTTGATGCCCCCTACTTTCCAGTCAGGCTTCAGCGACACTGTCTGGTCGGCGCCCTCCCTGGTCTTGACGACAAGCGTGTCGCCGTTGAGGCTTTCGATGGCGCCGCGCACATGCACGCGCTGTGCGTCCGCGGCGAATGCGGTTTGCGATGCGATCGTGAGGACACTTGCAGCGAGGGCGGCGGCCACTGAGATGTTAGGATTGCGGGACATGGTCTGTCTCCATGCGGTCGTCTGGTCGGTGTGCTTCGACCGCGCGGTTGCAGTTTAGTCCCGGCGCTGGAACGCTGACGAATCAATGAAAAGTGAGGAGCCCGGCCGATGCCGCATGGAGCTGAGCCCGCTCTGAAGGCGGGCTTGTTCAGCCCTCCAATTCTTCCCGCAGCATTTCGAGTTCCAGCCATTCCTCTTCCATCTTCGTCAGGCTGCCGCGGAATTTCTCCATCTCGGCGGCGAGACGGCTGAACGTGGCGGGATCCTTGCTGAAGAGTGCCGGGTCGGCCATCTTTTCCTCGCGCCTGGCGATTTCGGCTTCGGCCTTTGCCATCTCCTTGGGCAGGTTATCGAGCGCGAACTTCTGCTTGAAGGAGAGCTTGCCCTTTCCCTTTGGTGCCTCGGCGACGGCTGCTGTGCCCGGCGTCTTCGACCTCGCCGCCCTCTCGGCTTTTTTGCGCTCGTCGGCAGCACCCTTGCGCTGTACGAGCATATCGGAATAGCCGCCGGCATATTCGATCCAGCGTCCGTCCGGCGCATCGGGTGCGGCGGGTGCGATTGTCGACGTCACCGTACGATCGAGGAAATCGCGGTCGTGGCTGACGAGAATGACGGTGCCAGGAAAGCCGGCGACAATCTCCTGCAGCAGATCCAGGGTCTCGATATCGAGATCGTTTGTCGGCTCGTCGAGGATCAACAGGTTTGCCGGGCGCGACATGATACGCGCCAGCATGAGGCGTGCACGCTCTCCGCCCGAGAGGTTCTTGATCGGCGTGCGCGCCTGCTCGGGCTGAAACAGGAATTCCTTCATGTAGCCCGTGACGTGGCGCTGCTCGCCATTGACGAGCAGGTTGTCGCCGCGGCCGTCCGTCAGATAGTGGGCGAGTGTCTCGTCGGGGTTGAGGTCCTCGCGCTTCTGATCGAGCGTGGCGATTTCCAGGTTGGTGCCGAGCTTGACCGTGCCGCTATCGGGCGAAAGCTGCCCGGTCAGCATCTTCAGCAATGTCGTCTTTCCCGCGCCATTCGGCCCGACGAGACCGATGCAATCGCCGCGATGCACACGGATCGAAAACGGCGTGACGATCGGCCGGTCGCCGAATGCCTTGGTGATCTTGTCGGCTTCGATGACAAGTTTGCCCGATTCCTGCGCATCGGAGACAGTTGCCTGCACCGTGCCCTGCGGACCCTGGTGTCCACGATAGTTCGAACGCATCGTCTGCAGTTCGCCAAGGCGGCGCATGTTGCGCTTGCGTCGTGCCGTGACGCCGTAGCGAAGCCAGTGCTCCTCGCGTTCGATCGCCTTGCCGAGCTTGTGCTGCTCGAGCTCCTCGGCTTCCAGCACCTGGTCGCGCCAGGCTTCGAAGTGGGCAAAGCCCCGGTCGAGCCGGCGCGAGGTGCCGCGATCGAGCCAGACGGTTGCGGTCGAGACCTTTTCGAGGAAGCGACGGTCATGCGAAATCAGAACGAGTGCACTTCGGGTCTTCTGCAGTTCGCCTTCCAGCCATTCGATCGTCGGCAGGTCGAGATGGTTGGTCGGCTCGTCGAGCAGGAGAATATCGGGCTCGGGGGCAAGGACGCGCGCGAGAGCAGCGCGGCGTGCCTCGCCGCCGGAGAGGTTTTTCGGATCTTCTTCGCCCGTCAGGCCAAGATGCGAGAGCAGATAGGTGACGCGATAGGGATCGTCGCCCGGCCCGAGCCCAGCCTCGGCGTAGGCTTGCACTGTCTTGTGGGTTCCGAAGTCGGGAGCCTGCTCGAGATAGCGGACCGTTGAGGAGGGATGGCGAAAAACCTCACCGGACTGGGCTTCGACCATGCCGGCTGCGATCTTGAGAAGCGTCGACTTTCCCGAGCCATTGCGGCCGACAAGGCAGATCTTGTCTCCAGGCTCCACCTGCAGCGCAGCACCGGCCAGGAGCGGTGCGCCGCCGAAGCTCAGGAAAATATCATCGAGTTTAAGAATGGGGGGCGCCAAAAATCAGACTCCGGAAAGATCGTAGGGGCGGGCGAGCACGATGGCGCGGCCGCTTTGAAGCGAGAAGCGCACAGTGCCTTGCGCGACATTGGAAATGGTGCGCGAGGAACCGAACGGCAAATGAAAATCCGCCAGCCGATAGCGTGCATTTTCGATGGACAGCCCACGCAGCTCGCTGAAGCCTGTGACCGAGAAGAGACTTCCCGGTGGGAGATCGAGGCTGATCGTGCCGGCAATAAGCGGCACGGCCTCTTCACTGCCCGACGTCAGCAGCACGTCCAGGCCCTGTTCGGCGAGGCTGACCGCATAGAGCAGATGCTGGATCGCATGATCGGAGCGTTCGCCTGCCAGCGCGCCGACAAGGATCAGCCGATCTGCACCACGTTTGATGGCTTCCGATACGGCGATCTCACCATCGGTCGAGGCCTTTGCCGTCGGGTAGGCCTGCTTTTGCACATGCGCAAACGCGCTCTCAAGATCTGCAGGGGTGGAATCGAAGTCGCCGACCCAGAGTTCGGGCACAACGCCCAGAGCAGCGGCATGCCGCATGCCTCCATCGGCAGCAATGAAGCGTGTGCCCGAGACTGCCTGGCGCAGCCGATCGGTCCGTTGCAACTCGCCGCCGAGCAGAATGGTGAAGGTGGATTGGCTCATGGGCATTGCCCATAGCGCAAAGCGGGGGTGAAGGGGAAGGGGCGCAGATCAGGCTTCGTCGGCCTCATCCTTCATGCGAGCCTGAAAAACGGCCTCAAAGCCGGAGATGTACCGGTCGAAAAGCCTTGCAAAGGTGTCGATATCCTCCTTCGGCCAGTCCTCGACGATTTCGCAGACGATCTTGAGCTTCTGTGCCTTCAGTTCCGACAGCAGTCTCTGGCCGAGTGGCGTCATGACGACGACGATCCGGCGGGCATCGGCCTGGGATGCCTTGCGGCGAAGCACGTTGCGGCCGACCATGTCGGAGACGACACGGCTTGCTCGGGATGGATCGATGCGCATCATTTCGGCAATGGTGCCGACTGTGACTTCGCCGTTGTCCTGGGCCCGGCGAACCGCATCAAGGACGTCGAGATGCGAAAGTTCGAGGCCAGGGGCGATGGTCTGTATGGCAAGCCGGCCGATCAGCCGTCGGCCGGTCATCAGCCGCATGCGGGTCATGCTTTGGCCGATGTACATGACGCCTTCGCTTGTCCCGGCGGGGTCGATATCGGCAGATTTGGTCGTGGTCTCGTTCATCGGAAAATCATAGCAGAATGCGGCCACAATGAGAACATGCAAATGTCATGAATGTGACATTGACAATTATATGCCAATAGCACATAAATTCGACCTGCCGACCCAATCGGAAATGAAGCCCATGGATATGCAAACTGCCCCGGCGCCGCTCGTGACGGATCACCGCCGCCGGCTCGTTCTCTTTCTTTTTCTGATGACCGCCATGTTCATGGCAACGCTTGACAACCAGATCGTCGCGACCGCCCTGCCGACAATCGTCGGCGAGTTCGGTCATCTCGAGCGATTCAGCTGGATCGGCTCGGCCTATCTTCTCGCCGTGAGCGCGGTGATGCCGCTCTATGGAAAGCTCGGGGACCTTTTCGGCCGCAAGTATGTGATGATGGCGGCGATCATGATCTTCACGGTCGGGTCTGCGGTCTGCGGTCTGGCTGTCTCCATGAACACGCTGATTGCCGCCCGCGTCCTGCAAGGGCTTGGCGGCGGCGGCATCATGGTGTCGATCTTCGCGGTCAATGCCGACCTCTTCGAGCCGCGCGAACGCGCGCGCTACCAAAGCTATTCGAGCCTTGTGTTGATGGCCTCCGGCGCGATCGGGCCGGTTCTCGGCGGTACGATGAGCGACCTTTTCGGCTGGCGCTCGATCTTCCTCGTCAACGTACCGATCGGCTTTGTGGTGCTGGCAGGCCTTGCCTTCATGCTTCCCTATCGAAAGCCGAACCGCCGTCCGAAGATCGACTATGCGGGCGCGCTCCTTCTTGCCCTGACGACGACCTGCGTTGTGCTTGCGGCCGATGGCAGCCAGCTCTTCGGCTCGCTGATCTCCGCGCAAAACGTGGTGATCGTTGCCTTCGGTGTCGTCTGCGCCATCGCATGGGTCCTCGTCGAACGCCGCGCCGCCGAACCGATCGTTCCGCTGTCGCTGTTTGGCAACTCCACGTTCGGCCTGTTGCTCGCCATGTCGATCATGAGCGGCGCGATCGGGATCGGCATGGTGAATTATTTCGCGCTTTTCCTGCAGACGACGACCGGCCTTTCGCCATCGGCAGCCGGCGGCCTCTTCGTTCTTCTGACCGGCGGCATCGTGTGCGGTTCGCTGTCGGCCGGGCGCATTATCTCGGCCACCGGACGATACAAGCCCTTGGCAATCGCCAGCCTGACCTGCAGCGCGGCCGCGTTTGCGCTGCTTTCTCAGGTTCACGCGGGAACGCCGGTCTTTCTGATCGGGGCCATTATGGCGTTTCACGGCATCGGTGTCGGCCTGGCGCAGCAGGTTCCGATCATCGGCGTGCAGAATGGCGCACCCGCCCGCGACGTCGGCGCAGCGACCGGATCGGTGACGCTGTCGCGCATGGGCGGGGCATCGATTGCGATTTCCATGTATGGCGCCATCGTTGGTTCGCAGCTCGGCAGGACGGGTCTCTCCATTCCCGGTGTGACCGACATCGAGCAGCTGACGCCGAAAATGATGGCGGCTTTGCCGGATGCGACACGGCAGGCCGTGGCGGATGCCTATTCCAGTGCGTTCACACCACTGTTCATGACCTCCTGCGCCATCGCGCTCGTCGGCCTTCTGGCGGCTCTGATGCTAAAGCCGGTGCAGCTGCCGCGAACAGGCGAGTTCAAGCAACCTGCAACGTCCACCGAAGCGGCTGAATAAACAAAAGGAGGCGGGTGCCGCCGCCTCTTGCTATCCGCCGATCGCGACGATACACCTTTCCCCGCTCTAACGGGGTGCCTTGTGTCCAGCGGACATGGGGCTGAGAGGCTTTGCAAAAGCTAACCCGCGGAACCTGATCCGGTTAACACCGGCGGAGGGATTAGACGCGTGACACCAGGCACCGCCCTTTTCCCCTTCAAGAAAACCTAGAGGAGAGGTGCCATGCCCACAATGTTCAAGAACCGATCATTCGTCGCTGCCGCGATAGCTGCGTCTGTCGCCGTGTCGATGACGCCGGCCAAGGCCGCCGACAAGGCTCTGACCGTCTATACCTACGAAAGCTTCACGTCGGAGTGGGGTCCCGGGCCCAAGGTGAAAGCAGCGTTTGAAAAGACCTGCAACTGCACCGTCAATTTCGTCAGCGTGGCTGACGGCGTGGCCCTGCTTTCCCGCCTCAAGCTCGAGGGTGCAGGCACCAAGGCCGACGTCGTGCTTGGCCTCGACACCAATCTCATCACCGAAGCCAAGGCGACTGGCCTGTTCGACGTCAGCGGCGTGGACACCAATGGCCTGAAGGTTCCAGGCGACTACAAGGATGAGGTGTTCGTGCCCTACGACTACGGCCATTTTGCCGTCATCTACGACACGCAGACGATCAAGAATCCGCCGCGCAGCATGAAGGATCTGGTCGAGGGCGATCCGTCGCAAAAGATCGTCATCGAAGATCCGCGTACCTCCACGCCGGGCCTTGGCCTGCTGCTGTGGGTGAAATCCGTCTACGGCGACAAAGCTCCGGACGCCTGGGCAAAGCTCAAGGGACGGGTCCTGACGGTGACGCCCGGCTGGTCGGAAGCCTATGGCCTGTTCACCAAGGGGGAGGCCCCGATGGTGCTCTCCTATACGACCTCGCCAGCCTACCACATGGTTGCGGAGAATACCGATCGCTATCAGGCGGCTGCCTTCTCCGAGGGACACTACGTCCAGATCGAAGTGGCGGGCCTGCTGAAGAACGCAGCGGACAAGGAACTCGCGCGCGACTTCCTGAAGTTCATGGTAACGCCGGACTTCCAGGATACCATACCGACCAATAACTGGATGATGCCGGTCTCCGCGACATCCCAGCCGCTGCCCGACGCTTTCGGCAAGCTCGTCAATCCGTCGAAGACCTTTCTCATGAGCTCCGACGAGGTCGCCGCGAACCGCAAGGCCTGGATCGACGAGTGGCTGGCTGCCATGAGCATGAATTGATGCTGCTGACTGCGGCCGAAAAGCGTTACGCGATCACCGGCGGGGCAATCAGCCTCGCCGGTATCGTCTTTTTCGTCTGCCTGGCGGCGTTTGCGCTGCTCGTGTCGAGCGGTGCGGTGTCGATCTCAGGGGCGCTTCTCGACCCCTACATCTTGACAGTCGTGCGCTTCACCTTGTTGCAGGCGTCTTTATCGACCGTTCTGTCGATCATCTTTGCCATTCCGATTGCACAAGCGCTGGCGCGCCAACCGCGCTTTCCCGGCCGGATCTGGATTGTTCGCCTCATGGCGGTGCCGATGGGGCTGCCGGTGCTGATCGGCGCATTGGGCCTGATCGGCATATGGGGCAGGCAGGGAATGCTGAATTCGCTGCTGACGAGCGCCGGCGTTGCCGAGCCGATCAGCATTTACGGCCTTGCCGGCATTGTGCTGGCGCATGTCTTCTTCAATCTGCCCTTGGCCTGCCGGTTGATGCTGGCAGCGCTGGAGCGTGTACCGGGTGAATACTGGCTGATGGCGAGCGGTCTCGGCATGCGGCGTGGCTCCATTTTCCGCTTCATCGAATGGCCCGTGCTGGGCTCGATCATTCCAGGTGTTGCAGGCCTGATCTTCATGCTGTGCGCCACAAGCTTCACGCTGGTGCTGACACTTGGCGGCGGTCCGGCCGCGACGACCATCGAGGTCGCGATTTACCAGTCGCTGCGTTTCGACTTCGATCCTGGTCGGGCCGTCGCGCTGTCGTTGCTGCAGATCGCACTCACCGCCATCGTGCTTGGCGTGCTCGCTCTTTTGCCCGCTATCGGCGATGACGGGCTGACATCAGGCAAAGCCGTCCGCCGGCCGGATGGATCGCTGCTCGGTGCCCGCCTCGCCGATAGCGGTCTGCTGGTGCTCACGGTGCTTTTCCTGGGCTTGCCTTTGATGGCCGTTGTGGTCGCAGGTCTGCGTGCCAATCTCGTGAAACTGATCGTAGAGCCGATCTTCTGGCAGGCGACCGCCACCAGTGCCGCAATTTCGCTTTCTGCTGCCGTGCTGTCGCTGGCTGTTTCGGGCGCCTTGGTGCGCGCGCGCCACACCGTCTTTCTGCAGGGAGAAAGGGGCCGCGGCGCCCGCGCGTTCTTCGCAGCGATGGGAAGCGCATCCTCACTGGTGTTGCTCGTTCCGCCGATTGTCCTTGCGACGGGCTGGTTCATGGCCCTGAGGAGCATCGGCGATGCCGGCACCTATGCGCCGGTCCTCGTCGTCGTCATCAATGCGCTGATGTCTCTGCCATTTGTGATGCGCGTGCTCGAACCGGCCTACGCCATTCATCAACGGCGGACGCAACGGTTGCGCGCCAGCCTTGGCATCTGCGGCCTTGCCCGTCTGCGCCTGATCGATTGGCCCGTGTTGCGCAAGCCGGTGCTGACTGCGGTTTCTTTCGCCACGGCGCTATCGCTGGGCGATCTCGGTGCTGTCGCACTGTTCGGTTCGGACAGTTTCGTGACGCTCCCCTGGCTGGTCTACAGTCGCATGGGCAGCTATCGAACCAACGATGCGGACGGACTGGCGCTTATCCTCGGGGTCATCTGCCTCCTTCTGACGATCGCAGGCACCATGGGACAACCGAGCAAGGAGCCCGCATCACATGGCTGATGGCATCGAAATGCATGATGTTTGCCTAGCGTTGGGCGGGCACGCGTTCTTCTTCGACTGCGACCTGCCGGCGGCAGCCGTCATTGCAGTGACGGGTGCTTCGGGAGCCGGAAAGTCGACATTTCTCAATTTGCTGGCTGGCTTCGACGTGCCGACGCAAGGGCGTATCCTGATCGCGGGACAGGATGTCAGCGCCGTGCATCCGGCCGGACGACCGGTTTCGCTCGTCTTTCAGGACAACAACCTGTTCGCGCATCTCGATGTTTTCACCAATGTCGGGCTCGGCGTCGATCCGGCCATGAAACTCTCGCGGGCCGATCGGTCGTCGATCGTTTCGGCACTGGAAAAAGTCGGCCTCGGCGGATTCGAGAAGCGGATGCCGGGGACACTTTCCGGCGGAGAGCGCCAGCGCGTCGCCTTTGCCCGCGCGCTCGTTCGCAGGCGGCCGGTGTTGCTGCTCGACGAGCCATTTGCGGCGCTCGACCCTGGCTTGCGCAACGACATGGCGGCGTTGCTTCTGGACATGCATCGCGATACCGGGAACACCGTGGTCGTGGTTTCGCATGATCCGGACGAGGTACGCCGGATTGCCGACCATGCAGTTTTCATCGAGGACGGCCGGGTCGCCGTTAGCGCTCCGATTGCAGGGTTTCTGGCTGGGGACGAGCATCCCGGTTTGCGTCAATTTCTCCGCGGTTGACGAATATAGGCGGAGTAACGGCACTTTCGCCATAATTTGAGTCGACCCAAGGAACTCCGTAACCACGTTACGCTTGCTAAAATACAACGGTGCCACATTTAAGCAGAGTCTCGCTATGCAACCGATGCGGAAATCAGTTACAGCAAAGACTTGCGCCCCGTATTTTGCACTGCAAAAACGGGGGCGGACGCCTGTTGAACCCTAAAAAAGACGATCGGATCGCCAATGCAGCGAGCCGGTTGAAACGCACGATGACTTGGAGAGCCAGACTGGACAGCATGACGACGTGGAAAGTGACCGCGCCTTCCAGTGATGTGTTCTTCGCCGCGTGCCGTTGGGTCCGCCGGGCTTCGCTCGTCTCTGTTGCGAGCGTTGCACTCTACGGCTGTCAGTCGGCTCTCGAACAATCCTATCAGCCGAGCGTCGGTCCTTCGTCCAATCCGCAGATCGTCGACGAGGTTCAGAAGAACGATCCGCGTGCGGCAATGGGTGCGCGCGAGCATCCGCGCATCGTTGCAAGCTACGGCGGCGAGTACAAGGACGCAAAGACGGAGCGGTTGGTTGCACGCATCGCTGGAGCGTTGACGGCGGTGTCGGAAAACCCCAGCCAATCTTATCGCATTACCATTTTGAATTCTCCGGCGATCAACGCCTTTGCCCTGCCGGGGGGGTATCTCTACGTGACCAGGGGTTTGCTCGCGCTTGCCAACGACGCCTCGGAAGTGGCGGCGGTGCTGTCGCATGAGATGGGCCACGTCACCGCCAATCACGGCATCGAGCGACAGAAGCGCGAAGAGGCGGAAGTCATTGCCAGCCGCGTCGTTGCCGAAGTGCTGTCGAGCGATATTGCCGGCAAGCAGGCCCTGGCGCGGGGCAAGCTGCGTCTGGCGGCCTTCTCCCGGCAACAGGAACTGCAGGCGGATGTGATCGGCGTGCGGATGCTCGGTGAGGCAGGCTACGATCCGTTTGCCGCCGCACGCTTCCTGGATTCCATGGCCGGCTACAGCCGCTTCATGTCGGTCGATCCCGATGCCGACCAAAGCCTGGACTTCCTGTCGAGCCACCCGAATTCGGCGCAGCGCATCGAGCTTGCCCGCGACCACGCGCGGGCGTTCGGACAGGAGGGCAAGGTCGGCGACACGGGCCGCGATTACTATCTTGATGGCATTGATGGTCTCCTCTATGGCGACAGCCCGGAGGAAGGCTATGTTCGTGGCCAGACCTTCCTGCATGGCGGTCTTGGCATTCGTTTTGATGTGCCGCCCGACTTTAAGATCGACAACAAGGTCGAAGCCGTGATGGCGACCGGGCCAGGCGATGTCGCGATCCGCTTTGACGGTGTTGCCGACAACCAGAACCAGTCGCTGACAAACTATATCTCCAGCGGCTGGGTCACTGGCCTTGATCCTTCAACCATTCGGCAAATCACCGTCAACGGCATGGAGGCGGTCACGGCGCGCGCGAGTGCCGACCGTTGGGACTTCGACGTGACTGTCGTGCGTAACAATGCTCAAATCTTCCGCTTCCTGACGGCAGTACCGAAGGGCAGCCAGAGCCTGCAGCAAACTGCCGACGTCCTGCGGGCGAGCTTCCGGCGCATGACGCCGGACGAGGCTGCATCGCTGAAGCCATTGCGGGTTCGGGTCGTCACGGTGCGTGCGGGTGAGAACATCACCACGCTTGCAGCCCGGATGATGGGCACGGACCGGAAGCTCGATCTCTTCAAGCTCATCAATGCGCTGCCAACGGGCGCATCCGTTTCGCCCGGCGATCGCGTCAAGATCATTGCTGAATGAAAAGAGGCCCGGCTTGCGCCGGGCCAGTCGTATCACTGGGGGAGTAATCTGTCTCAGGCCGATGCGGCCATGTAAGGATCGGCGCTGACGAGCGCGCTGCGAAGCTTTTCCATGGCGCGGCTCTCGATCTGCCGGACGCGTTCCTTGGATATGCCGAGGTCTGCCCCGAGTTCCTCGAGCGTTGCGCCATCCTCCGCCAAGCGGCGAGCGCTGATTATTTTCATCTCGCGTTCGTTCAGATGCTTGAGCGCGGAGGCAAGCCAGACGCGGCGGCGTTCGCCGTCGATCATGTTTGTTACCTGTTCATCCGGCAGGGGCTCGTCGCTGACGAGGAAATCCATCTTCTCGGCGCTGTCCGCATCGCCGGAGACGGAAGGTGCCTGGAGCGATGCGTCGTTGCTCGATAGTCTTGCGTCCATCGTCTGCACGTCGGACAGGCTGACGCCAAGGGCGGCGGCGATTTCCTGGTGGATCGACTGCAAGGTCAGCTGCGTATCGCCCTTGGCAAGCTTGGCGCGGAGCCGGCGGAGATTGAAGAACAGCGCCTTCTGTGCCGAGCTGGTACCACCGCGCACGATCGACCAGTTGCGAAGGATGTAATCCTGTATGGAGGCGCGGATCCACCAGCTTGCATAGGTCGAAAATCTGACGTCTCGCTCCGGTTCGAAGCGGGCGGCCGCTTCCAGAAGGCCGACGTAGCCTTCCTGCACCAGATCGCTCATCGGCAGCCCGAAATTGCGAAACTTCGCGGCCATCGAGATCACAAGGCGCATATGCGCCATGGCAATCTGGTTGCGGGCGCCGCGGTCTTCGTTGTGCTTCCAACGAACTGCCAGATCGTGCTCTTCCTCGCGAGCAAGATAGGGAGCCGCCATGGCAATTTTGATCATGCGCCGGTCTGCAGACATGTTCTTCATATCAGGTCTCCTGAATTCAGGCTTTGGGCCCCGAAAAGGGCAAACAATGTTTGCTTCCGGGCATCGCTGCCCGGATCAAATGCATGGCTTGATGATATGAAGGCCTCGAACTCTGGACGTTTCCGGATGAGGCCCTAGTTTAATGCTAAGAGTTCGTCATACAGGCAGGCCGGACCGGTGTCGTCACTTTGCCACACAGGCAAGATGTGCAAGGCATGATCCGCTCCTCATCGAATATTGACGTGAAAGCGAACATCTGAGGGATGACTTTCCCGAGGAAGTCCGCACTGACAATTGAATAACGTGCGAGCGCGCAAAAGGTTCCAATAAAAAACCCGGCTCGAAGGCCGGGTTTTTTGCATGAGAAGGAAGCGTGCCGATCAGGCAGCTTCATCCTGAGTTTCGTCTTCTTCGATGGCTTTGCCGCGCTTTGGACCCTTGTTCAGGTTCGTCTCGACGAGGCGCACGGCTTCGGTTTCCGACATCTTGTTCACAGCAGCAATTTCGCGTGCCATGCGATCGAGCGCAGCTTCATAAAGCTGACGTTCGGAGTAGGACTGTTCCGGTTGGTTTTCGGCGCGATAGAGATCACGCACCACTTCTGCGATGGAAATCAGGTCGCCGGAGTTGATTTTGGCATCGTATTCCTGCGCACGGCGGGACCACATGGTGCGCTTGACGCGCGCCTTGCCTTGCACGACCTTCAATGCACGCTCTACGAAATCGGTTTCAGAAAGCTTGCGCATGCCAATGCTCATGGCCTTCGCAACCGGCACCTTCAGCCGCATCTTGTCCTTCTCGAAATCGATAACGAAAAGTTCAAGCTTCATGCCGGCGACTTCTTGCTCTTCAATGGCGCTAATGGTACCGACGCCGTGAGCGGGGTACACAATCGATTCACCGGTTTTGAAACCATGGCGTGCTGCGGAAGGCTTTTTCTGCTGGGTCGTCATTCTTATCAAAAACTCCCTGTTACGCTTCCGGCAGGAGCCGGAGCCGGGTCAGTCAGGCCCGGATGAGACGGTCGGATCCGTCGGGTGACTTTACTTCTGGTCCCACCGGGCAGAAGCAAACAGAACCAGGCACGCGATCTTGGGACCTGACAGCTCAAGGCGTTGATATGTCACGGAAACCGCGTGTGGATTTGTTTGCTTTCGTGGTGGTTTTGGGGCATGCGACATGCCGCAAATGGATCAGTGTTAGAAAATCTACCACAAAAATATGAGGAAATCAATAATTTACTGCGCATGAGTCATGCGGGCAACACATGTCACCCGTTTGACTCGAGCGGCTTTGCGATCGACCAGCCGGGATATGAACCCGGTTCCAGGCCGAGGGTTCACTGCTGCGATCAATCGCCGGCGCCGGCCTTTTCGGAAAAGTACTTTTCGAACTTTCCGGTCTCGCCGTCCATTTCCTTGGCCTCGGTCATCGCGTCCTTCTTGACGGTAATGTTCGGCCAGACGCTGGCATACTCAGCGTTGATCTTCAGCCACTTGTCCAAGCCCGGCTCTGTATCCGGCTTGATTGCCTCGGCCGGACATTCCGGCTCGCAAACGCCGCAATCGATGCATTCATCAGGATGAATGACGAGGAAATTCTCGCCTTCATAGAAGCAGTCCACAGGGCACACTTCGACGCAGTCGGTGTATTTGCAGCGAATGCAGTTGTCGGTCACGACATAGGTCATGAAGAACTCCAGGTATTTCACGCAGGTGGGGCCGGGCAACCCGGAACGTCGCGCCTTTCCCTAGCCGGAGGGTCGCATTGAGAGGCTTGGGAGGCCGTCACGCAATCCGGCAAGTTGTGTGTGAAGTATCGGCTTTGGTGGCGGATTTCAAGAATAAACCGATCGTAAAAACACTTGGTTTGGAGAGACTTTTCTAATCTTCCTCCGACATCAGCCTGTCGATTGCGCGCCGTTCCTTTTTCGTCGGTCGGCCAGTGCCTGCCGAACGGGCAGCCTGGTCGAAAGCCGTGAGGCGTTTTGTCTCATCGGGAGCCGGTGTGAGATCGTCATAGAGGAGCCGTGCCTCCTCGAAAGGTCCGCGTCGCTCTCCACCTGACTTAACGATCAGGACGACATCGCGCCGGTCGAGCGAAAGCTCGACCTTGTCGCCGGGTTTAACCATGTGGCTTGGCTGAGCGACCCGATCACCGTTGATGCGCACATGGCCGGATTGAATGTGGCTTTGTGCGAGCGAGCGCGACTTGACCATGCGCGTGAAGAACAGCCATTTGTCGATACGCTGGCGCGAACCGGTTGATGGCTGTGTCTCCCCGCCCATTGGTTACTTCTTCATCTGCTCCTTCAAGGCAGCGAGCTTGGCGAACGGAGAATCCGGATCGATCGGCTTTTCCTTGCGCGGTGGCTTTGCCTCGAAGCGCAGCGGCTGCGAACCGCCGCGATTGTTGTTGCGGTCGTTCCGGTCCTTGCGATCACCGCGGTCCTGACGGTCGCCGCGCTGTTCGTTGCGGTCGCCGCCGCGTCCCTGATTGGGCTTTGCGCCGTCCTTGCCGCGATGCTGGCGGTTGCCGTCGCGGTTTTCTCCGCCTTCGCCGCCACCCTGGCGACGATGCCCCTGGCCACGGTCCTGGCGCTCCTGGCCCGGACGTTCCTGTCCCTGGGCCTGGCCGCCACGGCGATCGCCTTGACCACGGGGTTGGCGCTGGTTGTCGGTGCGGCCTCCAAGGCGCCACAGCAGAACCGGCTTCGGCTCTTCCGTCTCGGCACCTTCAACGACCTCGTCAGTGGCAACAGTTTCGGATGCCGGTGCTGGCGCTTCCGTCGTTGTCTCTTCCGATGCGCTGTCGGCATCGTCGTGATCAGCCTTCTCGGCGCTTTCGTCGGCTGTCGTTTCGGCAACTGCCGGGGTAGCGGACGCGTTCTGCGCGGAGAGATAGGCTGTAGCCTCTTCAGCCTTCACGGCATCGGCGCGATAGCCGAGGCCCTTGAGGATTTCTTCCATGTCCTCAAGCGTCGCGCCGAGAATCGAAAGCATGGCGGTCGTCGTCGTGAAACGGCGGCCGTCATAGGCGCCTTCGGGACGATTCGGTTGACCGGGCTTCCATTGCAGGAGCGGCCGGATGATGTCGGCGAGGCGCTCCAGAATGTCGATGCGAACGGCCCGTTTCCCGAGGAACCGGAAACCTGCAAGCTTGTAGAACATCCGTTCGAAGCCGGGATCGGTGACGACGGAGGTCCGGCCGGCGGCCAACACTGGAATGAGATCGCCATAGCCGGTCTTTTCCAGACCGTCGTTTTTCAGAGCCCAGAGCAGCGTGATGAGTTCAGCCGGCGCCGGCTTCAGAAGGGCCGGAACGAAGATGTGATAGGCGCCGAACCGAACGCCGTAGCGGCGCATCGATGCACGGGCATCCTGATCGAGAGACTTGACCTCTTCTGTCACGTCGCGGCGGAAGAGCACGCCCAGGTTCTCCACCAGCTGGAACGCGAGACCCTTTGCAAGGCCCTGCAGGTCCTCGGCGCGAGACAGATCGTCAAGCGGTTTGAGGACCGTGCTTATGTGGTGGTTCACAAAGCGCTCGACACGCGCCGACACATGGTCGCGCGCATTGCCCGTCAGCTGCTCGTCGGCGAGCAGGATGACGCGCGGGCGCATAATGTGATCGCTACCCGTCAGTCGCGCAACCGGATCGCCCAGCCAGCGGATCAAACCGTCCGCGCTGATGGCCAGATCGGCATTGCCGGCCGCGTGAATACGCGCTGCGCGCGCCTCGAATTCAAGAGCAAGCGCCTTTTGCGAAGCAGTTTGAACCGCCTTGGCGTCCGGCCCGTCCGCTCCCGATACAGGCGTGAACCGGAATCCGGACAACTGCCCTACATGATGTCCTTCAACGAAGACATCGCCATTTACACTGATTTCAGCTTCCAGCATCGCATTCTCTCTCAGGCGCTTCATGAGCACAGATGTCCTGCGATCAACAAAGCGTTTCGTCAACCTTTCATGTAACGCATCGGACAATCGATCCTCGATATCCCGCGTCTTTTCCTGCCAGTGTGTCGGATCGGCAAGCCAATTGGGCCGATTCGATACATAGGTCCACGTCCTTATCTGCGCGATTCGCGCCGAAAGCGTGTCAATTTCACCGTCCGTTCGATCCGCGCGGTGTACCTGCTCGGCAAGGAAGTCCTCATTCACCGTGCCATAGCGCACGAGATCGGAAAAGAGGGTGGAGATAAGATCGGCATGTTGTGCCGGTGTAATACGTCGGTAATCCGGCAGCGCGCAGGCTTCCCACAGCTTTTCTACCCGCGCCGGCGTATTGGCAAGATCAATGATTTCGGGATAGCGCGACAGCTGTTCCAGCGCCTGTTGATCAACAGCCGGCAAAGCGCGTGTCAGTCCGGAAACGCGCGGACTGGTCTCAAGACTCGCCCGCAAAGTCTGGATGGACTTGAAATCGAGGTTCTTGGTCCGCCACTGCAGCACCTTGACGTTGTCGAACTGATGGCCCTCGATGCGCTGGACGAGCTCTTCGTCGAAGGGTTCGACCTGGCCGGTCACGCCGAATGTGCCATCGCGAAGATGACGCCCGGCGCGCCCGGCGATCTGGCCCAGCTCGGCGGGATTGAGATTGCGGAATTGATAGCCGTCGAACTTTCGATCCTGCGCAAAGGCGACGTGATCGACATCGAGATTGAGGCCCATGCCGATCGCATCGGTCGCCACAAGATACTCGACGTCGCCGGCCTGATAGAGCGCGACCTGGGCGTTGCGCGTTCGAGGACTGAGCGCGCCGAGAACGACCGCCGCGCCGCCGCGCTGGCGGCGGATCAACTCGGCGATGGCATAGACCTCGTCGGCGGAGAACGCGACGATGGCGGTGCGCTGCGGCAGGCGGGTGATCTTCTTCTGGCCGGCGTAAAATAGGTGGGAAAGCCGGGGCCGTTCGACGATGGTCACGCCCGGCAGGAGGTGCTGGAGGATGGGGCGCATGGTACCAGCGCCCAGCAAAAGGGTTTCGTCGCGGCCGCGCAGGTGGAGGATGCGGTCGGTGAAAATGTGACCACGCTCCAGATCGCCTGCCAGTTGGACCTCGTCGATGGCGACGAAGGCGGCCTTCGTCTCGCGCGGCAT
The DNA here is from genome assembly GCF_056397845.1 of Rhizobium sp. 05L419. Taxonomy (NCBI): domain Bacteria; kingdom Pseudomonadati; phylum Pseudomonadota; class Alphaproteobacteria; order Hyphomicrobiales; family Rhizobiaceae; genus Rhizobium; species Rhizobium sp. 05L419. The sequence continues at coordinate 91,330 of NZ_JBFTOF010000004.1, forward strand.
CGCTTCAACGGTGCAGACCGAAAACCGCGCATTGGGAGGCGATATCTTCTCCTCGCCCGTAACCAGAGCGACGTTGTGCACGCCGACCTTCTCGACGACACGCGTGTAGACCTCGCGCGCGAGAAGGCGCAATGGCAGGCCGATCACGCCGGTGCCGTGGGCGACCATGCGTTCGATGGCATAATGCGTCTTGCCGGTATTGGTCGGACCGAGCACCGCGGTMACGCCGCGCCCGCTCTGTATCATGGGCTGCGATGTCAGTGTCATTGTCCTGCTGATGAGGCGGGGGACCTCGGGATAAACTCAGCTCCTCACTGAAGCAGACAACACATGGACAGCCGCTCGGCCAAACGCAAGGGCTGACTTGTGGATTTCTGCTGCGCGAATAGCTTGCAGAATACCCGTTTGGCGATTCAGAACAGTGCGAGAACGAATCAGAGACGAATCGCTCACTCCCGCTGATTCAGTGTTTGTTCACGGCTAACTATTGATTTTGAATCACTTTTTCGCACTAGATGCTGAATCTGGAGATTCACGCTTGGCGTGTGGCCGCCGCCAATTCCTGCCGGGGCCGGCAGTTTATGTCTTATCGCGGTTCGGTCGTCGGACGAACGCGTATGGCTACTCCGTTCAAGTGTCGATCAAAGGCGGAACAAACAGAAGACGAATCGGCGACTGCCTTGATTTCAGGGTTTGTTCACGGCAACATGTTGTAGGAGAATGACTTTTTAACCATAGAGCAGGATGGCCGAAAGGGACGCAGGAGCCTGTTTACGGTGGCGCTGGAATTCTGACCGTGGGTCTGCGAGTTCGAATTAATGGAGCGGATGGAAAATTCGAGCGGAACAAAAATCTGATGGGCGTGTTTCTTGCTCATTCAAACTCGCATTGCGCTGAGGTCACCGGATATGCTTGGAACGATACTGCTTATTATCCTTATTCTGCTTTTGCTCGGGGCCCTACCAAATTGGGGTTATAGCCGCGGGTGGGGCTATGGACCTTCTGGCGGTTTGGGGCTAGTGCTCGTCATTATTATTATTCTTGTACTGATGGGGCGGATCTAAGCGCCCGAAAAACCTGGGAGAAATGTCATGATGAAGAAAATTGTTCTCATTGGTGCCCTGGTCGGTGCACTCGCATCCTGCACGGCGACGGAACAGGGTACTGCGATTGGCGCAGGCAGCGGCGCTATCATCGGCGGGGCAGTCAGCCACAGCTGGGGTGGTGCGGCAATCGGCGCTGTAGCCGGTGGTCTCGCTGGCGCTCTTATCGGGCAGTCGGTCGAACGCCGCGGTTACTGCGTCTACCGCGACCGGTACGGTCGCCGCTACGAAGCGCGTTGCCCGCGCTAAGATTGCGTGGGTAGTCGGCGAAAATAAGCCGGGTACTGTCTTCCTATGTCAAAGCGAAAGGCGTCGGTTACCCGGCGCCTTTTTGCATGGCCGCTTGCTGGATCCGGGCAAACAAAAAGGCCGCATCGAGAGCGATACGGCCTTCGAGATGACGAACTTCCTGAAGATCAGTCTTTTGCACGCTCGACGTAGGAATTGTCTTCCGTGGCGATGACGACGCGCGTACCGGCGTTGATGTGTGGCGGCACCAGGGTGCGTACGCCGTTCGACAGCATTGCAGGCTTGTAGGAGGACGATGCTGTCTGACCCTTGACGACCGGTTCGGTCTCGGAAATCTCGAGCGTCACGTGGCGTGGCAGTTCGAGAGCCAGCGCGATCCCTTCGTGCATCGACAGAATGCAGGTCATGCCTTCCTGAAGATAGGCCTTCTGGTCGCCCATGGTTTCGACGTCGACCACGATCTGGTCGTAGCTGACGGGGTTCATGAAGTGGAAGCCTTCGCCGTCTTCATAGAGGAACTGGTGGTTGACGTCTTCAACGAACGCGCGCTCGACCTGCTCGGTCGTACGCCAACGCTCGGAGACCTTGACGCCATCGACGATGCGGCGCATGTCGACCTGGGTGACCGGCGTGCCTTTGCCCGGGTGAAAGTTCTGCGCGGTAAGAACGACGTAGAGCTTACCATCCACGTCGATAACGTTTCCCTTGCGGATGGAAGAGGCGATGACCTTGACCATAAGACTTCCTTGTAACTGGGCTTTTGGCGTCGTAGAGGACTGTCGAAATAGCCCCGGAGACGCAATTAATTGTTCTTTGGGGGCGCAACTAACCTAAAATCCGGCAAATAGCCAGCCCTCGCGTTGGCCGATGCGGCGAGGACAGCGTTGAATGAAACCCTCGATCACCAAAGCGTCTCCATGGTGGACGCCGAGCGTCCATGCAGATCGCCGTCCCTTCCTGATCGGACGCAATGCCGTCCAGGCGGCTCTGCGCGGCTACTTCGCGCGCGAGGATTTCATCGAGGTGGATACGGCAACGCTGCAAATCTCGCCAGGCAATGAGGCGCATCTTCACGCGTTTGCGACAGAGGCACTGACCACCGATGGCCAGAAGGCGCCGTTCTATCTGCATACGTCACCGGAGTTCGCCTGCAAGAAGCTGCTCGCCGCCGGCGAGCAGCGCATCGCCTGTTTCTCGCATGTCTATCGCAACCGCGAGCGCGGGCCGCTGCATCATCCGGAATTCACCATGCTGGAATGGTATCGTGCGGCGGAAAGCTATGAGAGCCTGATGATGGATTGCGTGCGCATCCTGGCGCTCGCCGCGCAGACGACAAAGGCGGCCATGTTCAGCTACCGAGGCAGGCAATGCGACCCGTTCGCCGGCCCCGAGCGCATTGGCGTGGCAGAGGCCTTCAGGCGTCACGCGGGGATCGACCTCCTGGCGTCCGTGTCGGCTGACGGTTCCACAGATCGCGCCAAGCTGGCAGCGGAAGTGAGGCGCGCGGGCATGCGTGTATCGCAGGACGATGGCTGGGCCGATCTTTTCAGCCGCGTACTCGTCGAGAAGGTGGAGCCGCATCTCGGCTTCGGTCGCGTCACGATCCTGGACGAATATCCGGTTTCGGAAGCTGCCCTGGCAAGGCCTTCAGCGCACGATCCGCGAGTGGCGGAGCGTTTCGAGGTCTATGCATGCGGCGTGGAACTGGCGAACGGCTTTGGCGAGTTGACCAATCCCGACGAGCAGCGACGTCGTTTCGAAATCGAGATGGCGGAAAAGGCGCGCGTCTATGGTGAGACTTATCCGATTGACGAGGACTTCCTCGAGGCGCTCTCGATCATGCCCGAGGCGAGCGGCATCGCGTTGGGTTTCGATCGACTGGTGATGCTCTCGACAGGGGCATCGCGGATCGAGCAGGTGCTTTGGGCGCCGGTTGCGGAGTACGGACGATGAACATCGCCAAGCCGATCAAGACGTTGGCAGGCTTGAAAGACGCAGGACTGCTCAATGACCGCGATCGCGAAAGCCTCAAGGACGTTGCGGCGCGCTATGCCATTGCTCTTACGCCGTCCGTTTCGAAGCTTATTGATCGGGCCGACCCGGCGGATCCGATCGCTCGTCAGTTCGTGCCCGATGTGGCCGAACTTGTCGCTACGCCGGAAGAACGCGCCGATCCGATCGGCGACCATGCGCATAGTCCGGTGGAAGGGATCGTGCACCGCTATCCGGATCGCGTGCTTTTGAAGGCGGTTCACGTCTGTCCCGTCTATTGCCGCTTCTGTTTCCGGCGCGAAATGGTCGGACCGCAGGGCCTTGGGACGCTGGATGCGGCCGCCATGGAAGCCGCCTTCAATTACATCCGGGACCATGACGAGATCTGGGAAGTCATCCTGACGGGGGGTGATCCGCTGGTGCTGTCGCCACGTCGTCTGGCGGAAATACTTAATGAACTCGCGACCATCGACCACGTTCGGATCGTTCGGTTCCACACCCGTGTACCGGTGGTCGATCCGCAGTCGGTCGATGCGCTTTTGATCGATGCGCTGAGGGCGAGCGGCAAGACGGTCTACGTGGCCCTGCATGCCAATCATCCGCGCGAATTGACAGCCGAGGCGCGTGCCGCCTGCGCCCGTCTGGTGGATGCAGGGATCGTCATGGTCAGCCAATCTGTCCTGCTTAAGGGCGTCAACGACGATCCCGCTGTTCTTGCCGACTTGATGAAGGCGTTCGTCGAGACGCGGGTGAAGCCTTATTATCTGCACCATCCAGATCTCGCTCCCGGTACCAGCCATTTCAGGTTGACGATCGAAGAGGGGCAGAAGATCGTCGCTGCGTTGAGAGGTCGAATTTCAGGCCTCTGCCAGCCAGCCTACATCCTCGACATACCGGGTGGCCACGGCAAGGCCGTGATCGGCGAGCAGGCGATCTGGAAATTGGACAAGGGGTGCTATTCGGTTTCCGACTATCAGGGACAAGAGCATCGGTATCCCCCGGGCGAGTAGGGCAGTGTGCCCGCAAAAGCGTGTTGTTTAAAGACGCTTTTGCGCCGGCAGGCGACATTGGTATCTGCCTGGAAATGTAGCGTAAAGCGTTGCTTTCATTATGCTTATACTACATTTTATGCTCCTTTTGGTTGTGTTTTAGCCGATAGTATAAATTCGTTTTAACTACGTCATTTAGGGGAATCTTGGGTTTTCCTGATTAGAGCTGGTCCTATTAAGAGGCGTTGATCGCCCCTCGGGATATGATCATCTTGGAGATAGACGAATGAATACGACAATCCGCGAACTCTTGGCGAAATTCGGAAAACTGCCCGTTTCGGTTGATCAAGTGGCCGACGATGCCGACCTTTATTCGGCCGGCCTCACCTCCTTCGCTTCGGTGCAGCTGATGCTTGCTATCGAGGAAGCTTTCGACATCGAGTTCCCGGACAATCTGCTCAATCGCAAGTCTTTCGCGAGCATTTCGGCGATTGCCAAGACAGTCGATCTTATCAGGGATAGCCGGAAGGTCGCTTAGATGAATTTCCCGGTCAAAATCACGGAAGAAGATCTGAGCGTCAGGGTCGCGCGAGTCGCCGCGATCGCGGCAAAGCATGCGGATGCTGTTGATTTTGAAGGTAGATTTCCGCACGAGGCTGTAGACGCGATGAGGGCCGAGCGGTTGTTCGGTATTCAGATAGCGGGTCATTTCGGTGGCGAAGGGGCGACGATCGGCCGGATTGCCGAACTATGTTCGGTGCTGGGTCAGGCGTGCTCCGCTGCCGCGATGGTTTTCGCCATGCACCATATCAAGCTCTGCAGCCTGGTAGAACATGGCGACGCCAGCGAGTGGCATTGCGCGTTCATGCGGCGTGTGGCGGCCGAGCAGTTGCTCATCGCATCTGCGACCACCGAAGGCGGCATTGGTGGCAACCTCAGAAACAGCATTTGCGCGATTGAGGTCGATGGCCCGATCTGCCGCCTGGAGAAGGATGCCACGGTGATCTCGTACGGCTCGCACGCCGACGCAATCATGATCACCTCGCGGTCCCATGCGGATGCCGCGTCCTCCGATCAGTTGCTTACGGTTTTCCTGAGCAGTCAGTATACCCTGGAAAGGACGCATGTGTGGAACACGCTCGGCATGCGCGGCACCTGCTCCGATGGCTTCCTCTTTAGGGGCGAGGCGCCTGCCGAACAGATATTGCCAAAGCCTTTCGCCGAAATTGCCGCTCAGTCGATGCTTGCGTCGTCGCACCTGTTGTGGAGCGGCGTCTGGTACGGCATTGCCGTCGACGCCGTCGCCCGTGCACAGGCTTTCGTGCGGGCTGCCGCGCGCAAATCACCGGGTGCGCCTCCACCAGGCGCGTTGCGTCTGGCCGAGGTTTCCAATCTCCTGCAGATGGTGCGCTCCAACGTCGTTGCCGGTCTGAAGGCCTATGACGACGCCAAGTCCGATGCCGACCGGCTGATGTCGATGGGTTTCGCTGTTGCCATGAACAACGTGAAGATCGCCTCGTCTGAGACGATCCTCGAAATCATCAATCATGTCATGCTGATCTGCGGTATCATGGGCTACAAGAACGGTACGCCCTTCAGCGTCGGTCGCCATCTGCGCGACGCTCATTCCGCACAGCTCATGATCTCGAACGACCGCATTCTCGGCAACACGTCGAGTATGCTCCTTGTCCACAAACAGGACACCAGCCTATTGGGGTGACGACATGGATATGCAGGTGACGTTTCTAGACCGACTTTTTGAATCGGGCCTTCTAATCGATACCGGTGTCGACGGTCTTTATGGACGCAGCGGCCAGTTTGAAGATGTCATTGCCGCTTTCGAGCGCCTGATCGACAGGTTCGGCGGCGCCGACGGCGCGGAAGCCATGCGCTTCCCGCCAGGCATGAACCGCGCCTTTTTCGAAAAGAGCGGCTACATGAAGAGCTTCCCGCAACTCGCCGGCACGGTGCACAGCTTCTGCGGCAGTGAGCTTGATCACGTCAGCCTGCTGCAGTGCATGGAAGTCGGCGACGACTGGACAAAGGAGCAGAAGGCGACCGACATCGTGTTGACACCTGCGGCCTGCTACCCGCTTTACCCGACCATCGCCAAGCGCGGCAAGCTTCCGGCGGAGGGTGGTCTGTTCGATCTGCAGTCCTATTGCTTCCGCCACGAGCCGTCGCAGGATCCGGCCCGGCAGCAGCTTTTCCGCATGCGCGAGTATATCTGCATGGGCACCGAACAGCATGTCACGGACTTCCGTCAGCGCTGGATGGACCGCGGCGTGGAAATGATGAAAGCCGTCGGCCTCGACGTCACCATCGATGTTGCCAACGATCCGTTCTTCGGTCGAGCCGGCAAGATGCTAGCCAACAACCAGCGCGACCAGAACCTGAAGTTCGAGCTGCTGATCCCGATCACCTCCGTTGCCAACCCGACCGCCTGCATGAGCTTCAACTATCATCAGGACGCATTCGGCTCGAAGTGGGGCTTGCATCTCGAGGACGGCAGCGTCGCTCATACGGCTTGCGTCGGCTTTGGGCTAGAACGCATTGCGCTGGCGCTCTTCCATCACCACGGTCTCGACGTGAAGGCATGGCCGGCAAGGGTACGTCAGGCGCTATGGGGCTGAGCGTATCCATGTCCTCCGTTTTCCCGGGGATTCGCCCGGAGGCGTACGCGCCGCATGCGTTGCATTCAAGCGAGCGCATGTGGCCCGAAACCAATTGCTACGTCGATCTGTGGATCGAGGTTCTGAGTGCCCTGGGCGTTGCGCCCGAGGCGATGCTCGGCTTTACGCTCACGCAGGATTTCGAAGGCGATCAGTTTACCTTTTTCAAGGTGCCGCTCGAAGATCTCGAAACGCTGTACGATATCCGTGTCACCGAACTTTCCATTTTCGACTGTGTCGAGCGGCATGTCGAAACACAAATCGGCCGCGGGCGCCTGTGCCTTCTCGAGATGGACTCATTCTACATGCCCGACACGCGGGGCACCGCCTATCGGACTGAGCACGGCAAGACCACTGTTGCGATCAATCGTCTGGATTCTGCCGGCAAGCGGATCGAGTATTTTCACAATGGCGGCTATTTCGAACTTCAGGGCGAAGACTTCGACGGGTTGTTTCAGCTTCATCTGTCGGAAAACGGTCCGCCGTTTCTGCCTTACACCGAATTTGCAAAGTTTCCCGCGACAGCAAGGGACGCCGGGCGGGTGCTCGACACATCACGCCGCCTTCTCGATCAGCATTTTCGCCGCCGTCCTGGCGAAAATCCGATCCGCGCTTTCGCCAAGGTCTTTCCGCTTCAGGTGGAAGCCGTTGCCGAGCGGCCGTTCGGCTTCTTCCATAAGTATGCCTTCAATACGTTGCGCCAGTTCGGCGCGAATTTCGAGCTTGCCGCCGATCACTTGATGTGGCTGTCGGCTGGCGAATTTTCATCTGCGGCAGAACAGGCAAGTCGCATTTCGGAGGTGGCGAAGTCCGTCCAGTTCCAGCTTGCCCGGGCCGTGACCCGCAAGAAATACGATCCCCTGCAGACGGCGCTTGATCCCGCCGCCGATGCGTGGGATTCCATGATGGCTTCGCTCGCGGGGCGTTTGTGAAGCCGGGAGCCTGAGCATGCGGGGGAGAATGGCGAGCATTGGAGCGGAGGAAACTCTGCTTTGCGAAGGTTGGAATCTGGTGCTGACAGAACCTGATGCCTGCGCCAACCCGCACGACCTGCCGATGTCTGCGCAGGTCATTGCCGCCGAGGTCCCTGGTACGGTAGCGGCTGCGCTGGAAAAAATTGGATTGTTCGATCGTGAAAATCCGCAGCCGCTTGATACCAAGGACGCATGGTACGTCTGCCGGCTTTTCGATGCGCAGCCGGGTGAGGTGATTTTGCGGTTCGAAGGTCTGGCGACGCTTTGCCATGTCTTCTTGAACGGTCAGGAAATTCTCTTTTCCGAAAGCATGTTCACCATGCACGAGGTCCCTGCAACGCTTTTGGGGGGCGACGAACTCGCCATGTGCTTTCGCGCGCTTGCGCCGCGTCTTGCCGAAGGCGGTCCACGCGCCCGGTGGCGACCTCAGATGATGACGCCGCAAGGGTTGAAGAACGTCCGCACGACGCTGCTCGGGCGTATGCCCGGCTGGTGCCCGGAGATCCACGCGGTTGGTCCGTGGCGTCCCATCACAGTCGTCCGTCGCGATGTCGTCTCGATCGACAACGTGTCGGTAAGGGCCGTGCTCGAGCCAGACGGCACCGGCAAGCTCAGCGTTTCGCTCCATACCGAGGTCGACAATCCGGCGTTGTCGCTTCGCTGCGGCGAGATCGAGCAGCCTTTTGAAAAGGTCGGCGATAAGCTTTACTCCGCCATTCTAAGATTGAAAGAGGTCGAAGTCTGGTGGCCGCACACGCACGGAACGCCGCGCTTGTACGCCTATTCGATCCTTGTCGACGGTGTCGAGCATCGTGCCGGGCAGACCGGATTTCGCCATATCGAGGTCGAACGCGGCGCGGATGGAAGCGACTTTGCCCTGCACGTCAACGCAGAGCCGATATTCTGCCGTGGTGCGGTCTGGACAACGGCAGATATCGTTCGCTTGCCGGGGCGGCGCGCAGACTATGAACCGTTCCTGCGTCTTGCTGCCGAGGCTGGGATCAACATGGTCCGGGTCGGCGGAACCATGACTTACGAGACGCCGGAATTCTTCGAGCTCTGCGACGAACTGGGACTGCTTGTCTGGCAGGACTTCATGTTCGCCAATTTCGATTATCCGAAGAACGACAAGACATTTACGGCGCATGTCCATGCGGAGGTCGAAGAGTTTCTGCACGGCGTCCAAGGCTCTCCTTCGCTTGCCGTGCTGTGTGGCGGCAGTGAGATCTATCAGCAGGCCGCGATGCTCGGTTTGCCCGGCGAGTTCTGGACAGGGCCGATCACCGAGGAGATCATTCCGGCAATCGCGGGTCGCCTGAGGCCGGACGTGCCCTATGTGCCGAATTCGCCCTCGGGCGGGGCTATGCCGTTTTCTCCGAATGCCGCTGTGACGCACTACTACGGCGTCGGTGCCTACATGCGGCCGCTCACGGACGCCCGTCGTGCCAATGTGCGCTTTGCTGCCGAGAGCCTCGCATTCGCGCATGTGCCGCAACAGAAAAGCTTGCACCGCCATCTCGACGTGCCGCCGGTCCATAGCCCCTTGTGGAAGGCGCGGGTGCCACGTGACCGCGGCGCCTCCTGGGACTTCGAGGACGTTCGGGATTTCTATCTGAGGGAGCTTTATGACCTTGATCCCGCTCGGTTGCGGCTAGACAATCGCGACCTTTACCTCGACATGTCGCGCGCGGTCACCGGCGAGGTCTTGGAAGAGACTTTTGCCGAATGGCGCCGAAGGGGATCGAGCTGCAACGGTGCGCTGGTCTGGACACTTCAAGATCTCCTTCCCGGCCCCGGCTGGGGAGTGATCGATTCGACAGGCGAACCAAAGCCGGTCTGGTACGCCATGCGGCGTGCCTTTCGTCCGGTTCAGGTGCTGTTGACCGACGAGGGAACGAACGGCCTCGACGTCCATGTTATCAACGAGACCGCACATAGCCTGCAGCTTGATCTCGAAATTGTCTGCTTCAAAAATGGCAAGCAGCACGTGGTCAGCGGTGGTCGTATCCTGACACTGGCACCGAGAGCCAAGGAGAGATTTGCGAGTACCGACCTGTTCGGCGCGTTCTTCGACACGACCTATGCATTCCGGTTCGGTCCGCCGTCGCATGACATCGTCGTGGCGCGATTGCGCTTGCCGGACGGCGGCGCGGTGGTGGCTGACGCTTTCCATTTCCCGCTCGGTCGGTCGAAGGCCTTCCACGACGCCGATCTCCAGGTTTCGCTGCTGCGCGAGGGCTCGGTGTGGTTCGCCGAGCTTGTGACGGACCGGGCGGCGCAATCCCTGCATTTCAGTCTCGACGGTTTCCGGCCGGACGACGACTGGTTTCATCTCGCACCCGGTGCCCCTAAACGCGTGCGGCTCCATCTTCTGCCCGGCAGAAGCGAAGAGGATGTCCCGTCCGGCGAAGTCACCAGTCTCGGCGGGTCACGATCCTTTGCATTTTGACCACAACGGTCTCGTGATCAAAAGCGTCGATGCGATCAATTTCGAAAGATTTTCACACTAGCATGGCCGGCTCCGAACGGCCTTGAGTGGACACGACATGTCGAAGGGAATTATTGCGAATTCGGTTATGAACGGAGCGGCGGGGATGCTGCTGCTCCTGACAGGATTCCTTTCGTCCATCATCACAGCTCGCCTCCTTGGGCCGGAAGCAAATGGCATCGTCGCCTTTTCGCTTTGGCTTGTCGTGACGGGTGCGTCCATTGCTGAACTCGGATCGAGCATCACGCTCTCGAAGACATTGCCGCAATTGCAAGCTGAGGGATTCGACGCGAAGCGACGGCGGGGTTTCGCCTCCCTGCTCGTCACGGTGATGTTTTGCTCCACCCTGGTCCTGCTTGCCCTCTATGCGCTCTTCTTTTTGACGTCGGAGGAGTTGCACTGGGCGGACACCGCGCCGTCCGTCGCCTATGTGACCGCTGCTTTGTTCTTCATCCAGGCGATCGGTTCGTTCGTCAAATTCTATCTGATCGGCGAGCGCCGCCTCGGCGACTTTTTCAAACTGTCGACCGCCGTCTGTGTCTTACAGCTCATCGGCGTTGCCGGCGGGGCGGTGTTGTACGGCGTCGAAGGTGTGCTCTTCGGATATCTGCTCGGGCAGTTGGTGTTCTTCGTCGCGACGCTGCCCATCCTGTTCACGCGTCGGGATCGATGCGGGATCCCACTGAAGCATCTGGCAGCCTCGTCTGCGGTCCTCTCCGCGCAGTTCGTCATCGACTCGATCTTTTTGAACAGGCTGGAAATCCTCTTCTTGCAGCAGTTCTGGTCCGTGGAAATGGTCGGCTACTATGCGGTCGGCCTCTCCGTCGCCAACATCGCCCTGCAACTGCCGATCCAGATGACAGGGAGCCTCTTGCCCTACTACTCCGAGCGGCGCCACAGCAGCGACGATCGAACGCTGCCTGTCGAAGTGTTTTCGGCTGTGACGCGCAGCATGGCCTATATCATCCTGCCGATGAGCTTCGGGCTTGCGGCGATTTCCGGCGAGTTGGTGCGCGCGGTTTTCGGCGAAGCATTCAGCCGAAGCGGTACCGTCGTGGCCCTGCTGGCGCTTGCGGCTCCGGCCTATACCTTCATGCAAACGCTGAGCCTCTACCTCTTGTCCATGGACCGGGCGCGCGATCGCCTGCGTGTCAGCGTTGTCGGCGGACTTGTGATGACGGTCGGCTGCCTGGCGATGGTCCCGGTCTTTGCGGCCGAGGGGGCCGCTCTTGTTCGCATCGGCGTTTTTGTGGTGATGTGTGTGATCATGGTCAGGCAGACCGGCTTCGGCAAACAATTGTCAGGTCTATATGTCAGTATTTCGAAAACATTGATTGCAGCTGCATTTTGCGCGTGTATCGCCATTGCAACTTTACATTTTATAAATGGTTCTGTTGGACTTTTGATCGCGATAGCGGCCGGGGGGCTTGGCTATATTGTTGCACTCAAGATCCTGAACGCGATTCCGCGTGAGGATGCCGAGGTTATGTTGTCTATCGTTGGGAAAATGCCGTCCTCGTTGCGAGGACCCGCCAAAAAGGCAGTCGAGTTTGTCGCTCCGTTGCTTCCTGAAAGGGGAGAGGTTGTTGTGCCGACCCACGAACCGTCGGCGGATCTGGCAGATGGTGCAGGGCGGGATGCGGCATTGCCGTTGGCGTTTGAGGGAACAATCGGCCTCTTCAAGCCAGAGAACCCAGATGTGCAGAAGCGGTCGACGGCCGTCCTTTTCGTCAATCCCTGGGGCTTTGAGGAGATGTGCAGCCGGAAGTTCTTCCGCGTCGCAGCTGAGCATTTCGCCGATGTCGGTGTGCCGAGCCTTCGGTTCGACTATCCCGGCACAGGCGATGCGCTGGACTTCGGTGGTGTGCCGGAGACACTGGCGGTCTGGGAGAATTCTATCCGGGATGCGGCGGAAAAGCTGAAAAACCTGAGCGGTTGCAGCCGGGTGGTTCTCGTTGCCCAAGGGCTTGGCGCGACGCTGGTTCAGCGTGCGGGCATGGCGATCGGCGGCGTGGACAGCATTGTCATGCTTGCGCCGGTCCTTAGCGGCCGCGCCTATCTACGCGAACTGAGCGCATGGTCGAAGTTCATCAACCTTCATCTCGGACTGGGCGCGGACGACCTTCCCAAAGGCCAGCATGTGATTGCGGGTCTTGTCATGCCGGACGGTATCGCCGCGGAGCTCTCGAAGCTCAACATCACTGCGCCGGAAGGCCTTGCCGCACCGCGCTATCTCATTCTCGAGCGGCCGGTGCGCGCGCACGACACGACCTTTGCCGACGGTCTGCGGGCGCTCGGTGGCGAGGTGGAACAGCGAATATTCGAGGGTTACGACGAGCTCGTGATCGATCCGCTGTTCGCCAAGACCCCGATGGCCACTGTGAACTATCTGGCTGGATGGCTGGACGCGAATACGTCCGTGGACGCTGCTGGCATTGCGTCGGTCACCGAGATCGAGCCGAAATCTATCGCAGGCGACGGGTTCGCAGAAGTCCCCGTGCGTTTCGGCGAGTTCAACCATCTGGTCGGCGTGGTCAGCCGGCCGCTCGGCACTCCCACGGGCAGTGCCGTTCTCTTTCTGTCGACGGCTTATGACCGTCATTCCGGTTGGGGACGGACAATCGTCGATATGGCGCGCGATCTGGCGCGTCAGGGGGTCGTCTCGCTTCGTTTCGATTCTGCCAACGTGGGAGACAGCCCCCCGCGCCTGGATGCGCCGACACAGATCCTCTATTCGCCGACGCAGAGCGAGGATGTGCGCGCCGCGACCGATCTTCTGGAAGGCCTGGCGAGCGGGCCACTCATGGTGGCGGGTCGATGCAGTGGCGGCTACCTGGCCATTCGCGCGGCGGTTGCTGATGAGCGCCTGAAAGCTGCGGTGTCGATCAACCCTTTCGTCTACTACTGGGATCCGAACCAGGCCGTCGAAAAGAAGCACGTCGTGTCCGTTCCGCGCAGCTTCGAAGATTACGGCCAGCGCATCGCAAACGTCGATACGTTCAAACGACTGCTACGCGGTGAAGTTGACGTCAAGGCCGCTCTTAGGAACGTCGCGATCGCGTTTGCCCGACGCATGTCGGTCCGCATCGCGCCTTTGCTGGAATACTTGCCTAGCCGGCGTCATACCGCCGTCGAGGTCAAGAAATCCTTCCTCGCCGTCGGCAGGCGGAAGGTGCCGTTGACGCTTATTTATAGCGAGGGCGATGTCGGGCTGGAGAACATGTATTTTCACTTCGGCCCGGGCGGGCGCAAGTTTATGCGCTATCCGAACGTGCGGCTGGTGATGTTGCCGGATGCCGATCACAATCTGACGCCACCTCAATCGCGCAAGACGGTACTTGCCGAGATCGTCCGCCTCGCCAAGGCCTGAGCCGACGACGGATCAGGTGCCGATCAGTTGCTCGTAGACGGCGATATAGCGCTCGGCGACGACATCCCAGGAATAAGCGCGCGCATCGGCGAGAAGCTCCGCCCTGATGTCCGGACCACGCGATTGGAGGCGCTCGAAGGCAGTCTCGATCGCCTGCGCGGCCGCGACGCTATCGGAGAAATCGGTAAGAAGAAGCTCGTCGTGACGCGCGCCGAGTGTCGCGAAAGCCTCGTTGCTGTTCAAGACAGGAAGCAGCCCGGCGCTCATCGCTTCGAGGGCGACCAACCCGAAGCCCTCGTAGGCTGAAGCCGATGCGAAAATCGATGCCTGCTCAATGATATTGCGGATTGCGTCGTTGTCCGGTGAGACATGGATCGTGACGACGTCAGCTATATTCAGCCTGGCGAGGTGATCAGCAAGGTCCTGACAACTTAGATCGGATTCGACACCAACGATATCCAGGTGCCAGTCGGCGTTGCGCGCTTTCAGCACGGCAAGGGTCTCGATCAGATTGTCGAGACGCTTGTTGACGGAAAACCGGCCGATGGTCACAATCCTGCGCTTTGCTATACGCGATGCGCTGTCGGCAAATTTGCCGATATCTGCGCCGTTCTCGATCACCATGCTGCGGTTGGGGGCGATCTGCGAGAATTGCCGAAGGTCGGACATGCTGCATCCGATCACCTTGTCGTAGGCCATCGCCGAGAAGCGGGTCATGGTCTGAAACCAGACCTTCTTCAACGCTGCGTGGTTCTGCGTGTGGAAGAAGCCTCCGTGCGTCGTCACCACCATCGGCTTTCGGTGCAAAAAGCGGCCCCAGGCGAGTGCATCAAAAAAGAAATCGATGGCATGAACATGGATGAGAGCGGCATCGCCCAGATGCCGGAAAACCTGCGGAGCGATAGGGTAGCGCGTACTGCCCGACCAGGGAATGCGAACCACTTCGATGTCGCCGATGTATTCGCGATGCGACAGCTTGTTGTCGCGCGCTGTGAACAGTGAATCGAGCGTGACCACGCGCACTCGATACCCCCGGTCGATCGTCTGGCGCGCAAGATTGGCGGTGACATCTTCCAGGCCGCCGCGATTGGGCAGAAACTGGCGTATGACGTGAACGATCAGCGGCAGAGGGTCTTGCGACGGTTCGGCGTCGCGAGCGTAGGTTTCGGCAGCGGACATGATACACCTATGGGCCGCGCCTCGGCGGCCGTAGCTACGACTGCAGCAACAAGACCGCAGCCAGCGTTAAGGCCGCGTTTAAAAGCGGCAACTGGCGGACCTTTGTGTATCGGGAGAGTTAACCGAGGGTGACCGACGGTTAGAACGCCTTGAAGGTCAAGGTGGTCAGCGAACGGACAATGCCCGGTATATTGGCGATGTTATCGTTAACGAACTTGCCAATGTCCTGACCTTCTTCGATATACACCTTGAGCAGGAGGTCGTAGTCGCCGCTCGTCGAATAGAGCTCCGAGACGCGTTCCGTCTGGTAGATGGCGTCGGCGACCTCATAGGTCTTGCCGGGGACGCATTGGAGCTGGACGAAAATCGGCTTCATGGGAGTTTCCTGCATTGAATTCTGTTTGGTGCGCATAATGCTCGAAAGCACCGTGCGGGCGCAAGCCGTTCCGTCATGCCGAGGCTTCCAGAACGATCCAATCGCGAAATGCCACCAGCGGTGCGTAATCGGCGCGCTCTGGCGGATAGGCGAGGTAGTAGCGTTCGCTGCTCTCCATTTCGCGATCGACAGCTGCGACGAGGTCGCCCCGCTTCAGTTCGTCCTGGATGAGGAAGGTCGGCAGCAACGCGACGCCTAGGCCAGCCGTTGCCGCTTGCGCCGCCGTTGCAAACTGGTCGAACAGCATGCCGTGCACATTTTGAAATGCCACGCCGTTGTTGGCAAACCACTGCTCCCAGGCGTCTGCCCGTGTGGTCAGGTGGAGGAGGGGAACGCCGAGCAGATCGGGCGCCCCTTTGATCGCGTGACGATCGCGAAACTCCCGACTGCAAGCCGGAACCGTCTTCTCGGACATCAGGAATGTCAGCTCCGCGCCCGGCCAGTGGGGGTGACCGAAGTGGATTGCGGCATCGATCGAATCGAGGCGAAAGTCGAAGGAAGACAGGCGCGTCACAAGATTGATGGTGACGCCGGGGTTGATGGCGAGAAACCGTCCAAGGCGTGGAGCGAGCCAGCGTGTGCCGAATGTCGGCAGGATCGCAAGGTTGAGGGTGCCGCCGTGCGGGTTGGCACGAAGATTGAGCGATGCGTTTGAAATACGCCGCAGCGCCTCGCGTATCTCACGCGCATAGCTATCGCCCGCAAGCGTCAGGCGCACCGTCTGGCGTTCACGGATGAAGAGTTCCACGCCGATTTGCTCTTCAAGCGCCTTGATCTGACGGCTGACGGCACTTTGCGTCAGATCCAGTTCGCGCGCAGCGGCGGTGACGGTGCCGGTCCGGGCGACGGCCTCGAAGGCTGCCAGCAATGAAGTCGAAGGTAAAAAACGCCGTGATGGCAGCATGATCATTCCATTGGAGAATGAGCTATTTCCGAAAAGTCGATATTTATGGCTTTTGCGGCCTTGTAAAGAACTTCATCCATCGAAGTCGGAATGAACGCGGAGTTCTCCCATGCCGGTAGCCGGAGGCGCAAAGACCAGCGATTTTTCAGCAGAATTGCCAGACCCCGCGCGAACCGCGAAGTCTTTGAGGATGACCTTGGTGCGAACATCGAAAATGAGCTGGAACTTTATACGCAACGCCAAGCACGTTCGATTTCGATCTGCTTGGTCTCGCCGCTCTGCAGCTTAAGCCAGTTGTCTGGCTGGTTTGCCGAATGATCAGGCAGCGG
Organism: Rhizobium sp. 05L419; assembly: GCF_056397845.1. Taxonomy (NCBI): domain Bacteria; kingdom Pseudomonadati; phylum Pseudomonadota; class Alphaproteobacteria; order Hyphomicrobiales; family Rhizobiaceae; genus Rhizobium; species Rhizobium sp. 05L419. The sequence continues at coordinate 108,015 of NZ_JBFTOF010000004.1, forward strand.
TAGAATGCCGCCAACTTTAACCGATGGAATCGATCGATGCTGAATGATCCGCGCTCCCATGGGCTTTGGGAAAAAACCGCTCCGCTGCCGCCGGCTACCTCTCCTCTGGAGGGAAATATCAGTGCCGATGTGGTGGTCGTGGGCGGTGGCTACACGGGGCTTTCATCGAGCCTCCATCTCGCGGAGGCCGGTTCGCGGGTCGTATTGCTCGAGGCAAAGGAAATCGGCTTCGGGGGAGCAGGGCGCAATGTCGGTCTCATCAATGCCGGCATGTGGGTCATGCCGAACGATTTGCCGGGGGTCCTTGGCCCGGTCCATGGCGAACGGCTGCTCGATATGCTGGGCAATGCGCCGAAGCTGGTGATGGAACTGATCGACAAGCACGCCATCGCCTGTGAGCTTGAACGCAACGGCACGCTGCATGTCGCCGTCGGCGCCGATGGCCTCAAGGAAATTGAGGAGCGGACCAAGCAATGGGCGGCGCTCGGAGCGCCGGTGACCCTGCTCGATGCCGCGGAGACTGCAAGGCGGGTCGGCAGCAGCGCCTATACCGGGTCGCTGCTCGACATGCGCGCCGGCACGCTGCAACCGCTTGCCTATGCGCGTGGCCTTGCCCATGCCGCCGTCAAGGCTGGCGTTGCAGTTCACACGTCGAGCCCTGCCGTCGCAACCGAGCGAAACGGCAGCCGCTGGATCGTCAAAACGGCGATGGGTCAGGTGAGCGCAGACTGGATCGTCGTCGCCACCGATGCCTACAGCACGGGGCCGTGGGAGCAGGTGCGCGCCGAACAGGTGCATCTGCCCTATTTCAATCTCGCAACCACGCCGCTCGGCGACAACCTGCGCAAATCGATCCTGGCCGGCCGCGAGGGTGTCTGGGATACCAAGGAAATCCTCTCGTCCTATCGCATGGACTATGCCGGCCGGCTGGTCTTCGGTAGTGTGGGCGCCCTGCGCAACACCGGGCTTTCTGTCCACAAGGCGTGGGCAAAGCGATCGCTGAGGAAGCTGTTTCCCCAGATCGGCGACGTGGAATTCGAATGCGAATGGTACGGCAAGATCGGCATGACCGACAACGCGCTGCCGCGCTTCCACAAGTTTGCGCCCAACGTCGTCGGCTTCTCCGGCTATAACGGCCGCGGTATTGCGCCCGGCACGGTTTTCGGACGCACGCTGGCCCGTCACATCTTGGGTCAAATGAGCGAAGCCGATCTGCCACTGCCGCTGACGGCGCCCGCCGAGCCGAGCTTCCGCGCAGTCAAGGAAGTATGGTACGAAGCCGGCGCTCAGGTCGCTCACTTCGCCGATGCCCGCTTTTGAGAACAACAAGGTTGGAACCACGACAATGACCATTGCAACGCTTGATCTCGCCTCAGAGACAAAGACACTGCTCGCCGAACTCGGCGTTTCCGCGGACCGCTTCACCGGCGGCACGCTGCGTGTCACCTCGCCGGTATCCGGCAAGGAAATCGGCGCGCTGAAGGAACACTCCGTCGCCGACGCGAAGGCCGCGATTACAGAGGCACACAAGGCATTTCTGGAATGGCGCGCCGTTCCCGCCCCGAAGCGCGGCGAACTCGTTCGTCTGCTCGGTGAGGAGCTTCGCGCCGCCAAGGGCGCTCTCGGGCGGCTGGTGTCTATCGAAGTCGGCAAGATTACCTCCGAGGGTCTCGGCGAAGTTCAGGAAATGATCGACATCTGCGATTTCGCCGTCGGCCTGTCGCGCCAGCTCTATGGCCTGACGATCGCCACCGAGCGCTCCGAGCACCGTATGATGGAGAGCTGGCATCCGCTTGGCGTCGTCGGCATCATCTCGGCCTTCAACTTCCCAGTCGCAGTCTGGTCGTGGAATGCGGCGCTCGCGCTCGTCTGCGGCAATTCGACCGTGTGGAAGCCGTCGGAAAAGACACCGCTGACGGCATTGGCGACACAAGCCCTGTTCGAAAGGGCGCTGAAGCGCTTCAACGCCGAAGGCGGCACTGCGCCGGTCAATCTGTCGACGCTCCTGATCGGCGGTCGCGAGGTGGGTGAAGTGCTGGTCGATCATCCGAAGGTGCCGCTGGTTTCGGCCACCGGCTCGACGGCCATGGGCCGTGCCGTCGGTCCGCGCCTGTCGCAGCGCTTTGCCCGCGCCATTCTCGAACTTGGCGGCAACAATGCCGCGATCATCTGCCCGACGGCCGATCTCGACCTGACGCTGCGCGGCGTCGCCTTCTCGGCAATGGGCACTGCCGGCCAGCGCTGCACGACGCTTCGCCGCCTGTTCGTCCACGAGAGCGTCTACGACACGCTCGTTGCGCGCCTGCAGAAGGCCTACGGCTCGGTTACCATCGGCAACCCGCTTGAAGCCGGTACGCTGGTCGGTCCGTTGATCGACAAGCAGGCATTCAGCAATATGCAGTCCGCGCTTGAGCAGGCCAAGGCCGCCGGCGGCAAGGTCACCGGCGGCGAGCGCGTCGAAAACGGTTCTGCCGATGCGTTCTACGTCCGTCCGGCACTGGTCGAAATGCCGTCACAGTCAGGTCCGGTCGAAAACGAGACCTTCGCGCCGATCCTCTACGTGATGAAGTACAGCGATTTCGACGAGGTGCTTGAGCTGCACAATGCCGTGCCGCAGGGCTTGTCGTCGTCGATCTTCACCAACGACATGCGTGAAGCCGAAACGTTCGTTTCCGCCCGTGGTTCTGATTGCGGTATCGCCAACGTCAACCTTGGCCCTTCAGGCGCTGAAATCGGCGGCGCGTTCGGCGGCGAAAAGGAAACCGGCGGCGGCCGCGAGTCGGGCTCCGATGCATGGAGGGCCTACATGCGCCGCACGACGAACACGATCAACTACGGCAAGACCCTGCCGCTGGCACAGGGCGTCAAGTTCGACGTCGAGTGATCGCTGCATTGCGATAAGCGGGGCGATAGCGTAACAGCGTCATCGCCCCCTTTCTTGCGCAGGTTTTTCCATGCATCTGACACTTGCCGCAGTCGAAACGCTGGTCCTCGATGCGCTGATGCGCAACCGCGTTGACGAAGCCAATGCCCGCGCTGTCGCCAGAGCGCTTGTCGCGGCGGAGGCTGCGGGCCAAGGCGGTCACGGTTTGCGGCGGGTGGCAGCTTATGCGGCCCAGGCCAAGGCCGGCAAGGTTGATGGCTTTGCCAAGCCGATATTCACGCGCCCGTTTCCAGCTGTCGTTCAGGTCGATGCATGCCACGGCTATGCCTATCCGGCGTTCGATCTCGCTGTTTCCGTGCTTCCCGACATCGCCAGGCAGCAGGGCATCGCCCTAGTGACCATTCGGCGCTCGCATCACGCGGGCGTTCTGGCTTTGACCGTCGAGCGCTTCGCGGAGATGGGGCTGGTGGCGTTGATGGTGGCCAATGCGACGGCGTCGATGGCTGCCTGGGGCGGTCGTAAGCCCGTCTTCGGAACCAACCCGATTGCCTTTGCGGCGCCGGTCCCGGGAGCTGATCCGCTCGTCATCGATCTCGCGCTTTCACGGGTTGCCCGTGGCAAGGTGATGGCGGCGCGGCAGACGGGTGCGCCGATACCGTCGGACTGGGCATTTGACAGGGATGGCCAACCGACCACGGATCCGGTTGCGGCGCTCGACGGCACCATGATTCCTTCCGGCGAGGCGAAAGGCGCGGCGCTGGCGATGATGGTCGAGATCCTGGCCGGGGCATTGACCGGTGCCAATTTCTCGTTTGAATCCTCATCGCTTTTCGATGACAAGGGTTCGGCGCCCGGTCTCGGGCAGATGTTGATCGTCATCAATCCGGCCGCGAGCGGCGGTGATGGCGTCGCGGAGCGAATGCGCCGGCTGGCCGACGAGATTTCGTCCGATCCGGGAGTGCGGCTTCCGGGCCGTCGTGGGCAGACTGCACGTCATCAAGCCCTCGAAAGCGGTATCGAGGTTGAAGACGAGCTGATCGCGTCGGTCAACGCCCTCTGAGTGTCTTTAGAGTTGAGTAATTGATTCAAGTATTTGTGATCGGTCAGGACTGCTGAAAACTTGAAATCCGAGTTCAAGAAAAATATACGGGCTTTCATCACCCTGGGGGAACTCGGGTGGAACGCCATGGAGGGCATCATGAAAATTTCCCTTAGCCGTTTTTCGGGAGCGCTTGCTGTTGCTGCGTCGCTTCTTGCTGCGACATCGCTGGCATCGGGGGTCGCACGCGCCGACGATTCCGAGGGCATCGTCGTCTACAACGCTCAGCACGAAAGCCTGGGCCGTGAGTGGATCGATGCCTTTACCAAGGAAACCGGCATCAAGGTGACGATGCGTCAGGGCGGCGACATGCAGTTCGCCAACCAGATCGTTCAGGAAGGCGATGCTTCGCCGGCCGACGTGTTCCTGACCGAGAACTCGCCCGCCATGACGCTCGTTGATTCTGCCGGCCTCTTTGCCCCTGTCGATAAGGATACGCTGGCGCAGGTGCCGGATCAGTATCGCCCGTCGGATGGCATGTGGACCGGTATTGCGGCGCGTTCGACCGTGTTTGTCTACGACAAGACGAAACTGACCGAAGACAAGCTGCCGAAGTCGCTGCTCGATCTTGCCGATCCGGCATGGAAGGGTCGTTGGGGCGCAGCGCCGGCCGGCGCCGACTTCCAGGCGATCGTCAGCGCCCTGCTCGAACTCAAGGGCGAGGAAGCGACAGCCGCGTGGCTGAAGGCGCTCAAGGAGAACGCAACGCCCTACAAGGGCAACAGCGTTGCCATGAAGGCGGTCAACGCCGGTGAAGTCGAAGGTGCCGTTATCTACCACTACTACTGGTTCGGTGATCAGGCAAAGACTGGCGAAAACAGCAAAAACGTTGCGCTGCACTACTTCAAGAACGAGGATCCGGGCGCATTCGTCAGCATTTCCGGCGGCGGTGTCCTTAAGTCCAGCCAGCACCAGAAGCAAGCCCAGGCGTTCTTGAAGTTCATCACAGGCAAGGCTGGGCAGGACATTCTGAAGACCGGTACGTCGTATGAGTATGCCATCGGCAAGGATGCTGCTTCCAACGACAAGCTGGTTGCGCTCTCCGATCTAGAGGCACCGAAGGTCGACGCCGCGAAGCTGAACAGCAAGAAGGTCACCGAGTTGATGACCGCTGCTGGTCTCATCTAGGGCCTCGTGTCGCAGGTTCCTCCGGTCAAAACTATTGCTTTTGGCTCAAGAAAACCTTAGGGCATGACGAAATCCGGCAACCGCTTGGTCAAGAGCGGTTGCCTTCCTTTTTCAGGGTGTGAAGGCGCAGGCCTTGCTGCAGGACAACAGATTGCTCGCTCCTGGCCAACAGATGCCGACGGTGCGGCCGATGGTCGGACTGAACCGGCTGCGCGCCCGTATGCCGCATGTCTCCGTCGTCCTCATCGCTTCGGCCGTTGCCCTGTTCAGCCTGGTGCCGCTGGGTTTCATCGGCTGGATCACCGTCGATGTGGGTTGGGAGACGGTCAAGGAGCTGGTGTTTCGGCCGCGCGTCGGCGAATTGCTGGTCAACACCGTCCTCCTGGAATTGATCACCGTTCCTCTCTCCATCCTGCTGGCGGTGACGCTTGCGTGGCTGACCGAGCGCACGGATATTCCCTTTGGCCGGCTGTGGTCTTGGCTTGCCGTCGCCCCGCTCGCCGTTCCCGCCTTCGTGCACAGCTATGCCTGGGTCAGTTTGGTTCCGGGGATGCGCGGGCTGCAGAGCGGCGTCTTCGTTTCCGTGCTCGCCTATTATCCATTCCTCTATCTACCTGTCGCAGCCGCGCTTCGGCGGTTGGATCCGGCGATCGAGGATGCGGCTGCCTCGCTCGGCCTCGGCCCCTGGGAGGTGTTTTTCCGCGCGGTCCTGCCGCAGCTTCGGCTTGCGGTTTGCGGCGGTTCTCTGCTGATCGCGCTGCACCTTCTGTCGGAATACGGCCTCTACGTGATGATCCGTTTCGACACGTTCGCCACCGCGATCGTCGATCAGTTCCAGTCAGCCTACAACAGCGCGGCCGCAAACATGCTGGGCGGCGTGCTGGTCGGCTTTTGTCTCCTGCTCCTTACGCTTGAGGTTTTGCTGCGCGGCAACGAACGCTATGCGCGCGTCGGATCAGGCTCGGCCCGTCCGGCCGATCGCCGACGTCTCGGCTGGTTCGTCGTACCAGCGGTGCTCCTGCCAGCCTTGTTGGCCTGCCTCACTCTTGGCGTGCCGTTGGTGACGCTTGTGCGCTGGCTCTATCTCGGCGGCATCGATGTCTGGCGACTGGATACGGTGGGCAATGCGTTCGTGCAGACCATAGTCCTTGCCGTCGCCGGCGGCATACTGGCGACGATGGCAGCTGCCCCGATGGCCTGGCTTTCGGTGCGTGCTCCTGGACGGTTCCAGCGCATTCTCGAAGCTTGCCACTACTATGTCGGTTCTCTGCCAGGCGTCGTCGTGGCGCTGGCATTGGTCACGATCACCGTCCGGCTGGTTCTGCCGCTGTATCAGACGTTCGCAACGCTTGTCGTTGCGTATATTCTCCTCTTCCTGCCGCGCGCAATGGTCGGTCTTCGTGCCAGTATCGCGCAAGCCCCGGTCGAGCTGGAGCGCGCTGCCATGGGTCTCGGGCGCACGCCGGCGCAGGCGGTGCGGCAGGTCACCATGCGGCTTGCGGCACCGGGAGCGGCAGCCAGTATCGCTCTGGTGGCGCTCGGCATTACCAACGAGCTGACGGCGACTTTGATGTTGGCGCCCAACGGCGTCGAGACGCTGGCGACCAAATTCTGGTCGCTGACCAGCGAGATCGACTATGTGGCGGCCGCGCCTTACGCCTTCATGATGGTGGTGCTGTCGCTGCCGCTGACCCTTCTCCTCCATGCTCAATCGAAACGGACTGCCGGACAATGACGCTGCTCACGATCGCCGGCACCAGCAAGCGCTACGGCCATGTCCAGGCGCTGGAAAACATCTCGCTCGATGTCGCGGCCGGCAGCCGCACGGCCGTCGTCGGGCCTTCGGGTTCGGGAAAGACAACGCTTCTTCGCATCGTCGCCGGTTTCGAGCAGCCGGATATCGGACGGGTGACGCTGGACGGCGAACTCCTGGCCGATGGACCCGTCGCCGTACCGGCGTACAAGCGCGGCATCGGCATCGTCTCGCAGGAAGGCGCTCTCTTTCCGCATCTCAATGTCGCCGACAATATCGGCTTCGGTTTTCAGCGCGGGACGCCTGATCGTGACAAGCGCATCGCCGAGCTACTCGATATGGTCGAGCTCGACCGCAACATGCTGACCCGCCGGCCCCACCAGCTCTCCGGCGGCCAGCAGCAGCGCGTGGCGCTGGCGCGTGCGCTTGGCCGCAAGCCGCGACTGATGCTGCTCGATGAGCCATTTTCGGCGCTCGATACAGGACTGCGGGAAAACATGCGCAAGGCCGTTGCACGTGTCCTGCAGGCGGCTGGCATCACCACCATCCTCGTCACTCACGATCAAGCCGAGGCACTGTCCTTCGCCGATCAGGTTGCCGTGCTGCGCGAAGGCCGCCTCATTCAGGCCGGGTCACCGCAGTCGCTCTATCTGCACCCGCAGGACCGAGAAACAGCTCTCTTCCTGGGGGATGCGGTGATGCTGCCCGCGATCATCAAGAACGGCTTTGCCGATTGCGCGCTCGGCCGTGTCGCTGTCGATAGCGGCTATCAAGGGAAGGTCGAGATCATGCTGCGCCCCGAGCAGATCCGCGTCGTCACGGACGACAGCGAGCCGAAGTATGGCGGGCGCGTCGTCGAGGTCGAGTTTGGCGGCGCCACTTGCACTGTTGCAGTCTCGCTTGAAGGCGTGGCGCTGCCGCCGATCCTGATCAAGACCTCGAGTGTGGCGCTTCCCGAGCGCGGCGACCGCGTTCGCCTCGACATCGCCGGCAAGGCGCATGTGTTCGGCCGCTGATCAGGCCGTTTTGCGCTCGGCGTCATTGATGCTCGCGTCGAGCCAGCCGCCGGTAAAGCCCGCTCGCTGAAGGCCGGCGCGGATCACCGGCGATTGCCGCATCAGGCTCCAGATGAAGTCCGAGCGCTCGTTTTCGATCGACATCACCAACAGCCCCTGATCGATGCCGACACAACGGTCGTCGACCCAGCCTTCGGGCCGCGCGGTCTTGACCGTCGGATTGAAGCCGCCGGGAAAGCGGTCTTCATAGAGCAAGGCGGGATAGGTTGAGAGAAGCGCGCGAAGGCCCCCGAGCGAGGCCTGTCGATCGTAGGGAAGACAGGCGAGTGCTGCCCAGGGAGCAAGCGTACCATCGTCGGGGCCGAGAGGGGCCCCGCGAGCGGCGTAACCCAGGACGCGTGGGCGACGACCTCCGCGCATGTTGCGCGTGGGCGGTGGACCGTCGGTGGCGGAAAGACCCCAGACATCCTTGTTGTAGCCGACGAAATGGCCGGGGTTTCGCTCGGCGTAATCCCGCTGAACGGCGATGCAGGTCTGCGTGTTGCGGAAATAGTCCCAGTTTTGCTTGGCCATCGGCCTGTCCTGGATGCCGCGGAAATCGATCCATGCATGCGAAAACAGGTGGATGAACAGCGGCCCCGCATAAAGATAGGCCTGATCGCCGAAGAGCATCCACGAATAGCTGGATGTAAAGGCGTCGTAGCTCGATTGCGGGATCGGATGCGTCGGCGAAGCAAGCGCCAGCATGTAGAGCAGGACGGCTTCGTCGTAGCCCTGCCAGCGCCAACGCAGAAAGCCGCTTCCCGGCTTCCAGCCCATGCACACGGTCTGGCCCTTGTTCAACGCCCAGTGCCAGTCGATTCGCTCATAGATCAGGGTCGCCAGCCGGCGGATTTCGGTTTCTGCCTCGTCGTCGCGGTCAAAGTAGGCTGCCGATGTCAGGATGCCGGCGACGAGCAGCGTGGTATCGATGGTCGAAAGCTCGCTGTTCCAGGCGCGGTGGCCGGTATCCATATGCAGGAAGTGATAAAAGAAGCCGTGGTACCCGATCGAGTGGCGTTCGCGGCCCTGATGGCCGTCGGCGAAGAAGCATAGCGTTTTCATGGTGCGCTGCACGGCGTCTGGCCGCTCCATCCAGCCGCGTTCGACCGCAACGGTATAGGACGACAGCGCAAAGCCTACCGCCGCGATACTGCAGGGAACGCCCGCAACGGAGGTATCGGCAACAAGGCCGTTGTCGGGATTGTAGTGCTTCGGGAAATAGTTGAATGCACCCCGCTGCAGCCTGTCGATCAGCGCGGCGTCTGTTTCCTCGGTCCGTTGCAGCATGTGCTCCAAGCCCAATTTGTTGTCCCGCCCCCGGTTCACCATGCGCAAGCGCCGCGCGCAAATCAATCCTTTTTGAAGAAACTGTATACTCTGGATGTCCATGCAGCCTTACGTCGCCTTCTTCTTCAGCGTATCTCCCCCTTCGACCACGCTTGCGCTGTTCTCCAAGCAGAGGTAGCCGCAAGCCATTCCTTCGTTCTTGTCTCTGGATCGCCGTTCAGGGTGATATCGGTCACCACTGCCGCGCTGTCTGCACCATGCCCAAAGACGCCTTCGATGCGGTCTATGTTCAGACCGCCGATGGCGACAAGCGGCAGATCACCGATGCGCGCTTTCCATGCGCTGAGCCGATCCAGCCCTTGCGGAGCCCATTTCATCTGCTTGAGTATGGTCGGATAGACCGGGCCAAGCGCGATGTAATCCGGCTTTGCGGCCAACGCGGTTGCCAGTTCGGCATCGTCATGGGTCGAGAGCCCAAGTTTCAATCCAGCTGAACGAATGGCCTGGAGATCGGCCACGGCCAGATCCTCCTGGCCGAGATGCAGGAAGTCGCACCGCTCCTCGATGGCGAGCTCCCAGTGGTCGTTGACGATCAGCTGGCATCGATGTGCAGCGCATATCGCTTTCGCCGCACGGATCTCGGCGCGCAGTTCTGCCTGCGTCAGGTCCTTGATGCGGAGCTGCACCAGCTTGACGCCGAGCGGTACCAGCCGGGCAATCCAGCCGGCGCTATCGACGATGAGGTAGAAGGGATCGAGCCTCATGAAAAGACCGCCCTTCCGATGACCGGCGTTGAAGGTACCGCCATGTCGCGCGGCTCCATCATGCCGGCGCTGAACGCCTGCCTGCCTGCCTTGATCGCGCTGGCGAAGGCTGCCGCCATGGCGACGGGATCGCCAGCCCCGGCAACGGCAGTGTTGAGGAGCACCGCGTCGAAGCCGTGCTCCATGACGACGACCGCATGCGACGGGCGGCCGATACCGGCGTCGACAATCAGCGGCACGTCGGGGAAATGCGCGCGCATGGCGCGAAGGGCAGGCAGATTGAGCGGTCCGGCAGCACTGCCGATCGGTGCGCACCAGGGCATAAGGACCTTGCAGCCCGCCTCCAGCAGCCGTTCGGCCACCACCAGGTCGTCGGTCGTATAGGGAAACACCTCGAAGCCTTCGCTTGCAAGAATGCGCGCGGCCTCGACCAGGCCGAAGACGTCGGGCTGCAACGTATCGTGGTTGCCAATGACCTCGAGCTTTATCCAGTTGGTGGCAAACACCTCGCGCGCCATCTTCGCCGTCAGCACCGCCTCGGAGACACCATGGCAGCCGGCGGTGTTTGGCAGGATGCGAACGTCGAGCGCCCGGATCATCTCAATGAACGCGCCGCCATTGCGGCCTCCGGCGGTCTCGCGGCGCAGCGAGACGGTGACGATCTCCGTTGCCGAATGCCTGACTGCTTCTTCGAGAATGGCTGGTGAGGGGTAGCGCGCGGTTCCCAGCAGAAGGCGGGAGGCAACTTCGGTTTCATAGAGCTTCAGCATCGATCAGCCTCCCTGCATCGGCGACAGGATTTCGATTGTGTCATTGTCGCTGAGCGCGTGGTCGAGGCGGTCTTCGCGGTGTACGAGCTCTCCATTGACGGCCGTCGCCAGCCACTCGCCCTGGTATTCCAGCAGCGCGAGCAATTCGGACAACGTCTTTGCTTGGATAGTCCGGGGCTCGCCATTGATAAGCAGTTTCATGAGGCATCCCTTCCTGTTGTATTTAGGGCGGTGGAATTTGACGAAAAGACAAGGTCGGCCGCTTCGGCAGCCAGTGTCGGCGCCAGCAGGAAGCCGTGGCGATAGAAGCCGTTGAGCGACACCACGTTTCCATCGCGGGTCGCGCGGGGGAAATTGTCTGGGAAGGCAGGGCGGATGCCGGCGCCGGTTTCCATGACGGCTGCGTCCGCAAAGGCTGGATGCAGCGCATAGGCGGCGTTGAGCAGTTCCATCAACGAGCGTGCCGCGATCGGTCCGTCGAAGTCCGTCTCGATCATCGTGGCGCCTACCATGAAGCGGCCATCGCCACGGGGAACGACGTAGACCGGAATACGCGGATGGAGCAGGCGAACGGGTCGGGCAAGTTCGATCTCACCGGTCTTGAGGTAGAGCATTTCGCCGCGTATGCCGCGCATGCCGCGCATGCCGCCGGTCCCTCTCATTCGCGCGATACCGGTGCAGTCGACGACCTCATCAAAATTGCATTCGTCGGCAGGCTCGCCACTGAAAGCGACGCCCTCTGCCGCGAGCTTTTTGCGTAACGACGTCAGGACCCGTCGGGGGTCGAGATGGGCTTCCTGCGGGAAGAACAGGGCGTGCCTGAAGCGCCCGGCAAGCGCCGGTTCCAGTGAGGCGATGCGCTCCTCTTCGAGCCATTCATACCCGCTGGTTCGCCCGGCAAAGCGCTTCAGCTCGCCTTGGTCGCGGGCCGGCGCGACCACAAGCGTTCCGTTGCGACGTACCTCACCCGGCAGGATCGCGTCCCACCGGTCGGCGGCGTCGATGCCACGCGCGAGCACCGCCTCGCCGGCGCTTTCACGCTCGCACCAAGGCGCCAGCATACCGCCGGCGAGCCAGGATGCGGCATGGCTGTAGCCCGGCCGGGGGTCCGCGACCGTGACATTGGCACCGCGCGCGAGGAGTTCATGGGCGGCCGTGAGGCCGGCGACGCCGGCCCCTTTGACAAGGACAAGCATGTCACTCGGCCGCAGGCTTGACGGCATCGACCGCCATGTAGAGATCGCCGCCTTCCCGGTATTTTGCCGCCATGGCATCCAACCCTTCCTTCTGCGCCTCGGCGCGGATGTCGTGCGAGATCCGCATGGAGCAGAATTTCGGGCCGCACATGGAGCAGAAATGTGCGACCTTGTGGGCCTCCTTCGGCAGCGTCTCGTCATGGAAGCTGCGAGCCGTCTCCGGATCCAGCGAGAGGTTGAACTGATCCTCCCAGCGGAATTCGAAGCGGGCGCGAGACAGGGCGTCGTCGCGCAGCTGGGCGGCCGGGTGGCCCTTGGCAAGATCGGCGGCGTGGGCGGCGATCTTGTAGGTGATGACGCCGGTCTTGACGTCGTTGCGATCCGGAAGGCCAAGATGCTCCTTCGGCGTCACGTAGCAGAGCATGGCAGTGCCGAACCAGCCGATCATCGCCGCACCGATGCCCGATGTGATGTGGTCGTAGCCGGGTGCGATATCCGTCGTCAGCGGCCCGAGCGTGTAGAAGGGCGCCTCGCCGCAGACGGCGAGCTGCTTGTCCATATTCTCCTTGATCTTGTGCATCGGCACATGGCCTGGACCCTCGATCATCACCTGGCAATCCTTCGCCCAGGCGATCTTCGTCAATTCGCCCAGCGTTTCCAGTTCGGCAAACTGGGCCGCGTCATTGGCGTCCGCGATCGAGCCGGGGCGCAGGCCGTCGCCGAGCGAGAAGGACACGTCGTAGGCACGGCAGATGTCGCAGATTTCGTCAAAGTGCTCGTAGAGGAAGCTTTCGCGGTGGTGATGAAGACACCACTTGGCCATGATCGAACCACCGCGCGAGACGATGCCGGTGACGCGGTTGACTGTGAGCGGGATGTAGTGAAGCCGCACGCCCGCATGGATGGTGAAGTAGTCGACCCCCTGTTCGGCCTGCTCGATGAGTGTGTCGCGGTAGACTTCCCAGGTCAGGTGTTCGGCAATGCCCTCGACCTTCTCCAGCGCCTGGTAGAGCGGTACGGTTCCGATCGGCAGCGGCGAGTTGCGGATGATCCATTCGCGGATGTTGTGGATGTTACGGCCGGTCGACAGGTCCATGACGGTATCGGCGCCCCAGCGTGCCGCCCAGACCATCTTTTCGACCTCTTCGGCCATCGACGAGGTGACGGCCGAGTTGCCGATATTGGCATTGATCTTCACCAGAAAGTTCCGGCCGATAATCATCGGTTCTGCTTCGGGATGGTTGATGTTGGCGGGAATGATCGCCCGTCCCGCCGCCACCTCCTGCCGGACGAATTCAGGTGTGACGTGATCGGGAATATGGGCGCCGAAGCTTTCGCCGTCGCGTACCATTGCTTCGACCTTGGCCTTGCGGCCGAGGTTTTCGCGGATGGCGATGAACTCCATCTCGGGCGTGATGATGCCGGCCCGCGCATAGGCGAGCTGGGTGACCGCCTTGCCGTCCTTTGCCCGCAGCGGTTGACGCTGGCCGGGAAATTCGGGCGTGAGGCGCTCGCCGCTGGCAAAGCCGTTGTCTTCGGGGCGGACATGCCGGCCCAGGTAGGCCTCGACGTCGCCGCGGGCGAGCACCCAGTCGCGGCGCAGTTCAGGCAAGCCTTGCTCGATGCGGATGTCGGCGCCGTCGATGGTGTAGGCACCGGACGAATCATAGACCACAACGGGCGGCTCGCCCGATGTCGGGTGGACGCTGATCTCGCGCATCGGCACGCGGATGTCGGGATGGATATCTCCGGGAATGTAGATCTTCCGGGATGCCGGAAGCGCGCCGGTGGTCACGGTCGGGGTGAGATTTTTTGCGGCAATATTCATGGTTGAGGCTCCAAGTTTGCAATTGGAGACCCAGTCCTCAGCCGGAAAGATGAAAAGACGCCAGCACGGATTCCACGCGTGAATCCGAAGCCTTCCGAGCGCTTGCACCGTCCCTACGCCAGTATGAACTGGATCAGGTTCAACGGGTCACTGCGCGCGATAGCAGTATCTCAGCCCCTTGCCGGGACCCCCCTGGTGAATGCGAAAAGGTTAGAGTGTATGGGGCGACGCTGTCAACCCATCGGCATTGCAGCCATCGACAATGACGGCACGCTTCTTGGCGTTGTAATCGCCATGCCGGCGGAACCGACCCGGACACCGCGGATTGCAAGCCCACCAAAACGACAGGGCCGACAACTGGCAGTCTGCCGGTTGAGCGATCCTGAATTCAGGCGTTCGATGACTTGCCGAGACTTCTGGTCGCCGGCTTGGGGGAGTCAAAATCCTACGTCATAGCCTATCGCCCTGCCGGCAAAGGCCGTTCAGCGAATATGAAGCGCGTGAAAGTCGGTTCGCCCGAAACGATTAAGACCGCTTCCGAGGCGTGCAAGATTGCGTTTTCTATGCTTGGCAAGGTTGCTGCAGGCGGTGATCCAGCGAAGGATAGAGCGGAAGACAAGCGTCGCAAAAAGTCGCGCGTCACTGACCTCCTCGATCGCTATGAAGTCCTGACCCTAGCTGATGCGAATAGACGACGTGGTTGACTGGAATCACGGGTAGCAAAGGCGCCCGTGCTGTCGAGCCACGTCGCCGTGTATTAATTCGTACCGCTACGGTTGCCAGACCGGCTCCGCGAGCCAATTTCCGGGAAATCCGGCGTTCTGCATATTGATTGGAGGAAGGATAGGCAGGGTTTGCACATGAGTACGGAGGCGTTGCCCCCATTCGCTGCTAGGATTGATCACTTTCATCAAAACCTGAAGAATGAGCACTGCTGCATAAAGACGTGTCTTAGCTTGGGTATTCGCTTGGACGTGATCAACAAATGGCAATGACCCTGTGGCTGGCCATTTTGGATGATTGACCAGTGGCTTGTTCCAGAGGCGCGAATGATGAGCGCAAACGTTTCGAACGTCGTTCAAGCACCTCATCCAGCTTTCCAAAACCCGGCTGTCGTTGATCCCATAGTGATTTGCAATTTGATCGCGATCTTGGACCTGCAAACCGGCATACAGCCTTGAGAGAGAGCCAAATTCCCATAGTTCGACATCGATCCAGATCGGCGGATAGTCACCGGCATACTTCTGTTTAAAGTGTTTTGCAAAGTCCTCTCGCGAGTCTTGGAATTTCTTATCCTGCCTGCTCAACCACTCGTGATGCAATGTATCTGTCGAGTTTTTTGCCTGTCGGCGAGCAAAGTTACCATGGAGGTAACGAGGGTCGCGGTGGGCTCGCGGATTGTACTTTCCAATTAACAGCGCGACATCCGTTCTGATTGCGATTTCAACTCGCTCCAGCGCATCGAGCACAATCAGACGCAATTTCTTGTCAAATACGTACAGTGCCATGATGTCGGCAAACGTGACCTTTGGCCGAAAATCATCTTTAATTGAGTGAGAGCCGTCTGGGAGTATCTCAGATTGCCTGAACGGAAACCAGTAGGCGCTTAGACGATAATATCCTATGCGGGAAAGACACGCTTTCGCCTTAGGAAGGTCGGTAATAGACATTCCACGCGCTTGCAAGAGCGCAACCTGCTGATCGGTCGTCAGATAAGGTTTGGTGTAAACTGTCATCAACTTTTAAAATGAAGATCGACCCGTACAAAAAGTGCAAGCACTTAGTGAAGAGGGGCCGATCGTGTCGAGAACTGATATGATGCATCAATCCGCCATTAGCAAGGCGACAATCGAATCATCATTAAAATATGGTAGCAAACGAGTTGCTACCATATTGAAATACTCCGGTCAACAGGCATTGATGCCATTGAATTGACTGCGGTTTCACCGTATCAGATTAAACTGCAATGTGTTGCAAAAAAGATGGAAAATCGATGATCCTAGGCAAACGTGAGCGTCAGATCTTAGCGGAAATCGAGACCATTGAGGCTTACATAAAAGAATTAACTGTCAAGCGCGATCTGCTACAAGCCCAGCTTCTAGGTTCCCGTTCGATTGATATGGGAATTTCCGACGTAAATCGCAAGAACAGCGCGATACGAATAATGGTTGAATCGATTGTCGTTGACGCTTTGAAGACATCAAATGGGGCACTTCGATCGGCCGAGTTGCTGGAGATTTCGCGGAAGATCGATCACGATCTTAAAGGCTCCACTTTCAGAACGTATCTCCACCGGATGAAGGTAAAAGGCATAATTTGCCAAGCCGATAGGGTGGGCTATTGGCGGCTTTACCCTCAATTCAAGCCCCGCCTCAAGGTAATCGACGACTTTTGAACAGGTGGAGTTCGACTGGCCCAAGATTTCCGTAGTAGATCGTACAGATTTCTAACGGAGATCTCGTTCAAACTCAGTTCGAATAAATGTCTCAAGCGTCCGGACATCCGGAGAGTTCACGATGGGGTCGGCGCTGGACAGAAGCAACAGCAGTGCGGCGTCAATCTTCTTATTGGCGATAAGTGGCGGCGGTTCGTTCGGAAGGGAAAGCCTGAACTCGAACTTTGGTTGCCGTTGTCGAGCGACAACCTGATTTCATGGCGTGCCGCCATAACTATGTGATCGTCGGGCGACTGCGCTTTCCCTGCATGAACGCCACTCGCTACATTTGCAACATACTCAATAACGCTCTTTCTCGAGACCCAAGAACCCCTGAAAAACAGTACCTCCTGCTTACCAAAGCACTCTACGCTCAAGTCCATGCGCGCGTCTGGATCGAATGAGTTGAAACCGGCTGTCGAACCCTCGTGAGCTGCTAGGGCCATGACGTCTATCCCGAATATKCGAGTGCTTGCCCCGACGAAAACATGCGCTGGTCGGCTCCTGCTGGTGACGTAAATCGGTTTGAAATCCGGCGCGCTCACTGCGATTTTTCCTATCCGGGGGTTCGCAATTCGCGTCAGGGTGTTTTCCACCACACATCGTCGGAGAATGGCACTCATTCGCCGAACCTCACCTGGATCTGCCTCATCGGCAGCCAGAAGTCGCCGCAAGTATGCTAAGTCGTCGAGCATTGAGAGCGCGGCTTCTTTAGTTTCGTCGACAAGCTGCCGCTTCTTATCTTCAGGCATGGGTTTGCCCATTTGAACTCCTAAATAAACGTAAGCACCCGATTGGCACCGCCTGCCGGATAGCGCCTTGATGGCCTAAGACACGTCATTAGCGACGTCGTTAGCGACGTGTCTTAGGCGAGGTATGGGATGCGTGTCGAAATTCTTGGTCAGGAACGGCGGCGGCGTTGGGGTGACGAGAAGAAGCTCGACATTGTCATGTCGGTTGGGCTCGATGGTGCGACGGTCACTCAGGTTGCCCATCGACACGATGTGACCCGGCAGTTCAGATGGTCGCAATGGCACGATCACCGTCCTTAGAACGCCTGACAGCATGTCCGGTACCGGAGCGTTGTTCTGGCCGACGGCACCGCGGGGAACATAGCCTTTGGGCGCGCCGCTACGAGTGTTCTTGCTGAGAACCAGGAGCCGCCGGCTCCACCAGCGGTTACTCCAGCGATCGAGGGCGCTCCCGCCCAAATGACGGCCGCGCAACCATCCAGCCCGAGTTCGCCGACAACCAACTATCCTTCGACATTCGCGGCGTCGCCAGCGTCCGGTTCATCCTATTCCGGATCATCGAACAGGATCTACACCGGGAACTGCCCGACACCAGAAAGTCTGGACGCCGCAGGTCGTCGCTGTGGTGCTCGGAGCGCGGCGTCCAGGCCGGGCGGTTATCGCGGATATGGGAGTTGGACGCCGCCGCTCGCAGCTATGGGGAACCGTCAGTGTAAGAGGCTACTATCGAAAGAATGGAACATATGTTCGTAGCTACACGCGCCGTCGGTGATAGCGGACGCAGGAATCCTGTGGACAGCGCGAGATTTGGGCTCTTTCTGCAACCAGAAGATTCGATCTCACAGAGAGAATCGCTCAAATGGTTGGGTCGACACGTGAATCAGACGTGTCGACCCAATAGTGTAGCGGCCGGTTGGGGCTGCTGTGTGATCACCGCCGGACCATGAGTCATACGGCGGAAGCAGTCAAGGCCCGACCGGTTCTTTTGAAAAAAGGATCGAGCATGACCATGAAATATCCACAGCCATACAGGCTGACGTTTGGCGACGCCGTTGACGTCTGGCTCCGACATTGGGCCGGTGACTACCAGCACAAGATCGCGGCTGCATACGGCGTGAATCCGGGTCGGATAAACGAAGTCCTTAAGGGGCATAAACACCCCGAGAGTGAAGCTGTCGCCATGTCGAAAAGGAGTGCCGCCTGATGTCACAATGGCAAATAGCGCTCGTTCGTGAGCAAGGCGTCAATTTTGCTGTTGCGGCCGTCCGCGACCATGTGATCCACAACCAGCAAGAGGCGGAAGGGCTCATCACGGCCCTTAGCGTGAGGCTTTCACAACCTGTTGTATTGTTGGGCGCTCAGCGACATGAAACTTACGGGCGCCCGGACATAGTCCGCTTTATGCGAAACGTGCACCCGTCGCAACTTCCGTGGCGCCGGATGAAGCTGGCTGGCTAGAACGGACAGAGTTGGGCACAGACATGTGCTCAGCTCTTCGTCAAGCATCAGGCGCTATAACTCCATTTCGATGAGGAAGTGATTGTTAGCCAGCAGTGGCAACCGGCGCGTGAACGCGGACCCGACCGGTGCGGTCATGGGTTTTGCTTAGGCTGACGTCGATGTCGACGCCTAGGGCGGTCAGATAGTTCACCAACCTATCCACCGTAAAGCCTTCAAGCCTCCCACATGTAATGTTTGATACCTTTGCTTGATCGGTACCCAAGATGCTGGCGACCTGTTTTTGCGATCCGTCCGAAACACGAAGATTTTGCCGTTGTTCACCAGATACGCAGCGATCGGCAGCATTCCGGTTCGGAACTGGAATTCGGCGATCGATACGCCGTTGTATCCCTCCAATCGCGTACTCAGATCAGCCTCAGCTGCGGCTTGATGACCTACATTCGTCTGGCAACCGGCGGTCGCCAGCAAGGAAGATATCGCAAGGCAAAAACGAGCTCGTGCTGCCCCGGTGCTGTCCGAATAAGGTCGGACCCGACACGCAATCCGCCGAAGCGGAGTAACTTATTGATTTTCTTTGGAAAACTGGAGCGGGCGAAGGGATTCGAACCCTCGACCCCAACCTTGGCAAGGTTGTGCTCTACCCCTGAGCTACACCCGCTCAATCCACATCGGTCCGGGGTAGTTGTGAGGACCGTGGGCGCCACCTTGCGGCGACGGGCGCTATATCGCCCAAACGATTTTCAAATGCAACAGGGAAATGACGGAAACCCGAAGAAAAATTCGGCCGGGCTCGATCTGAGCGCCAAGAACGCAGCAAACGCGGGGAAAAGCGTCAAATGCGGGCGTTGCAAAAGACGCATGAGGGACGTAATCAGGGTGTCTTGCCGCTTTCCATGATGCAGACGGATCCTGAAATGACCGAGACGATGCCGAAGACCGCTGACGATTTGTTCGCTTTTCTCGATGGGCTGGGTGTAAAACACAGCACCAAGACTCATGCGCCGGTCTTCACAGTCGCCGAATCGGTGTCGCTGCGGGACGAAATTCCCGGCGGGCACACGAAGAATCTTTTCGTCAAAGACAAGAAGGATCAGTTCTTCCTTCTGACCGTCGAGGAGAACGCCGCCGTCGATCTGAAAACGGTGCATACGCTGATCGGCGCGGCAAGCAAGGTGTCTTTCGGCAAACCGGAGAAACTGATGGAGTATCTCGGCGTGGTACCGGGTTCGGTGACGGCTTTCGGCGCGATCAACGATTCGACCGGCAACGTCACCTTTGTGCTTGATGCGGACCTGATGAAGGAAGAGATCATCAATTGCCACCCGCTTTCCAACGACGCCACGACATCGATCGCAAGCGGTGATCTCGTTCGCTTCATGGAAGCGACCGGGCACAAGCCGCTTGTCTTGAAAGTGACGTCCTGACATACGATTTTAGCGCTAGAAAAGCCGGTTAGCCGGCGCGGCGGGAGAGACCTATGAGCGGCAACAACAATCCCTACAGCAATTCCTTTGGCCAGCTGTCTGCAACGGCAAGCTTCGGCGATGCATCGGTGCCATCACCAGACGGCCACATCAAGGACACGACGACGGCGACCTTTGCGAAGGATGTCATCGAGGAATCCCGCAACCAGCCGGTCCTGGTCGATTTCTGGGCGCCGTGGTGCGGCCCCTGCAAGCAACTGACGCCTGTCATCGAAAAGGTGGTCAACGAGAGCCAGGGGCGCGTCAAGCTCGTCAAGATGAACATCGACGATCATCCGTCGATTGCCGGCCAACTGGGTATCCAATCGATCCCGGCGGTCATCGCGTTCGTCGGCGGTCGGCCGGCCGACGGCTTCATGGGGGCGGTTCCGGAAAGCCAGATCCGCGAGTTCATCGATCGTATCGCCGGTCCCGCCGGTGCCGATCAGGCCGCCGAAATCGAAGCTGTCCTGAAGGAAGCGGACGGCCTTCTTGCCGCTGGCGACGTCAATGGCGCAGCGCAGCTCTACGGCGCCGTCATGGAGGCAGACCCGGACAACGCCAAGGCGCTTGCCGGCATGGCCGAATGCATGATCGCAGCCAATCAGCACGAGCGGGCGCGCGAGGCACTCAGCGATCTGCCGGAAGAGGTGGCGAAGGATGCCGCGATCCAGGCGGTCCTCAAGAAACTCGCGCAGATCGAGGAGGCCCGCAAGCTCGGGGATCCTGTGGCACTCGAGGATCAGCTCGCCCGCAACCCCGACGACCACGAAGCGCGCGTCAAACTGGCGAAGATCCGCAACGTCGAGGGCAAGCGTGACGAAGCGGCCGAACACCTTTTGTATATCATGCGCAAGGACCGCACGTTCGATGACGACGGCGCACGTCGCCAGCTCCTGCAGTTCTTCGAGGTGTGGGGGTTCAAGGACCCCGCGACCGTTGCGGCACGGCGCAAACTTTCCGCCATGCTCTTCTCCTAAGTTTGCGAGAATGGCCCTTGCGTTTTCGAGGGCGTACCCCACATTCCGTTAGTGCGGGCGCATGACGTTGCGCCTTGCCGATGATGCGGGACCAGCCTCTATGCAAGTGGGGAATGCACGATATCTGAAACCCGGCGATCTGCCTGACTCGATCGCCGTTTTCCCTTTGGCGGGCGCCCTTCTGCTGCCAACAGGGCAGCTGCCGCTCAATATTTTCGAGCCGCGCTATCTGGCGATGTTCGACGCTGCGCTGACGGGCAACCGGCTGATCGGCATGGTGCAGCCTGCGCTTGGAGATACAGTGGACAGGCACGGCGATGCCAATCTGGCGTCAGTTGGCTGCCTTGGCCGCATCACTTCGTTTGCGGAAACAGGCGACGGCCGCTACATCGTATCGCTCACCGGCATCTGCCGTTTCCGTCTGCTGGAACAGAAGGAAACGCATCAGCCGTTCCGCACATTCCGCATCGCGCCTTTTATCGCCGATCTGTCGGCACGCGACGAGGAGGATGCCGTCGACCGGGTAGCGCTTCTTGCCGCGTTCAAAGCGTATCTCGACGCCAACAAGCTCGAGGCCGACTGGGAGAGCGTGGAGCGTGCCAGCAACCTGACACTCGTGAACTCGCTTGCCATGATGTCGCCCTTTGGGCCGGCCGAGAAGCAGGCTCTGCTGGAAGCGCCCGACCTCAAGACCCGGGCCGAAACGCTTATCGCAATCACCGAGATCGTGCTGGCGCGCGTCTTCGGTGACTCCGACACTGTTTTGCAGTAAGGCCGTCGTATGGACGAGAAACTCAGCCGCGTCGATCCGAAGCTCCTGGAGCTCCTGGTCTGTCCCCTGACCAAGGGCCGGCTCATATACGATCGCGACCACGGCGAACTGGTGTCGGAAAAGGCACGTCTGGCCTATCCGATCCGCGACGGTATCCCGATCATGCTGGTGTCGGAGGCGCGGGAACTGGACGACTAGATCGCCTGGCCGGCAAGCAGGCGTGGATTGTCTTTCGCGGTCGTGCCGGCGGCCTGTCCGATGAAGAAGGATTTGAGGCCCGGCAGCCGGTCGACGATGCCGAGGCCGAAGTCGCGGGCGATCCGGATCGGCGCCAGGTCGTTGGAAAACAGCCTGTTGAGGACGTCGGTCGTGACCCCCATTCGGAAGGTGTCGAAGCGACGCCAAGCCTGGTAGCGCTCCAAGATGTTGATCGAGCCGATGTCGAGGCCCAGTCTGTCAGCCTCAACGATMGTTTCGGCAAGGGCTGCGACGTCCTTGAAGCCAAGGTTCAGTCCCTGGCCGGAAATCGGATGGATACCGTGGGCAGCATCGCCGGCAAGGGCAAGACGCGGAGCCACGAAGGCGCGCGCGAGGGTGAGGCCGAGCGGAAAGGCGCGCTTGTCTCCTACAACCTTCAGAGTACCGAGCTTGTGGCCGAAGCGGCGTTCCAGTTCCTCCTCGAAAATCAGATCGTCGGAATTGACCAGACGGTTTGCTTCCGCGGTCGGTTCCGTCCAAACCAGCGAGGAGCGGTTGTCCTTCAAGGGCAGGATGGCGAAGGGGCCGGCGGGCAGGAAATGTTCCTCGGCGCAACCGTTGTGCGGGCGCTCGTGCTCGACCGTCGTAACGATCCCCGATTGGCCGTAATCCCAGGACACTGTTTTTATTCCCGCCAGTTCGCGGACATGCGAGCGGACGCCGTCACAGGCGACCACTAGGCGGGCTTCCATCACCGTGCCGTTGGAAAGTGTCACTTCGGCATGTGTGTCGCCCGTCTTCAGTCCAGTGGCGCTGAGGCCGTGATGGATCTCGATGCCAAGGCGCTCGCAGGCGCCGCGCAATGCGCCGACCAGCGCAACATTGGGAACCATGTGCGCGAAAGGTCGGCCCTCGGTCACTTCGCCGTCGAAGGTGAGGAAGACGGGGCGCACGGGGTCGGCGGTTTTGGAATCGGTGACGATCATCTTGTTGATCGGCTGCGCGTCGGGTTCGATCTCGTGCCAGATGCCGAAGACCTCCAGCATCTTTGTTGCAGCAGCGATGACGGCGGAGGCCCGCATGTCCTTTTTCCAGACGCCTTCCGGTGCCGCCTCGACAATGGCGACGTCGAGATGAGGGGCGGCCTGCTTGACCGCCACGGCGGCGGAAAGACCGATATAACCCGCGCCAACAACCAGCATGTCCCGCATAGCGTCCAGTCCCGTTTCCTGCAAATATCGTATTGATCTATATAGATCATCGCTGCTGCACTTCCTACCGTCCGGAGCCATACAAAATGACGCGAGACACCGAAAAGCCGACGGCCATGGAAACGCTTCTGTCGACGCTCGATCTCGAGCCGATCGAAGTCGATATTTTCCGTGGCGTCAGTCCTCAGGTCGGCTGGCAGCGGGTCTTCGGCGGTCAGGTGATCGCGCAGGCGCTGATGGCGGCGCAGCGTACGGTGGAGCGCGAACGCCTGGTGCATTCGCTGCACGCCTATTTCATGCGGCCGGGCGATCCGTCGGTTCCGATCGTCTATCAGGTCGAGCGGATTCGCGACGGCTCAAGCTTCAACACGCGCCGCGTTGTCGCTGTCCAGCATGGAAAGGCGATCTTTGCGTTGTCGGCCTCGTTCCAGATCGAAGAGCCGGGCTTCGATCATCAGATCGCCATGCCCGACGTGCCGATGCCCGAGACACTTTTGGACGAACAGCAGATCGCCGCACAGTATCTGGTCGATGCCCCGGCGGCCATCCGCAAGTACTGGGAACGCGAGCGGCCCATCGAAATCCGGCCGGTCTCGCTCACGCATTACTTCTCCGGCAAGAAGCTCGATCCGTTCCAGCACGTGTGGGTGCGGGCGACCGGTGCTGTTCCCGACGACAGGCTCTACCAGGCGTCCATTCTTGCCTATCTTTCCGATATGACGTTGCTCGACACGTCGCTTTATCCGCATGGAACATCGATCTTCGATCATACGCTCCAAGTCGCCAGCCTCGATCATTCGATGTGGTTTCATCGCCCCACGCGCTTCGACGACTGGCTCCTCTATACGCAGGACAGTCCCTCTGCGTCCGGAGCGCGAGGCTTGACGCGCGGTAGCCTCTTTGCGCGAAATGGTGTCCTGATTGCGTCGGTGGCTCAGGAGGGGCTGATTCGTAAAAGAGCAGATGCGTAAAAAATGCGCATCTTTGTTCATTTGGGCGTTTTTTGAGCGATTATTGGGCAATCATTTGCCTGTTTATTGGCGCCCTCAATTATAGTTGTTATTTTTCAGTAACTTAATTTTCATTTTTGAATCTGGCACGCCCCTTGAATGTATATCGCCAGTCGCTGTTCGTAAACGTCAGCGGCAAGGAGAGTCGGCTCCGCGCCGAGGACAACAAGGATGGGAAACCAGATGAAAATTGTGATGGCCATTATCAAGCCGTTCAAGCTCGATGAGGTGCGCGAAGCCCTCACGGCGATCGGCATTCAGGGCCTGACCGTGACCGAAGTAAAGGGCTACGGGCGCCAGAAGGGACATACCGAAATCTATCGCGGCACCGAATATGCGGTCAGCTTCCTGCCGAAGCTCAAGATCGAAATCGCAGTCGCCAGCGAAATCGTGGAGAAGGCAGTCGAAGCCATCGCGTCGTCGGCCAAGACCGGCCAGATCGGCGACGGCAAGATCTTTGTCTATTCGATCGACCATGCGGTGCGCATCCGTACCGGCGAAACCGATTCAGAAGCGCTGTAAGGCCGAGCAAGGAGCTGTTTTCAATGTCCATTTCGAAGTTTACTTCCACCTACACGCGCCTTGCCGCCGCGTCCGCCGCGCTTCTGGCGCCGGTCGCCGCCTTCGCGCAGGACGCTGCCGCAACGGTCGCTCCTGCTGCCGCCGCTGCCCCTGTTCCTGACAAGGGCGATACAGCATTCATGTTCATCTCCACCCTGCTCGTCCTGTTCATGATCCTGCCAGGTCTTGCGCTGTTTTACGGCGGCCTCGTTCGCGCAAAGAACATGCTTTCCGTGCTGATGCAGTGCACGATGGTCGCTGCGGTCCTGATGCTGATCTGGGTCATCTACGGCTACTCCTTCGCTTTTGGCGGCTCCGACAGCCAATACTGGGGCGGCACGGCGAAGATGTTCCTCGCTGGAGTCACGAAGGATTCGACGGCTGCGACCTTCTCAAAGGGTGTCGTCATTCCTGAGTTTATCTTCGCACTGTTCCAGATGACGTTTGCGGCAATCACGCCTGCGCTGATCGTTGGTGCCTTCGCTGAACGCATCAAGTTCTCGGCTGTGGTGCTGTTCTGCGCCTTGTGGGCGACCTTCGTCTACTTCCCGATCGCGCACATGGTCTGGGATGCCAACGGCCTGCTCTTCAAGATGGGCGCGCTCGACTTCGCAGGTGGCACGGTCGTTCACATCAACGCCGGCGTTGCCGGTCTGATCGGTGCGATCATGGTCGGCAAGCGTACGGGCTTCGGCAAGGACATGATGGCTCCGCACTCGATGACGCTGACAATGGTCGGTGCATCGATGCTCTGGTTCGGCTGGTTCGGCTTTAACGCCGGTTCCAACCTGGAAGCTTCCGGCGGCGCTATGCTCGCAACGGTCAACACCTTCATCGCCACCGCTGCAGCCATCGTTTCATGGGCAGTTGTCGAAACCCTTACCCGTGGCAAGGCCTCCATGCTCGGTGGTGCTTCGGGTATGGTCGCTGGTCTCGTTGCGATCACGCCAGCTGCTGGCATCGTCGGTCCGATGGGCGCAATCATCATGGGCCTGATCGTTTCGCCGCTGTGCTACTTCTTCGTCTCCGTCGTCAAGAACAAGTTCGGATACGACGATACCGCTGACGTCTTCGGCGTCCACGGCATCGGCGGGATGTTCGGCGCTATTGCCACCGGCATCTTCGCTTCCGCATCGCTCGGCGGTGTCGGCTATGTCGAAGGTGTCACGATGGGTGGCCAGCTCGTCACCCAGCTGACTGCCGTCGCCACCACCATCGTATGGTGCGGCATCGGCTCGGCAATTCTCTACAAGCTCGTCGACGTTGTCGTCGGCCTGAGGGTGACGGTCGAAGCGGAGCGTGAAGGTCTCGACCTCGCAACGCACGGCGAAGCCGCCTACCACTCGTAAATAAAGGCTTGCGGCGTCCGTCACGGGCGTCCTCAAACACCCCGTTGCGGCGTGTTCGAAACGTTTAAGCCGCTTTGGCCCGGTCCCCAGAAAGGTCCGGGCCTTTTTATTTTTCGAATGCAAGATGTAAGGAGTGCATGGTTAATACGGCTTTAACCGTCGTTTGATTAGGTGGAGCGGACGCATTGGGCGCGAGGCGCGTTGGCGATTCGCACGCTTTCAGGCATTGGACGGGTACACACATGGCAAGAAGCACATCGCCAGCAATGGATGGCCGGCCGGACCGTTTCTCCCTATCGGGGTTCATGTTCCGGCAGGCGCAGACCCTTTTGGGCTTTGCCATCTTTCTGTTGCTTGCACTTGCGGTTGCGGCGCTCGCAACGTGGAACGTTGCCGATCCGAGCTATTCCTATGCGACCGGCAATGAGCCGACCAACATTTTAGGCTATGGCGGCGCGGCTTTTGCCGATATTCTCATGCAGTTTTTCGGGCTGGCCAGCGTCGTGGCGCTGCTGCCGGTGGTCGCTTGGGCGCTGGCGTTGATTTCCGGCCGCCGCCTCAGCCGGATTCCGGCGCGCGCCGCAGCATGGGGCGTGGGCTCCATACTGTCGTCGGCCGTCCTCGGTTGCTTTCCGCCGCCACTCACCTGGCCGATCCCGAACGGCATCGGCGGCGTCGTCGGCGATATGATCCTGCGCTTTCCGGCCCTGTTCGTCGGTGCTTATCCAACGGGTGCCTTCGCCACCGCGATCGGCAGCGTCCTTGCGGTTCCGACTGTCTGGATGATGCTGTTTGCCGCGGGCATCGTCGGGCGTACCGAGGAGGAGGAAGCGGAAGAGGAAGCCGAAAACTATGCCACCAGCCGCTCCAAGCTGCGTTCGGTGGGTGACGAGGACGAAGACGACGGAGACGGCGGCTGGCTCGCCTTCGGCGCCCTGACGCATGCCTGGTACATGAGCCAGGCCCGCTTGCGCCGCCTGCTCGGCATGGGCCCGCGCAAGCGCCGGCGGGAAGACGTCGAGTCACCCTACGATTTCAACGATGACGAGTTCGGCAAGCTGAACGAGCCTGTTCGCGCCAAGGCGCCGGCGACGCGCGGCGAACGGATGGAGCCTTCGATGGAACCGCGCGCTGCCTCGCAGCGCCGCATCGTTTCCGCACCGTCGATTTCGCTGAATGACGACGAGGATGACGGCTTGCCGTTCGACAACGACATGCCGCCGCGCCCTGCCGATATCCTGCCCGATGACGACGACGAATGGATGATGCGCGCGCCGGCGAAACCAGCGGGCGGAAGGCCGGAGCATCGCGTCGTGCAACCGTCCTCGCGTCCCAAGCCCGGCGCCCGCGTCGAACGCGAGCAGCAGAGTTCTTTCATTCGTCCCGAGGGCTTCCAGCTTCCGTCGATGTATCTGCTTGCTGAGCCGAAGAACGTCATTCGCGACTCCACTCTGTCAGCCGAAGCGCTGGAGCAGAATGCGCGTATGCTTGAGGGCGTGCTCGAGGATTTCGGCGTCAAGGGCGAGGTCATCCACGTGCGTCCCGGCCCTGTCGTCACGCTCTATGAGCTGGAGCCCGCCCCTGGGATCAAGTCATCCCGCGTCATCGGCCTTGCCGACGATATCGCCCGCTCGATGAGCGCGATCGCCGCTCGCGTCGCCGTCGTTCCCGGTCGCAACGCGATCGGCATCGAACTGCCGAACGCCACGCGCGAGACTGTCTATTTGCGCGAACTCATCGCTTCGCGCGATTTCGAAGGCTCCAAGGCGAAGCTCGCCATGGCGCTGGGCAAGACGATCGGCGGCGAAGCCGTCATTGCGGATCTCGCCAAGATGCCGCATCTTCTGGTCGCCGGTACGACAGGCTCGGGTAAATCTGTCGCCATCAACACCATGATCCTCTCGCTGCTCTATCGTTTGACGCCCGAGCAGTGCCGCCTGATCATGATCGACCCCAAGATGCTGGAACTCTCCGTCTACGACGGCATCCCGCATCTGCTCTCGCCTGTCGTCACCGATCCGAAGAAGGCTGTCGTGGCCCTCAAGTGGACCGTCCGCGAGATGGAAGAGCGCTACAAGAAGATGTCGAAGATCGGCGTGCGCAACATCGACGGCTTCAACAGCCGTGTCGAGCAGGCGCTCTCCAAGGGCGAGGTGATCTCGCGCACCGTCCAGACCGGCTTCGACCGCCACACCGGCGAGGCGATGTACGAGACGGAAGAGTTCGACCTGCAGCCGATGCCCTACATCGTCGTCATCATCGATGAAATGGCCGACCTGATGATGGTTGCCGGCAAGGACATCGAAGGCGCGGTGCAGCGCCTGGCGCAGATGGCGCGTGCCGCCGGCATCCACGTCATCATGGCGACCCAGCGTCCCTCCGTCGACGTCATTACCGGCACGATCAAGGCAAACTTCCCGACCCGCATCTCCTTCCAGGTCACTTCGAAGATCGACAGCCGCACGATCCTTGGCGAGCAGGGTGCCGAACAGCTGCTCGGCATGGGCGACATGCTCTATATGGCAGGTGGTGGCCGCATCCAGCGCGTGCACGGGCCGTTCGTGGCCGACATGGAGGTCGAGGAAATCGTCTCCTATCTCAAGACGCAGGGGTCGCCGCAGTATCTCGATGCCATCACCGCCGACGACGATGAAGACGGCGATTACGGCGGGGGACCGTCGGGCACGTCAAACCTTGCGGATTCCGAGGATCCTTACGATCAGGCCGTTGCAATTGTTCTGCGTGACGGAAAGGCCTCGACGTCGTATATTCAGCGCAGGCTGGGTATCGGCTACAACAGGGCCGCGTCGCTGATCGAGCGCATGGAGCAGGAAGGCATCATCGGGCCGGCCAACCATGCCGGCAAGCGCGAGATTCTCGTTCCGACCGAGGGTGACATTCTCGACCGCTGAAGTCCGGAATATTTTCGCGAAACCGGACTTCACGGAAACCTGATCGCTCCGAAACCGTTACCTTGCCGCAGGCCCGTGAATGCGCCATCAAGACGCCGTGTTTCAGCAGCATTCAGATTGCATAAAGGAGACTTAGATGACCAACTCCGATTCCTTCCTGGACCGCATTTCGCTGACCCGGCGCCACATGATGGGCGCCATGGCTGTCGCTGCGGCCTCGACCGCGATACCGTTAAGCGTCTTTGCACAGGCGGCCGCCGCAGCGTCCAACAACAGGACCGCTCAGGCGATTGCCGACCATTTTTCAAGCGTCGGCACGATGCAAGGCGAATTCGTGCAGTTCGGCCCGCGTGGCGAACAGACCGGCGGCAAATTCTTCATCCAGCGCCCGGGCAGGCTGCGCTTCAACTATGACGACCCGTCGCCCATCCGCGTCATCGCTGACGGCAAGAACGTTGCGATCGGCAAYATGAAGCTCAAGACGTGGGACCTCTATCCCCTGTCGAAGACGCCGCTCAGCCTGCTTCTGGCGCAGCGCATCGATCTTTCGGCAGGCTCGGTAAAGAGCGTCAAGGAGGAGTCCGATCTCACCACCATCGCTCTCGGCAACAATACGGTCTTCGGCAATTCGACAATCACGATGATGTTCGACCCCAAGACCTACGATCTCCGGCAGTGGACGATCACGGACAACCAGGGCAAGGACACGTCGGTCATGGTGTTCAATGTGAAGACGGGCATGCAGTTCGACGACAAGGTCTTCAGGGTGCCCTACGAGGTTATTCCGGGTACTGCCGCCTACCGCGATTGATTTGCGTTCACGCGATCTCTGACGCCCTGCGATCGCAGGGCGTTTTTCTTTGCGCCTTTGCGTTCCATCCTGCGTGGCTTTGTTCCAGAGCATTTCAGCATTTCTTCGAACCCGCCAAAACGCTCTATCTTTTTGTCTTTACGCCATTTCGGACGCAAAACCGCTATGCACTTTTGCTGGAATTGCTCTAAAGCCATCGTCGCAATACGGATTTGAAAGGCAGCCGATGAGTTTCTCCATTGCCACCTGGAACATCAATTCGGTGCGGCTGCGCATGCCGATCGTCGAGCAACTCGTTCTCAAGCATCGACCGGACATTCTTTGCCTGCAGGAAACCAAGGTGCCGAACGAATTGTTTCCCGCAGCACCGCTGCGCGCCATGGGCTACGACCACATCATCATCCACGGTCAGAAAGGCTATCATGGCGTCGCCATCGCCTCGCGCTTTGCGCTGACGGAAGACCACAGGCAGGATTATTGCCGCGTTGGCGATGCCCGCCACATCTCCGCGGTTTTTGAGCGCGGGGGCCGCCGCATCCGCGTTCACAACTTCTATGTGCCAGCGGGCGGCGACGAACCCGACCGGTCCATCAATCCGAAGTTCGGCCACAAGCTCGATTTCGTCGAGGAGATGAAGCAGCTCAAGGCCAATGGAGAGGCCAATACCTCTTCCATTCTCGTGGGCGATCTGAACATCGCCCCCCTCGAACATGACGTCTGGTCGCACAAGCAGCTACTCAAGATCGTCAGCCACACGCCGGTCGAAACCGACGGCTTGCTCGATGTCATGAAGCGCGGTGCTTGGCTAGACTTGATGCGTCAGCATGTTCCGGCGAACGAAAAGCTCTATACGTGGTGGAGCTACCGGGCCAAGGATTGGCAGGCCGCCGACCGGGGCCGGCGCCTGGACCACATCTGGTCGTCGCAGGACCTCGGGCCGCACCTTCAGCGCATCGAAATTCTCAAGGAAGCCCGCGGTTGGGAGCGGCCGTCCGATCATGTGCCAGTGACTGCTCATTTCGATCTCTAGGGCCGGCTTCGGTCTTCGGGAACTGTCAGGCGAAGCGATGAAGCTCGGCGGCGGCCTTGGCCGCGAGCGCAGCGATATTGTCGCGGATGCGGTTTTCGATCAGCTGCGCGGCTTCAGGATATTCTTCGATCAGCCGGTGGAACAGTGCCCGTGTGATGCGGATGATGCTCGTATCCTCCCTGGCGACTGCGGTGAACTTGCGCTCTACCAGAGTGATGAGCGCAAGCTCCGAAAGCATCGTTCCGGCGCCCACGATCGCCTCTACCACTTTCTGTTCGTTCCGACCGGTGCGGCTGAGCTCGACGCTGCCGGTCAGGATGACATAGGCGCCTTCGGCGGGGGAGCCTTCGCGAAACAGTAGCTGTCCGCCTGATATTGCCCGTCGATCCGCGCCAAACGCGATCAGCCGTAGCTGATCTTCTGACATCTCTTTGAAAAGCGGCAGCTGCGAAAGCAGGCGGATATCGTCGTTGAGTGCCATCTTACGGTACGATCTTGTAGCCGCCGTTTTCCGTTACCAGAATTTCGGCGTTGGATGGATCGCGCTCGATCTTCTGCCGCAAGCGGTACACGTGCGTTTCGAGCGTATGCGTCGTGACGCCGGAATTGTAGCCCCAGACTTCCTCGAGCAGGACATCGCGGGTGACGACCTTCTGCTCGGCACGATAGAGATAGCGGATAATCGCCGCCTCTTTTTCCGTCAGACGGATCTTTTGGCCGTTGTCGGTCGTCAGCAGCTTCTGGCTTGGCTTGAACACATAGGGGCCAACGTTGAAGGTGGCGTCTTCGCTCTGCTCGTGCTGGCGTAGCTGCACGCGAATGCGGGCAAGAAGGACGGCAAACCGGAATGGCTTCGTGACGTAATCATTGGCACCTGCTTCGAGGCCAAGGATCGTATCGGAATCCGTATCGTGTCCCGTCAGCATGATGATGGGTGCCTTCAGGCCGCCCTTGCGCAGAAGCTTCACGGCTTCGCGGCCATCCATATCGGGCAGCCCGACGTCCATGATCAGGAGATCGATCGGCGTCGCGCGTGCGCGTTCCACGCCCTTGGCGGCCGTCGTTTCCTGCAAAACAGAAAACTCGTCATAGAGCGAAAGCTGCTCCGTGAGGGTTTCGCGAAGGTCGTCGTCATCGTCCACCAACAGAATGGTGCGTGCGGTCATGCGGCTCTGTCCTCGCCATCTGGTTCCATAGTCCTACGCCACTTTCGATCGTTGGCAAAGATCAAGAGACCAAGCTGTTGTCGTATATGGTGCTATATGATTTCAATCATCGCCCAAGCAATTGCGAAAACACGTGAGAAAGATGGAAAAAACAAGGCAACGCCGATGTATACAGTCAACGATCATCACCGTACGACCCGCGCCGGGTCAGAAAAGCCGGGCGTTGGTCCAATTCGGTGCAATCGTGGTGCCTGCTGCAATCGGTCGCTCGGGCCGAACCGTGTTGAAACGCGAGGGTGATGGCGCAACGCCGATCGCGTCGATGAAGCTGCTTTTCGGGTTCCGACGCGGCGAGCGGCCATCGCGCCTCCAAACGCTGCTTCCGATTCGCCGCATCCGCAAAGACATGCTGTGGTGCGATCAGCCTGACGATCCCAACTACAACCGCCTCGCTAAGTCACCGTTTCGGCCGAGCCATGAAGAGATGAAGCGCGGCGACGGACTTTACGACGTTTGCCTGGTCATGGACTGGAACGTCACCTCACGTGCGCGCAACCGCGGCTCTGCCATTTTCTTTCACCTGATCAAGCCGGGCTACGAGCCGACCGCGGGATGCGTCGCAATTCATCCGCGCGATATGCGCCGCCTCTTGCCGTTCATACGCAGGGGGACGGTGGTTCGCGTTGTGTGACGTCGGGGGTGATAATCGGGAGGCGATGACCTATATGCGTTTCGACCTGCGCGCGGGCTGAGATACGCGCAGGCACATCAGCGGGAGACCGCTGACCGAACACGCCCGGTGCAATTCGTTGAGCTTTCGGAGACATATTGTGGCACAGCAATCCATCATCACTTTCCACGACGGCCATTCCATTCCTCAGCTCGGCCTCGGCGTCTGGCGGACGCCCGATGATATTGCCGCGCCCACGGTGCGCACGGCGATCGAGGCCGGATATCGCCATGTCGATACAGCCGCGGTCTACGAAAATGAGGTCGGTGTGGGCGAGGGCATCCGCACCTCTGGCATCGACCGCAAGGATATCTTCCTGACGACCAAGCTCTGGAACGACGACCAGGGCTATGATTCGACGCTGAAGGCCTTCGACAAGAGCCTGAAGCGGCTAGGTACCGACTATGTCGATCTCTACCTCATTCACTGGCCGGCACCGACGCGCAACCGCTATGTCGATAGCTGGAAGGCCTTGGCCAAACTGAAGAAGGAAGGTCGCGCCCGTTCGATCGGCGTATCGAACTTTTATCCCGAGCACATCGATCGGTTGATTTCCGAAACCGGCGTCGTTCCGGTCATCAACCAGATCGAGCTGCATCCGGACTTTCAGCAGAAGGCAGCTCAAGCAGCACACGAGAAACTGAACATCGCCACCCAGTCCTGGAGCCCGCTTGGCCAGGGAAAGCTCATCGATCATCCGGTGATCGGCGATATCGCCAGGAAGCATGGCAAGACGTCCGCGCAGGTCATCATCCGCTGGCATTTGGATAGCGGTCTCGTCGTTATTCCAAAGTCGATAACGCCGTCGCGCATCGAGGAGAATTTCAAGGTCTTCGACTTCAAGCTCGACGGCGACGACATGGCGTTGATCGCCAAACTCGACAATCATGGAGCCCGTATCGGGCCAGACCCGAAGACGGCGACATTCTGAGACGCGAGACGGGCGGCGCCAAGCCGCCCCCTGTCATTGATGGTACCTGCATTCAGGCGAGCATGCGCGGCGTCACGAAACGCTCCAGCTTCCCGCATCCCGGTGAGAGATCTTTCCAACTATCCGCCTCGAAGGCGAGTACCGCGAGGCTGCCAGTCGAGAATTTTTCCGACATGCGTCTGCGCGCATCGGAATCGCCTGTGCCGACGAGGCCCTCCGCGAAGTCTGCCAAACCGGGATTGTGCCCGACCAACATAATTGTCCGGATCGCCGGATCAACGTTGACGAGGATGCCGGCCATGCGGGCTGCCGAGGCTGCATAAAGCTCCGGTACGTCGCGCCGAGAGGTTGGGGGCAGTGATCTTGCCACGAGCCCCCATGTTTCCTGCGCGCGTCGCGCGGTGGAGACGAGGACGAGGTCTGGCAGCAGCATTTCGTGGGCCATATAGGCCCCGATCAGCGGCGATGCCTTCTGCCCACGCTCCGCCAGTGGACGGTCGTGATCAGCGACATCCGGCGGCCAGGCGGATTTCGCATGGCGCAGAAGAAGAAGACGCCGCCATTGCGGCGCGCTGGTGCTTGACGCATCCATGTCGCTCACCCGAACAAACAACAGGCAAACAGTCGCGTGACGTATTGTGGCACCGAATGCGGGTCATGTCTTGCGAAGACGGATGGCTTCCCTCACCGATGGGCGAGGGAAGCATATTGCGTCAATTCCACTCGCGGATATCGACGAAGTGGCCAGCGATCGCGGCTGCGGCGGCCATCGCGGGAGAGACAAGGTGCGTGCGGCCCTTGAAGCCCTGGCGGCCTTCGAAGTTGCGGTTGGAGGTCGATGCGCAACGTTCGCCCGGCTTCAGGCGGTCGTCGTTCATGGCCAGGCACATGGAGCAGCCCGGTTCGCGCCAATCGAAGCCCGCATCCTTGAAGATCTTGTCGAGGCCTTCGGCTTCCGCCTGTTCCTTCACGAGGCCGGAGCCCGGAACGATCATGGCGTTGACGGTCGAGGCAACGGTCTTGCCTTCGACAACCTTGGCGGCTGCCCGCAGATCCTCGATGCGGCCGTTGGTGCACGAGCCGATGAAGACGCGATCAACAGCGATGTCGGTGATCTTGGTGCCCGGCTTCAGCCCCATATAGTCCAGAGCGCGCCACTTCGAGGTGCGCTTCGTCTCGTCCTTGATCTCGTCCGGGTTCGGAACGATGCCCTGAACCGAGATGACGTCCTCGGGCGAGGAGCCCCACGAGACGATCGGCGGCAGTTCCGCGGCGTTCAGCGTGACGACGCGGTCGTAGTGGGCGCCTTCGTCCGATGTCAGCGTCCGCCAGTAGGCGATCGCCTGCTCCAGCGTTTCGCCCTTCGGAGCGCGCGGCTTGCCCTTGATGTATTCGAAGGTGATGTCGTCAGGCGCGATGAGGCCGGCGCGGGCGCCGCCTTCGATCGACATGTTGCAGACGGTCATGCGGCCTTCCATCGACAGTGCGCGGATGGCTTCGCCCGCATATTCGATGACGTAGCCGGTCCCGCCTGCAGTGCCGATTTCGCCGATGATGGCGAGAACGATGTCCTTGGCGGTGACGCCGGCCGGCAGCTTGCCGTCGACCTGCACCAGCATATTCTTCGCCTTCTTCTGGATCAGCGTCTGGGTGGCGAGAACGTGCTCGACCTCAGACGTGCCGATGCCATGGGCGAGGGAGCCGAAAGCGCCGTGGGTCGAGGTGTGGCTGTCGCCGCAGACGATCGTCATGCCGGGCAGGGTGAAGCCCTGTTCCGGCCCGATGATATGCACGATGCCCTGGCGCTTGTCGTTCTCCGAGTAGTACTCGACGTTGAACTCGGCGGCGTTGATGGCAAGCTGCTCGACCTGGATGCGGCTTTCCTCGTTCTTGATGCCGAGATGGCGATCGGGCGAGGTCGGGACGTTGTGATCGACGACGGCGAGCGTCTTCTCAGGCGCGCGAACCGTGCGGCCGGTCATGCGCAGGCCTTCGAAGGCCTGCGGCGAGGTGACCTCGTGGACCAGATGGCGATCGATGTAGAGAAGACAGGTGCCGTCCGGCTGTTCATCGACCAGGTGGTCGTCCCAGATTTTGTCGTAGAGGGTACGCGGTGCGCTCATGGCAGTGGGTCCGTTTTTGGATGCGTATGGAGAATGGAGTTTGGCGGACAGGTCCGCCCGGCCGTCATTCGATCAACGAAGTCGGCTGTTGAGCGCACCGGAAACGGTTGCAAAGAAGCGTGCCGGCAGGCGATAATGATCCTGCAGCACGAAAATATGCGCCCCAATGCACTTGAACTTGGATTCCATGAGCCGTCACATATCAATTTTTGGCGACGGCGGCAATTCTAAACATCAAGCCGCTATCTCCGGTCCTTCCCGCGCATCCGCTTCTCCACCTGCCTTAGGGCAAGCGACAATCCGATCGTCAGGATGAGGTAGATATAGGTGACGATCGAATAGGTTTCAAAGAAGCGGAAGGAGCCGGAGGCGTAGATTTTGCCCATCTGGGTGATGTCGGAAACGCCGAGTACGGAAACGAGCGATGAGTCCTTGACCATGGCCACGAAGTCGTTGGAGAGCGGCGGGAAGATGACCTTGATCGCCTGCGGAAAGACCACGAGGCGGAAGCGTTGGTAGCGCGACAGGCCGAGTGCCTTGGCTGCCTCGATCTGCCCGTGATCGACGGACTGGATGCCGGCGCGAAAGACCTCGGCGATGAAGGAGGAGTAGCCGATCATCAGCGCGATGATTGCCCGCCACATCAGCGAGAACTCGCGTACCAAGACAGGTTCGAAGAGGCCGGCGCGAACCAGCGGCGTGGTCGCGAAATTGTAGGCGGCGACGATTGCGGGCGCGCCGACGAACGCGACATAGAACAGCAGCACCAGCATCGGCACGCCGCGGATGACCTCGATGTAGAAGCGCGAGATCTGGCGTAGCACGACGCTGTCGGAAAGGCCGAGAAGGGCGATGCCGAGGCCAAGCGCGATCGCCAGGGAAAAACCCACCAGGGTGACGAAAACGGTGATGCCGACGCCGTTGAAGACGGTGCGGAAAACCTGCGCGTAGATGTCGTTGGTGACGATGACGGCGGCAAGGACAATGCCGACGACAACAAGGGCGACCAGCCACCAAGGGTAGTCGCCCTTACTATGTTTGCCGGGGGCCGGCTGAGGCGCTAGCACAGGGGAGCTGAAGAGCGGATCATTGACCCATCTTGTAATCGAGGAACCACTTCTTGTTCAGCGCATCGAAGGTGCCGTCGGCTTTCAGGCTTGCGATCGCGGCGTTGAGCGGAGCGACCAGGTCGGAGCCCTTCGGGAAGATGAAGCCGAAGTCCTCGGTGCCGAGCGGGCCGCCGATGACCTTCAGGCCGCCGTTGGAGGCATCGACATAGCCCTTGGCCGCAACGCTGTCGGTCAGCACGACGTCGACGTCGCCGGCCTTCAGCGCCTGGACGGTGGCGCCGAAGGTTTCGAAGAGCTTGATGCGCGGGTTCTGCTCGTTGCCGTCGAGGATCTCGTAGACGGCGGTGTAGAAGGGTGAGGTGCCTGGCTGCGCGCCGACGAGGCCGTCGTTGAATGCGCCGAAGGTCTTGGCGTCCGTGAAGCGGCTTTCATCGCCGCGCACCAGCATGAACTGCTGCGAGCGCAAGTAGGGGTCGGAGAAATCCACCTTGGCCTTGCGGTCGTCCTTGATGGTGATGCCGGTCATGCCGATGTTGTACTGGTTGTCGGAGACAGCCTGGATCATCGCGTCCCAGCTGGTGTTCTGGTACTCGACCTTGAAGTTCAGCCGCTTGGCGATCTCGTTCATCGCGTCATATTCCCAGCCTATGGCCTTGCCGGACTTCGGATCGACGAACTGCAGCGGCGGGTAGGCATTCTCGGTGACGACGACAACCGGCTTGCCCTTGAGGTCGGGGAGATCGGCGGCAAAGGTCGCCAGCGGCGAAAGAACAAGAGCGGTCAGTCCTGCGAGGACGGTGCGGCGGAACGTCATTTTGAAAAAGTCTCCCCGAATTGTGGCTGGCGGAAAACTGTCATAGTTGCAAAGTGGATGGCAAGGGCAATTGCCCAAGGCAAAAGGTCCAAAAACAGAAAAGGCGGCCCGAAGACCGCCTTTTCGCGCAAAGAATTTTGCGTCAGCGCAGAACTTATTCTGCTGCCGGTTCCGCAGCAGCTGCGGCCGCTGCTTCGGCAGCCGCCTTGGCTTCTGCGGCTTCCTGTGCTGCCTTTTCGGCTGCGAGCGCCTGAGCTGCTGCAACCTTTTCGGCTTCCAGGCGTGCCTTTTCCTCGGCGATAGCGGCGCGCTCGGCGTCGTTGAGCTTGCGGGCGCGAACGCCGGTGTCTTCAACGATACGAGCAGACTTGCCGCGACGGTCGCGCAGGTAATAGAGCTTCGCGCGACGGACCTTACCGCGGCGAACGACGTCGACGCTTTCGATCATCGGGGAGTAAACCGGGAATACGCGCTCGACGCCTTCGCCGTAGGAAATCTTGCGGACCGTGAAGTTTTCCTGCAGACCGCCGCCGGAGCGTGCGATGCAGACGCCTTCATAGGCCTGAACGCGGGTACGGGTGCCTTCCGTGACCTTCACGTTGACGCGGACGGTGTCGCCCGGGGAGAATTCCGGAAGCGTGCGCTTGGCTTCGATCTTGGCGACCTGTTCGGCCTCAAGCTGCTGAATGATGTTCATGACTCAACCTCTTTGTTGGTTCAACAGCCAGAGCGCTCTAAACGATCTATCCTTGGTCAGGCCGCAGATATTTGCCGGTAAGGGCAGGAGCGAATTCGTCTGTCTTTCTTTGCTTGGTTGATGGGAAATTTCCCATTCCGGGCGTGCGCATACCCTATTGCGCGGGCTTTGTCACCCCTTGCGGCGCAAATTTCATTGTCCGAAGGCGGCGACRGCATGGTGCCGTCACGCAGGAACGGCATCAAGTCTGTGCATTATTTGATTAAATATTTGTCAAATGCACAAGATGACAGCACACTGGATTGTGGCCATTTTGTGGTCTTGGGAGATCGGAGAGGGGAATCATGACAATCAGCAATCCATCGCCCTCGTTGCATAACGAGGACTTGGCGCCCGCCAGGGAGAGGAAGTGGGGCGCCTTCAGCATCTTCAATGTGTGGACGTCAGACGTCCACAGCCTATGGGGCTACTATCTGGCTGCGAGCCTTTTCCTGCTCTGCGGCAGTTTCATCAACTTCGTGCTCGCCATCGGCATCGGGTCGCTGGTGATTTTTTTCCTGATGAGCCTCGTCGGCAATGCTGGCGTCAAGACCGGCGTTCCGTTCCCGGTGCTTGCGCGTGCCTCATTCGGCACGTTCGGAGCCAATGCGCCGGCGCTCGTGCGTGCCGTCGTCGCCTGCTTCTGGTACGGTGCGCAAACGGCGGCGGCATCAGGCGCGATCGTTGCGCTCCTGATCCGCAACGAGAGCCTTCTTGCCTTCCAGCAGAACAATCATCTCTTCGGCCATTCGACGCTCGAGGTCATCTGCTACGTGATTGTCTGGTCGTTGCAGCTGCTGATCATCCAGCGCGGCATGGAGACCGTCCGCAAGTTTCAGGATCTGGCCGGCCCTGCCGTTTGGATCATGATGCTTGTTCTCGCCGTCTATCTCGTGATCAAGGCAGGTACCTTCTCCTTCGGCAGCGAGATCCCGCGCGACGTGCTGCTCGAGAAGACGAAGGATGCCGGCATTCCGGGAGAGCCGGGTTCGCTTCCCGCGCTTGCCGCCGTTGCCGCGACCTGGATCACCTATTTTGCAGCGCTCTACCTGAACTTCTGCGATTTTTCGCGCTACGCCAAGGACGTCAAGACGTTGCGCAAGGGCAATCTCTGGGGCCTGCCGATCAACCTGATCGCGTTCTGCCTCGTGGCTGGGGTGACGACGACGGCGGCGTTCACGGTCTATGGCGAAGTGCTCCTGCATCCTGAAGCGATCTCTGCGAAATTCGATAGCTGGTTCCTGGCACTGCTGGCGGCGCTTACCTTCGCCGTCGCGACGCTCGGCATCAACGTGGTCGCGAATTTCGTCTCGCCGGCCTTCGACTTCTCGAACGTCTTCCCGCGGCAGATCAGCTTCAAGCGCGGCGGCTATATCGCCGCTCTGATCGCGCTTTTGCTTTATCCGTTCGCACCATGGGAGACGGGTGCCGCCCACTTCGTCAACTTCATCGGCTCGACCATGGGGCCGATCTTCGGGGTGATGATGGTTGACTACTATCTGATCCGGAAGGGCGAGTTGAACGTCGCGGCGCTCTACCAGGAGAACGGCGAGTTCCGGTTCCAGGGTGGCTGGCATGTGAATGCTTTCATTGCATTCGCGATCGGCTCGCTGTTCTCCTCCATCCTTCCGACCTTCACATCGTTCCTGCCTGACTGGTGGGGCACCTATGGCTGGTTCTTCGGCGTCGGCATCGGCGGTGGGGTCTATTATCTGTTGCGCATGGGCGCGCGGCGATCCGTCGTCGGCGCTGCCACCTGAAATCGGCAAACCTCCGGCTTCGGCCTGACCGAGACGTGGATTACCTGGTCGCAAAAATCGGTCGCATAGCGTCGACTTTTGCGGCCGACGTCTGCGACAAAACCGTGGCTAACGGAGCTGATGCCGATCAGCCCACGATCGAATAGCTTGCGCGATCGCCAATGGCTGATCTTCCGGGCAGACATGTGCGGCGGGCCCGCATCCCTCGATTTCGAGCGATGCCATGTTCTGGATTGCCCAGTCGATCAATCTTGGGCCGATCATGAGCGTACCCTCGTCACCATCGAAGGCAAGCAGCAGTTTGGGAACGGCAGGTGTGGAGGCCAGCCATTCGTCATAGGCTTCGATGCGCTTGATCGTGTCTGCCGGCGTGCCTTCAATCGGCATCTCTCGCGGCCAGGCAAGCAACGGTTTGCGGCTGTCCGCCGTCGGATAGGGCTGGCGGTAGACATCGTGATCCTCGGGGCTCAGTCCGGTGCGCACGGTCAGTTTCAATGCCTGTTCAATGAAGAAATTCTCGCCCAGCACTTTTGCCTCGCCGGTTCCCGGCGCGCGCAGCGTTTCGTAGCGGGCTCGGTGGGATGCCGGGAAATCCTCCCATGTCAGGGGCCGGAGGATCGTCTCCATCAGCACGATCCCTCGAATACGTCCGGGATGGCGGGCAGCCCAGTCCATCGCCAGCGCACCACCCCAATCGTGACCAACAAGAATAACGCCGTCCAGGTCGAGAGCGTCGAACCAGGCATCGAGGTAGCGGGCATGATCGGCAAACCGGTACGCAATAGCCGGTTTGCCGGAACCGCCCATGCCGATGAGATCCGGTGCCAGGGTGCGGGCGGGAGCGCCGATATTCGGCATGACGTTGCGCCAAACATATGAGGAGGCGGGGTTTCCGTGAATGAATACGAAAGGGACGCCGGCTCCGGCGTCGCGGTAGTGAATTTCGGAATCGAGAATGGATAAGGTCGGCATGACTTTATTCCCCGTGTACTTATATGGTAAGGTACCTGTCTATATACAAATTTAGACAGGTACCTGTCAATATGGCTGACACACCTTTTCCGGATTCTCCTTCCCTCGGTGTACTTTTGCGCCTCGCACACCAACAGTTCTCGTCAGGCGTCGATGAAGCTCTGGCGGAGGCCGGCTTTGATGACATACGTCCGCACCACGCGAGCGTTTTCACGTTCGTTTCCGACAAGGGCATGCAGGTATCGGAACTGGCTGAGAAGGCGCACGTGCGCAAACAGTCGATGGCGCAGACTGTCGAGGAACTTGAGACGCTTGGTTATGTAGCCCGGCTTGCCCATCCGACGGACAAACGCGCGCGCCTGGTGTTTCTTACCGAACGCGGAAAGAAAATCCGCCCGCTGGCGATGAAGTCCGGCAAGCGTATCGAGGAGGAATGGCTCCAGCTTGTCGGTGTGAATGATCTCAAGACAGTGCGTTCGGCACTTGAGAAAATACTCGCCGGCCTTGCGGTGGAAAGCAAAGCCGAAAAATAGCAATTTGCATTTTCGGCTCTATCACAGGGCTGCTGCCCGATTGAAGCAACGGTCTTGCGACTGGCTGGGGCTTCGGCCGGGCATTCTCTTCCTGCTTACCTGTCCAGCAGGTCCGGCCGCCGCTCTCTGGTCAGTTGCACGGCCTGTTCACGCCGCCACTTGTCGATGGCGCCGTGGTTGCCGGAGGTCAGTATCGGCGGGATGTCGCGGCCTTCCCATTCCTGCGGGCGCGTATAGTGCGGATGCTCCAGCAGACCACCTTCGAAGCTCTCGTGGAGACCCGACAGATCGTTGCCCATGACGCCTGGCAGGATGCGGACGATGGCGTCGAGCATGGTCAGGGCGGCCGGCTCGCCACCAGACAGCACGTAGTCGCCGATCGAGACCTCCTCCAGTTCGCGGGCGTCGATGACGCGCTGGTCGACGCCTTCGAACCGGCCGCAAACAATGATTACGCCGTCACCAGAGGCAAGCTCGCGCACGCGCTCCTGCGTCAGCGGCTTGCCGCGTGGGCTCATCAGCAGGCGGGGACGGGTGTCGTTGTCGGATACGGTGTCGATGGCGCGGGCCAGGACGTCTGGCTTCAGCACCATGCCGGCCCCGCCGCCAGCGGGCGTATCATCGACGGTGCGGTGTTTGTCGGTGGCGAAATCGCGGATCTGCACGGCGTCCAGCGACCATTGGCCACGCTCCATTGCCTTGCCGGCCAGCGAGACACCGAGATGGCCCGGAAACATCTCCGGGTAGAGTGTCAGCACGGTCGCCCGGAAAGCCATGGGCTGCCTCACTTTTTCTTTTTCGGCTTGTCCGGCGCAAAGCTCGGCTCTTCGTCCGGATCCTCGACGAGGCCGGCTGCCAGCGGATCGATTGTGATCCTGCCGCTTTCGAGATCGATCTCCAGCACAGACGCTTCGGAGAACGGGATCAACACCGGGCGCTTGCCGGGACCTTTGAGTTCGAGAAGGTCGCCTGCGCCGAAATCGAAGACGCCGGTCACCGTGCCATAGCTGACGCCCTGGTCGTCCAGCGCTTCCAGCCCCTCGAGGTCGGCATAGAAGAACTCGTCCTCCTCCAGCTCCTCGTCCGGCAGGTTGTCGCGCTCGACGTAGAGCTCCAGCCCGTTCAGGGCTTCGGCTGCATTGCGGTCGTTGATGCCGCGGAAGCGAACGACGACGACGTTCTTCGCCTCGCGGATTTCGAGGACCTCGAAACTGCGGCCGTCGAGGCTGTGCAGATGGCCGTAGTCGCCAAGGGCGGTCGGGTCGGCGGTATAGGCCTTGGCGCGCACTTCGCCGCGAAGGCCTTGCGCGCCGCCGATTGTTGCCATCAGCACCGGGTTTTCAAGCTTTGTCATGGCGTCCTTCATGTGAAGCCGGAAATCTGGATTTCTCATAAACGATGTGGGACGGAATGGAAACGAAAACGGGCGGCATGTCGCCATGCCACCCGTTCAATCAGGGAAGATCCCGAATTATTCTGCGGAAGCAGCAGCTTCGGCAGCGTCAGCGATCTTCTGAGCCTTTTCAGCGGCACGCTCCTGAGCGCGCTTGCCTGGCTTTGCCTTTTCCGGGTTATTCTTGGCATCGCGCTTTGCAAGGCCAGCTTCGTTGAGGAAGCGCAGAACGCGGTCAGTCGGCTGTGCGCCCTGTTCGATCCAATGCTTGATGCGGTCGCCGTCGAGCTTGACGCGCGCGTCGTTGTCCTTGGCGAGCATCGGGTTCCAGGAACCGAGGTTTTCCAGGAAACGGCCGTCGCGCGGCGAACGGGCGTCGGCGAGAACGATGTGGTAGTACGGGCGCTTCTTGGAGCCACCGCGGGCGAGACGAATTTTCAGTGCCATTTTCTTTACTCCTTGGATGTGTCTGAACCGCCGATTAAGCGGTGTAGGTTACTTTGCGACGGCGCCGTTCTCGGCGTGATCCGCTGCGATCTGCTCATGATGCCGGATGACTTCCTTGATGACGAAGTTCAGGAACTTCTCGGCGAAATCCGGGTCCAGATTGGCATCCTTCGCCAGGTGGCGGAGGCGTTCGATCTGGTATTCCTCGCGCGCCGGATCGGCCGGCGGCAATTTGTACCTGGCCTTGAGGACGCCGACCTCTTTGGTGCAGCGGAACCGTTCGGCCAGGATATGGACGAGTGCCGCATCGATGTTGTCGATCGACTGGCGGTAGCTCGCAAGCTGGGCTTTGATTTCAGGATCAGTCATCGTTTACGCGACCCCTTCACTTCTTCTTGGGCAAACCGGGAAGGCCCGGGAAACCACCACCGAGGCCTGGCAGCCTGGCGCCGCCGAGACCGGGCAAACCAGTCGGCATGCCGCCGCCCGGCTTTGCGAGACCGGCAGCCTCAGACTGCTTGTGGAGCGCTTCGAGCTGCTTGGGGTCCATGTTGGAGAGATCAGGCATGCCGCCCATACCGCCCCCAAGGCCCATCTTGCCGGCAAGACCGCCCATCATCTGCTTCATCATGCCGCCTTTGCCCTTGCCACCCATCATCTTCATCATGTCCGCCATCTGGCGATGCATCTTCAGAAGCTTGTTGATGTCGGAGGCGTCGGTTCCGGAGCCGGCGGCGATGCGCTTCTTGCGGGAGTGCTTGAGCATGTCGGGATTGGCGCGTTCGGCCTTGGTCATCGAGCCGATAATGGCGATCTGGCGGCCGAACAGGCTATCATTGAGGCCGGCGGAGGCCATCTTGTCCTTCATGCCCGACATG
Source organism: Rhizobium sp. 05L419 (assembly GCF_056397845.1). Lineage (NCBI taxonomy): Bacteria > Pseudomonadati > Pseudomonadota > Alphaproteobacteria > Hyphomicrobiales > Rhizobiaceae > Rhizobium > Rhizobium sp. 05L419. The sequence continues at coordinate 152,279 of NZ_JBFTOF010000004.1, forward strand.
CCGGGCATCATGCTCATGATGCCGCCCATGCCACCCATCTTCTGCATCTGGCGCAGTTGGTCGGCGAGGTCGTTGAGGTCGAACTTGCCCTTGGCCATCTTGGCGGCCATGGCCGCCGCCTTTTCGGCGTCGATGTTTTCGGCGGCGCGCTCGACCAGCGAAACGATGTCGCCCATGCCGAGGATACGGTCGGCGATACGGCGGGGATGGAATTCTTCCAGCTCGCCCATCCGTTCGCCGACGCCGATCAGCTTGATCGGCTTGCCGGTGACGGCGCGCATCGAAAGGGCCGCGCCGCCGCGGCCGTCGCCGTCCATGCGGGTCAGTACCAGGCCTGTGATGCCGACACGTTCGTCGAAGCTGCGGGCGAGATTGACGGCGTCCTGACCGGTCAGCGAGTCCGCGACCAGCAGGATTTCATGCGGGTTCGACTTCTTCTTGATGTCGGCCATCTCGGCCATCAAGGGCTCGTCGATATGCGTGCGGCCGGCGGTGTCGAGGATGACGACGTCATGGCCGCCGAGCTTGGCGGCCTGCACGGCGCGGGCGGCAATATCGGTCGGGGACTGGCCTGATATCACGGGCAGGGTGTCGATGCTGGCCTGAGCGCCGAGCTGGCGAAGCTGCTCCTGCGCTGCCGGACGGCGCGTGTCGAGCGATGCCATCAGCACCTTCTTCTTATCGCGCGTGGTCAGGCGGTGGGCGATCTTGGCCGTCGTCGTCGTCTTGCCGGAGCCCTGCAGACCGACCATCATGATCACGACGGGGGCGGCGGCGTGCAGATCGACACCGACGCCTTCGCCGCCGAGCATCTCGATCAGCTCGTCATGGACGATCTTGACGACCATCTGGCCCGGTTTGATCGATTTCAGGATCTCGGCGCCGACGGCCTTTTCTCGCACACGGTCGGTGAAGCCACGGACGACGTCGAGCGCGACGTCGGCTTCCAGCAAGGCACGGCGAACCTCGCGCAGCGCTGCAGAAACATCGGTTTCCGAAAGCGCGCCACGGCCTGTCAGTCCATTCAGAATGGATCCAAGACGGTCCTGGAGGTTTTCAAACATCGGCTCTTCCTTACAGTTTCCGGTATGGCGGAAACCTCGTGCTTTTCCTTGACGAAAACAAGACGCATAGCCAAAAAGCACCCGAGGGCGCATCGCGCTGTCGGGTGTGGACCTCCGGGATCGCTTTATACCTTTTAGGGTCCCGGTCGGTGGCTCGAGTCTTGAAGCTCGTCGCAGATTGAGCGGCGGTAAACAGGAAATCGGGCTGAGAGTCAAGGCAAGGCAGCCGAATTACCGCATTGCGACCTTTCAAAACCGGTCGACGCAACCCAAGTTCAGTTCCCGTCCATCGAGGCCGCCGCCCTATGCCACGCGCTAAACCGAAAAACCGCTACTATCAGGGCCCGGTCTCAGACCACTTCGACGGCACCCATTTCTTCAATCCAGGCGGCGTCGAGCCGCTGGGTTTTCGCGATCTCCTGAAATGGCAGTTTGCAGGCGGCCGCAATCGCTGGCCCAAGCAGGTTGCGAGCCCGTTTGCGCCAGCAAGGCCGCAGGCTCGCATTTCCGGCGACGGCTTGCGCGTCACCATGGTCGGGCATGCCTCGATGCTTATCCAGGTGGGCGGCCTCAATATACTGACCGATCCCTTATGGTCGGAGCGCGCCAGCCCCTTTCGTCTGGCCGGTCCAAAGCGCGTTGTCCCGCCCGGCATCCGTTTCGAAGATCTGCCGCCGATCGATCTCGTCCTGGTTTCACACAATCACTACGATCATCTCGATGTCGCGACGCTCAAGCGGCTTCAGGCGAAGCACCGTCCGCATATCATCACGCCGCTTGGCAACGACACGATCATTCGTCTCGCCTTGCCCGAAGCACGGATCAGTGTGACGGATTGGGGCGAGCGTATCACTATTTCGCAGGGCATCACGATCGATGCGGAGCCTGCCCATCACTGGTCGGCGCGCGGCACCGGGGATCGCCGCATGGCCCTTTGGGCAGCCTTCGTCATTTCGACGCCGGCGGGCAAGGTCTACCATATCGGTGACACAGGCTTTCACGGGGGTGCAAACTACAAGGCTGCCCGTGAGAAACATGGCGGTTTCCGCCTCGCGATCCTGCCGTTCGGCGCCTACGAGCCGCGCTGGTTTATGCAGGGCCAACACCAGAACCCAGAAGAAGCGGTGGCCGGGATGCAGTTGAGCAACGCCGCCTACGTGGCGGGACATCACTTCGCAACATTCCAGCTGACCGACGAAGCGATCGACGCACCGGTTACAGCGCTTGACGCGGCGCTCCGCCAGCAGGGGTTTGCGCCAGGGCGATTCAGGCCGCTGAGGGCGGGCGAGGTGTTCGATGTGCCCGTGGCGTGAAATGTCGCCTGTCGTCAACTCGGGTGTGTTCCGGCACCGTGCGCGTTGATGATCGCCTCGGCCTCCTTGCCGTAGAGTTCCTCGAAATGGTCGAAGGTCTTGGAGAAGTATCCGATCCCTTGCGTGGCCGAGCGCAACGCCCGCGCCAATTCCTCGAGTGTCCCGCCGGGTACGAGCGCGCGGAAGATATCCCATCCCTTGGCGCTCTCATCGCGATCGAAACCGAGCACTTGCCCCCTCAATGAGGACACGATTGCCACCACGCCGCCGGAAAAGACCGACGGTATGTGGATTTCGACCCGTGCCACCGGTTGCATCAGAACGGCCGCCGCCTGTGACAAAGCCTGCTTGACGCCCATCTTGCCTGCGGCCCGAAAGGCGAACTCGGAACTGTCGACGGAATGGTATTGGCCGTCGGTGAGTGTCACCTCGACGTCGATCACCTGAAAGCCGAGAGGGCCTTTCTCCATGGCTTCGCGTGCTCCCGCCTCCACTGCAGGTATGTAATTTCGGGGAACCGTGCCGCCCTTCACCGTCTCTCCGAAGGTAAAGCCCTGGCCGCGCTCGTTGGGGCGCACACTCAGCTGGACGTCCGCGAACTGTCCGGCGCCGCCGGTCTGCTTGCGATGGCGGTAATGGATGCTCGAGGGTTTCGATATGGTTTCACGATAGACCGGGTTTGGCGACCGATCTGTTACCTCGACCCGGAAGACATCCGACAATGTCTTGCGAAGATCACGAAGATGCACGGGCCCTTGAGCACAGATCAGCTGCGCGCCCGTTCCCTCCTCCTGCATCACCTTCAGGCCGCGGTCGGTTTCGGCAAGCTTTGCGAGCGTTGCCGAAAGCTTGGTTTCGTCGCGTTCGCTGCCGGGCACGAGGATGCGTTCGAGCATCGGTGTCGGCGGCTCGGTCCATTCTGGCGGTTCTGCTGCAGCCGTCGCGGTCAGCAGGGCCGGTACCGGCAGGTGGTCCGATTTGATGGCGCCGAAGACCTGGCCGGCCGGAATATTGCCCGCCAGCGGGCGCCCGGTGCCGGCTTCCTGGATAGCGCCGAGCCCGGCGCCGCCGAGTGCGGCACCCTGCTTCAACCCGTCGCCAAGCGCGCGCACCAGCACTGTCTTGCCGATGTTGGCGCGGTGGTGCGCGTGAAAGCTGACGGCGAGCAATGCGCTTCCATCGAGACTTCCGGCAACGGCAAGGCGGCCGCGAAGAGCCGCAACCGGCGGTGCCTCGTGACGCAGTGCCTTCATCAGACGCTTGATCCCGTTGCTGTGAGAGGCCGCGCCAAAGAGCACCGGAATGATCCTGTTTTCCTTCAGCGTGCGCGAGGCGATGGCAAACAGCGCGTCGCTTGCGGGCTCACGATCTTCGATGAGCTCTTCCAGCAGCCAATCGTCGAATTCGGAAAGCTGTTCCAGCAATTCGGCGCGTGCTTCGTGCTCGCGCTCCGCTGAGCTGGCGGGAAGTTCGACGAGTGCGGACGGCTGACCCTCGCGGTAGCGCCAGGCGCGCTCCGAAATCAGGTCGCAGCTGCCGACAATCGTGTCTCCCTCGCGGATCGGCACCTGCCTGAGGACGAGCGGGTGACTTGAATAGGCCTGCAGCGAGGCGATGACATCGCGAAGACGCCCCTGCGGCTCGTCGATCCGATTGACGAACAGGATGCAAGGTGTTCCCGACGCTTCGACGGCCCGCAGATAAGGCGCGGCCAAGACGGCCTCGTCAGGGGCGGGCGAGACGCAGAGGATACAGGCGTCGCTTGCCAGGAGCGCATCCTGGGCAAGCGCCAGGGATTCGTTCGTGCCTGGCGTATCCAGCGCGCACCATGTTTCGCCTGCGAAGTCGAATTCCGTGAGGCTCGATCCATACGGAGAGATAGCCTTTCGCGGGGTGCCTTCCAGCGCGGTCAGCTTTGCCACCAGTGTCGACTTTCCCGTCTGCGAAGGTCCAAGTACCGTGAAGCAGCGCATCGGCAATCCTCCCATAGCCAAAAGCACGCGTCCAAAAACAAAGAATGCCTGCAACTGAAGCAAAGCGCTAGATAGTTGCGATCATTCTTAAATACAGGGGCGATGGTCGAGCCCGCGAGACTTTCATGCTGTGCCGTGGGAGTTCCGTGACGAGCGGCTATCTGCGGGACCGGAACGCCCGGCAGAACGCATAAAGTCAGAAGCTCATCCGTCGAGCCATTCCTGCACCCACTGGTAATTCTCGCGCATTTCCGCCATATACAGCCCAAACAGACATGGACATGAGATGATGAGCAGAACGGTCGAATTCGCGAAGATGAACGGGCTTGGAAACAAGATCCTGGTCGTCGACATGCGTGGTCGCACCGACAAGGTGACGCCTCAGGCCGCGATTGCTCTGAACGCTGCTGCCGAGACGCAGTTCGACCAGATCATGGCGATCCATGATCCGAAGGCTGCGGGCACCGATGCCTGGATCGATATCCTGAATTCGGATGGCACAAAGGCGCAGGCCTGCGGCAATGGCACGCGCTGCGTGGTGCAGGCGCTGGCGGCGGAGACCGGCAGACGCGTTTTCACCTTCCAGACCGTCGCCGGCATTCTCAATGCCGTTGAGCTCGAGGATGGGACGATCTCGGTCGATATGGGCAAGCCGGTGTTCGACTGGGACAAGATCCCGCTTGCCGAAGAATTCCACGATACCAGCCGCATCGAGCTGCAGATCGGGCCGATCGACAATCCCGTGCTGCATTCGCCCTCCGTCGCCTCGATGGGCAATCCGCATGCGATCTTCTGGGTCGATCGCGATGTGATGTCGTTTGATCTGGCCCGCTTCGGGCCGCTTCTCGAAAACCATCCGATGTTTCCCGAGCGCGCCAATATCACGCTCGCCGAGGTGACCTCGCCGACATCGATCACGACGCGCACGTGGGAACGCGGCGCCGGGCTGACGCTTGCCTGCGGGTCCGCTGCCTGTGCGGCGGCGGTCTCGGCGGCGCGGACCGGGCGCACCGGTCGCAAGGTGTCGATCAAGGTGGCCAGCAGCCCGCACGGTGGGTCGCTCACCATCGACTGGCGCCAAAGCGATGATCATGTCGTCATGACCGGCCCTGCCGAATGGGAATGGTCCGGCATCGTCGATCCGTCAACGGGGCTCTGGTCGCGCGCCGAGGCGCAGGGGGCGGAAGCGCGGTGAGTGGCGTCGAGGTCATCACATTCGGCTGTCGTCTCAACACCTACGAATCCGAAGTGATGCGGGCCGAGGCCGAAAAGGCCGGGCTTAACAATGCCATTCTGGTCAACACCTGCGCCGTCACGGGCGAGGCCGTGCGCCAGGCCCGCCAGGCGATCCGCCGGGCGCGGCGCGACAACCCCCATGCGCGCATCATCGTCACCGGCTGTGCCGCACAGACCGAGAAAGAGACCTTTGCCGAGATGGCCGAGGTCGATGCCGTGCTCGGCAACGAGGAGAAGCTGAAGAGCACCTCCTATCGCGCGCTGCCGGATTTCGGCGTTTGCGCCGAGGAGAAGCTGCGGGTCAACGACATCATGAGCGTTCGCCAGACGGCACCGCAGATGGTCAAGCACATCGACGGGCATGTGCGCGCCTTTATCCAGGTGCAGAACGGTTGCGATCATCGCTGTACCTTCTGCATCATTCCCTACGGACGCGGCAATTCGCGTTCCGTGCCGATGGGCGCGGTCGTCGATCAGGCGCGCCGGCTGGTCGAGAGCGGCTATTGCGAAATCGTGCTGACCGGCGTCGATGCGACCAGCTACGGCGCCGACCTGCCGGGTGAGCCGACGCTCGGGCTGCTTGCCAAGACACTGCTGAAGCAGATCCCCGATATCAGACGCCTGCGCCTGTCCTCGATCGACAGCATCGAGGCGGACAGGCATCTTTTCGACCTCATCGCCGACGAGGCGCGCTTCATGCCGCATCTCCACCTGTCGCTGCAACATGGCGACGACATGATCTTGAAGCGGATGAAGCGCCGGCATTCCAGCGCCGATGCCGTTGCCTTCGTCAATGAGGTCAGACGGTTGCGCCCGCAGATCAGTATCGGCGCGGACATGATCGCGGGCTTTCCGACCGAGACGGAGGAGATGTTCGGCAATGCCGTGCGGCTTGCCGAAGAGGCCGGCATCGCGCACCTGCACGTTTTCCCCTACAGCCCGCGGCCGGGAACACCTGCTGCCCGCATGCCGCAGCTCGACCGGGCGCTGGTCAAAGAGCGGGCCGCAAGATTGCGGACCACTGGACATCGGCTGTATCAGTCCCATCTCGACGGCATGGTCGGAACGCGGCAATGGCTGCTGGTGGAAAACAACGGTCTGGCGCATACGGAAAACTTCACGCTTGTCGCAGCGCCGGGCCTTAGCCCCCGCGCGCTGGTGCCGGTGACGATCACCGGCCACAACGGCAAACATCTCGACATGCAATTGACGGCCGCCGACGCGGCCTGAGTTTACGGAATCCCCATGGCGTTCAGTTTCATCAAAAAGGTCTTCACCTTCGGCCCCGACAAACCGGCAGAGGAGAAGGCACCTGACACGGCCGAGACGAGAGCGCTCGAGGTCGAGCTGGAGCCGCAGTCGCGGGTCGAGGACCTGCCGGTCTCGGCCGATCCGGTGCTGCCGGAAGAGATGGATACGGCCGGTGGGCCGGCCGGCGATATCGGTGACGATGGGCCGCTACGAGCGGCGGAGGCTGCCGCGGTCGCGGAACCTGGGCCGGAGGTGCGGGCAGAGGACGTTTCCGAGGTTCTGCCTGGCGAGATCGTGACGGGAGATATGGGGCTTGTGCCGCTGTCGCTGCCGGAGGCAGAGGCTGCGGCGGACACGATCGAGACTGCGGATGCCCCCGCTGGCCTGCCGGTCATCCCCGCAGGTGAGGGGACGGACGGACAGCCCGACTTCAGCCAATCAGCTGAGATCGTCGAGGATACAACGGAGCTGGGTGACATTTCCCGTTCCTTCGACCGATCCGGTCCAGACGTATCCCAAAGTGATGGGGGCGTTGCCGTGGAAGACGGCGCCACCCGTCTCCCCCCACCTGTGGAGGGGATGCCCGACAGGGTCGGGGGGGAGTTTGTACCCTTGGACCTGCCCGATGCAACGAAAGATCAGCACCGGGGCGAGACTGCGGAGCCTCAGCCCGAACCCATTCTCCCCAAGGGCTTCGCCACAGGCCCCGCCGTTTCCGAGACCGTCGCCATCGTCCCGCCGGCAAAGCTCTCCTGGTTCCAGCGGCTGCGTGCCGGCCTTGCCCGCACCTCGTCGCAGCTCACCGGCCAGATTTCGGCACTCTTCACCAAGCGCAAGCTGGATGACGAGACGCTGCAGGATCTGGAGGATCTACTGATCCAGGCCGATCTCGGTGTCGAAACGGCCATGCGCGTCACCGATACGCTCGCCTCCGAACGCTACGGCAAGGATGTGACCGGCGAGGACGTCAGCCGCATCATGGCGAGCGAGATCGCCAAGGTGCTCAAACCCGTTGCAAAGCCGCTGCAGCTCGATCTCAGCCACAAGCCGCATGTGATCCTTGTCGTCGGCGTCAACGGTACCGGCAAGACGACGACCATCGGCAAGCTTTCGGCCAAGCTTTCGGGCGCCGGCCTCAAGGTCATGATCGCTGCGGGCGATACCTTCCGTGCCGCCGCCATCGAGCAGCTCAAGATCTGGGCCGACCGCACCAAGTCGGAATTCATCGGCACCAAGCTCGGCGCCGATGCGGCCGGCCTTGCCTATGACGCCTTCGAGCAGGCGAAGGCGAAGAAATGCGACGTTCTGATCATCGACACCGCCGGACGCCTGCAGAACAAGGCGGAGCTGATGGCCGAGCTTGAAAAGATCGTGCGCGTGCTCGGAAAGCTCGACCCGGATGCGCCGCATACGGTGCTGCAGACGCTCGATGCCACGACCGGACAGAACGCGCTGAACCAGGTCGAGATCTTCCGCAACGTTGCCGGCGTCAACGGCCTGATCATGACCAAGCTCGATGGCACAGCGCGCGGCGGCATCCTTGTCGCCATCTCTGCCAAGCACAAGCTGCCGGTCTATTTTATCGGCGTCGGCGAGGGCGTCGACGACCTGGAGCCGTTCGAGGCTGAGGATTTCGCCCATGCCATTGCCGGTCTCAATTAATGATGACACAGATATGCCGCCAAGCGCGGGCAAGCGTGACGCGACGAAGAACGGACGAGAGATAGAATGACAACCGAGAGCGATACCACCCCAAGTGAGGCCGACCGGCACCATCCGATGCTGAAGCTGGCGCTGGAACTCGGCCCATTGATGATCTTCTTCTTCGCCAATCTGCGCGGTCCCTGGCTGGTCGAGAAGTTTCCGGCGCTGACAGCACTTGGCGGGCCGCTGTTCGTCGCAACCGCGCTGTTCATGGCGGCGACGATCATTTCTCTGCTGGTGTCGAAGGTCGTGCTCGGCCATTTGCCGATCATGCCCTTCGTTTCCGGTATCGTCGTGCTGATCTTCGGATCACTGTCGATCTATCTGCAGAACGAAACATTCATCAAGATGAAGCCGACGATCGTCAATGCGCTGTTCGGCGTCGCCCTGCTCGGTGGCCTTGCCTTCGGCAAGTCGCTGCTCGGCTATGTCTTCAACGCGGCCTTCCAGCTCGATGCCGAGGGCTGGCGCAAGCTCACCGTCCGCTGGGGCATCTTCTTCCTCTTCCTTGCGGTGCTCAACGAAGTCGTGTGGCGCAATTTCTCCGATGACTTCTGGGTGGCTTTCAAGGTCTGGGGGACAATGCCGGTGACCATCATCTTCACGCTTGCGCAGATGCCGCTGATCATGAAGCATACGGTAACGCCTGCAGGAGAGACCGAGAATTGACGACGCTGGAGACGGCACAGAGAACGAAGCATCAGACGTTCTGGTTCGCCGCGTGCCTGGCGGTTCTGCTGGTCCAGATCTTTGCCGAATACATGATGGGGCGAACCCCGATCTGCACGTGCGGCTATGTCAAGCTGTGGGAAGGTACGGTCAATTCCAGCGGGAATTCGCAGCACCTGTCCGATTGGTACACGCCGTCGCACATCATCCACGGGTTCATTTTCTATGGCCTCGCGCACCTTCTCCTGCGCGGCAAACCGATCGCCATGCGATTGCTGTTGGCGCTGGTCATCGAATCCGGCTGGGAACTGCTGGAAAATTCGCCGCTGATCATCGATCGTTACCGCACGGCGACGATATCGCTCGACTACTACGGGGACAGCATCCTCAATTCGGCGATGGACACGGTGTTCATGGTCCTCGGCTTCTTCTTCGCCTCGCGGGCGCCTGTTGCGCTCACGGTGGCGATCGCCATCTTCTTCGAGATCTTCACCGGCTACATGATCCGCGATAATCTGACGCTGAACGTGCTGATGCTGATCTGGCCGCTGGAGGCCGTCAAGACCTGGCAGGGTGGGGTCTGAGCAGTTCTCGGCGTGGGATTGAAAACCCCTTAAGAAACAGGCTTGCCCAGCGCCTTCTGCATCGCCGGAAACAGGCCTTCTCTAAGGCTGATGTCATCAAACGGCCCGACGCGCTTGTAGAGGATGGTTCCGTCCGGGCCGAGCAGATAGCTTTCCGGAATGCCGTAGACACCCCAGTCGATCGCCGCCTGACCATTGGGATCGACGCCGATCGCAGCATAGGGGTTGCCGAGTTCGCCGAGGAAGCGCAGCGCGTTGTCGTTCTTGTCCTTGTAGTTGATGGCAACGATGTTGAGGCGGCTGTCCTTGGCCAGTTCCTTCAGGATCGGATGCTCCTCGCGGCAGGGAATGCACCACGAGGCGAAGACGTTGACCAGCGTCAGCTTGCCCTTCACGACGCTGTCCGTCAGCGCAGGCAGGTTGGCACCCGCGAGCGGGGCGAGGTTCAGCGACGGCGCCTTGGTGCCGATCAGGGCGGAGGGAATTTCCGAGATATCCTTGCCGTGGACCTGCTGATCGTAGAGCATCTTCGCAGCCGTGGCGGCGATCCCCCCGAAGACGACGAGCGGGATCAAGGCGAAGACGTAGCGCCCGAGGCCGCGCTTGGCCCTGTTGGTTTCCGGTGCCGCGCTCATTGACCTTCCTTTGCGCTTGACGAGCGGCGGCGGATGCCGGAGGCCTCAAGCGTCGCCATATCCTTCCGGCGGGCTCGACCGTCGGCCCATGTCCGGAGCGTCACCGCGACGGTGACGAGGGCGGCGAAGGCGTAGGAACTGTAGACATAGAAAGCGTGTGTCACGGTCATCCCTCGCGGCTTGCGAGACGTGCTGCCATACGGCGCTGGGCGGCGATGCGGCGGCGCCAGATCTCGTTGCGCATGGCCATGACGTGCAGCGTGAAGAAGAGGGCGGTGAAGGCGATCGCCATTACCAGCAGCGGGCGCAGGAATTCGGGATCGATCGCCGGCCCGTCGAGGCGCAGGACGCTGGCGGACTGGTGCAGCGTATTCCACCATTCGACCGAGAACTTGATGATCGGAATGTTGACAAAACCGACGAGGATCAGCACCGCGCTGAGGCGGGCTGCCTTCGACGGGTCGTCCATGGCGCGGTTCAGCGCAATCAGGCCGAGATACATCAGGAAGAGAATGAAGACGGAGGTGAGCCGTGCGTCCCAGACCCACCAGGTGCCCCACATCGGCTTGCCCCAGAGCGAGCCGGTCACCAGTGCGATCAGGGTGAAGGCGGCGCCGAGCGGCGCGGCCGCCTTGGCGGACACATCAGCCAGGGGGTGGCGCCAGACCAGCGTGCCGATCGCCGAGACGCTCATGATCGTGTAGCCCATCATCGCAAGCCAGGCGGCGGGCACATGGATGTACATGATGCGGACCGTTTCGCCCTGCTGATAGTCGCCCTCGGTCGTGAAGCTGAGATACAGCCCCACGACGAAACAGAGGGTCGTGAAGCCGGCCATCCAGGGAATGGCGCGCGCGGCCAGCGCCAGAAACTGCGTCGGGTTGGCGAGGTCGCTGAATTTGCTGATGGCTAGGCTCGTTTCGCTCATGTCATTTCCTTACCGCGATCTGTCACTTGCCGCAATCGAGCGCTCCATCAATCCGATGTGTTGCGCAGCGCCAATGCTGCCGCCGCGGGTCCGAGCACGGCGAAGAACAGTGTCAGCGCGATCAAGATCAGGAATGGCGGGAGAAAAGGCGTTGCTCCTTCKACCGCGGCATAGGTGGCACTGACGCCGAAGATCAGTACCGGGATCGCCAGCGGCAGGACGAGGATCGAGACCAGCAGACCGCCGCGCGGAAGAGCAACCGCGACAGCCGCGCCGACGGCACCGATGAAGGTGATGGCGGGTGAGCCGACCAGCAGCGTCAGCATGGTTGCGCCGATCGCCGTTTCGCTCATGTTCATGAAGAGGCCGAGCAGCGGCGAGGCGATGACGAGAGGCAGGCTGGTGGCAATCCAGTGTGCCAGACATTTGACGAGCACGGTGATGACCAGGGGCGTTTCCTGCATCAGCATCAAATCGAGCGATCCATCGTCGCGCTCGGCCTGGAAAAGGCGATCGAGGCCGAGGAGGGCGGCCAGCAGCGCACCGATCCAGACGATGGCGGGGCCGATGCGGGAAAGCAGCTTGAGATCCGGCCCGACGCCGAAGGGAATAACGGCGACGACGGTGAGGAAGAACAGCACGCCGATGAGGGCACCTCCGCCGGCGCGGATGGAAAGCTTGAGGTCACGCAGGAGAAGTGCGGTCATGGGCGGGGTGCTGGCTCCTGGGTGATGACGGGGTGCTTGTCGGACATGTTGCCGGTTATGGCTGAAAACCCCTCCCCTATGGCTGCGACAAAAGACCCATCGCCAACCCCTCCGCGCAAATGGGAGGGGCCAAGTTGGGGCCCTTTCTGGCACAGAAACGTGATCGCTGCGGGTGTCGAGAGGTCTCGATCGTGCAGAGCTGCTCCGGCACGCAAGCTCCTCCCCCTGGTGGGGAGGGGTCGGGGAGGGGACGTTGGTGCAGGCACATTCGTCATCCCCACACCCCGTGATCGACGCCGGCAAAACCGGTCATGTGCAGTTCGCGCGCATTCTCCAGCCCCAGGGGCTGATGGGTCGCGGCGAGCACGATGCCGCCTTGCTTGCGATGTGCCTCGATGAGATCGGCAAACAGCCGATCGGCGCTTGTGTCCAGCGCCGCCGTCGGTTCGTCCAGAATCCAGACCGGGCGGTAGGCGACGAGCAGCTTGGCAAAGGCGAATCGGCGTTGCTGGCCGGCGGAGAGGTAGCCGAACGGCAGATGGGTGATACCGGCGAGGCCTACCGCGCCGGCGGCGTCCTCGATGGACAGTTGGGGAAGAGTGCCGTTGCCGACGCCAAGGAAGTCGCGCCAGAACGTCAGATTTTCGTCGACCGTCAGCTCGTTTTTCATCGCATTGCGGTGGCCGAGATAGTGGCTGACTTCGCCGACATTGTCGTCCGCACGACCCTGCGAATCAGTGAATGTCACCGAGCCTCTTTCCTGGCGCAACAGACCGGCCAGGACTCGTAGTAAAGTTGACTTCCCTGATCCATTTTTCCCTGTCAGAACCAGCGCTTCGCCCGATTCCAGGCGAAAGGACATGCCCTCGAAAATCAGGTCTTCGCCCCGGCGTGCAGCGAGATTGGCGGCGTCGAGATGCATGGCATATCCGTCGTTTAAGTTTTCAGTCATCGCAACGCAAAAAATGTCCGAAATGGGCTACGCCCTCTCTGGCACCTTTCATAGAAACTATCTATAAGACCCGCAACCACGCCAGCGGTCGGCGTGAATATCATCCTTGCGCCGAACATGGAGCATTTGTTCCACGGGCGGACAGCGGAAATGGCCGTACCCGCATCCTGATGTGCATTAAGTGCATAGGCGTCCGCACGACTGTGTTCGCTATCGGAAACGGGGTCTCTCGTGTCTAAATCTCTTGACAGCTTCAATTGTCGTTCCACGCTCAATGTGAACGGTAAGGACTATATCTATTACAGCCTTCCCAAGGCTGAGGCCAACGGCCTAGCCGGCGTTTCGAAGCTTCCCTATTCGATGAAGGTTCTGCTCGAGAACCTGCTGCGCTTCGAAGATGGCCAGTCCGTCACCAAGGACCATATCCTGGCTGTTGCCGAATGGCTTGATAACAAGGGCGCTGTCGAAAACGAAATCGCCTATCGCCCGGCACGCGTGCTGATGCAGGACTTCACCGGCGTTCCCGCCGTCGTCGACCTTGCCGCAATGCGCGACGCGATGGTTTCGCTTGGCGGCGATCCCGAAAAGATCAACCCGCTCGTTCCGGTCGACCTCGTCATCGACCACTCCGTCATCGTCGACGAGTTCGGCACGCCCCAGGCCTTTGCCAAGAACGTCGAGCTGGAATATCAGCGCAACGGCGAGCGCTACCGCTTCTTGAAGTGGGGCCAGCAGGCATTCAAGAATTTCCGCGTCGTTCCTCCAGGCACCGGCATCTGTCACCAGGTCAATCTCGAATATCTCGGCCAGACCGTCTGGACGAAGGAAGAGGACGGCGAGACGATCGCTTATCCCGATACCTGCGTCGGCACCGATTCGCATACCACAATGATCAACGGCCTTGGCGTACTCGGCTGGGGCGTCGGCGGTATCGAAGCGGAAGCAGCCATGCTCGGCCAGCCGGTCTCGATGCTGCTGCCTGAGGTCATCGGCTTCAAGCTCACGGGCAAGCTCAAGGAAGGCGTCACGGCGACCGACCTCGTGCTGATGGTCGTGCAGATGCTGCGCAAGAAGGGCGTTGTTTCCAAGTTCGTCGAATTCTTCGGCCCTGGTATGGACAACATGCCGCTCGCCGACCGCGCAACGATCGGCAACATGGGCCCGGAATACGGCGCGACCTGCGGCTTCTTCCCGGTCGACGGCGAAACGATCAACTACCTCAATATGTCGGGCCGCACCAAGGACCGCATCGCGTTGGTCGAAGCCTATTCCAAGGTGCAAGGCATGTGGCGCGATGGCGACGGTTCGGACCTCGTCTTTACGGACACGCTGGAACTCGATCTCGGCGACGTCGTGCCTGCCATGGCGGGCCCGAAGCGTCCGGAAGGCCGCATCCCGCTTGAAAACATCGCTTCCGGTTTTGCCGGCTCGATGGATGCCGACTACAAGAAGCCCGGCCAGCTCTCCAACCGCTATGCGGTCGAAGGCACCGACTTCGATCTCGGTCATGGCGACGTCGCAATTGCTGCCATCACGTCGTGCACCAACACCTCCAACCCGTCCGTCCTGATCGCCGCCGGTCTTCTCGCCCGCAACGCGGTTGCCAAGGGTCTGAAGACGAAGCCTTGGGTCAAGACATCGCTTGCCCCCGGCTCGCAGGTCGTCGGTGAGTACCTTGCCAAGTCCGGCCTGCAGGCCGATCTCGACAAGCTCGGCTTCAACCTCGTCGGCTTCGGCTGCACGACCTGCATCGGCAACTCCGGCCCGCTGCCGGCGCCGGTTTCGAAGACGATCAACGACAAGGGCCTCATCGTTTCGGGCGTGCTGTCGGGCAACCGCAACTTCGAAGGCCGCATTTCTCCGGACGTTCAGGCGAACTACCTGGCATCCCCGCCGCTCGTCGTCGCCTACGCGCTTGCCGGTTCGGTCCAGAAGGACCTGACCAAGGAGCCGATCGGCGAGGACCAGGACGGCAATCCGGTGTTCCTGAAGGACATCTGGCCGACCTCGAAGGAGGTTCAGGAATTCATCTTGAAATACGTCACGCGCGAACTCTACGAATCGAAGTACGCCGACGTGTTCAAGGGCGACGAGAACTGGCAGGCGGTTCAGATCCCTGCGGGCCAGACCTATGCCTGGGACGACAATTCGACCTACGTCCAGAACCCGCCGTACTTCGTCGGCATGGGCAAGACGGGCTTGGGCATTTCCGACATCAAGGGTGCCCGCGTTCTCGGCCTCTTCGGCGACAAGATCACGACCGACCACATTTCTCCGGCCGGTTCGATCAAAGCGGCGTCTCCGGCAGGTGCGTACCTGCTCGAGCACAATGTCGGCGTTGCTGACTTCAACCAGTACGGCACGCGGCGCGGCAACCATGAAGTCATGATGCGCGGCACCTTCGCCAACATCCGCATCCGCAACCACATGCTCGGCCCGAACGGCAAGGAAGGTGGCTACACCATCCATTACCCGTCGAAGGAAGAGGAATCGATCTACGATGCGGCCATGCAGTACAAGGCCGAGGGCGTTCCGCTCGTTATCTTCGCGGGCGTCGAATACGGCAACGGTTCTTCCCGCGACTGGGCCGCGAAGGGCACCAACCTTCTCGGCGTCAAGGCGGTCATCGCCCAGTCCTTCGAGCGCATCCACCGCTCGAACCTGGTCGGCATGGGTATCATCCCCTTCGTCTTCGAAGAGGGCACGACCTGGGCAACGCTCGGCCTTAAGGGTGATGAACTTGTCACCATCGAAGGCCTGGAAGACATCAAGCCGCGCGAGAGGAAGATCGCCAAGATCACCTACGGCGATGGAACCGTGAAGGACGTTCCGCTGCTATCGCGTGTCGATACGCTCGACGAGGTGATCTACCTCAACAACGGTGGCATCCTGCAGACGGTTCTGCGCGACCTCGCAGCCTGATCGATAGAAAGTGCACCGATAGCGACCGCCGGAGAGACATCTCCGGCGGTTGTTTTTGTTTGGCCGGCTGTGGCTTGTCGCGTCGGCTCACGACGATGTGTTTCGGCGTCGCTTTCAGACGCTTGGTCTCACCCGTTCGTGATTTTTCGTTTGAACGGGGAAAGACTATCTCTACGTTCATTGATCGGAACCTGCGGCCTTCTCGTTGGCTGCCGGCGCTGAAGAAAAAGGTGAAGGTGAATGTTCCCGCGGTTTTTGATTTCACTGGTTGCAGGTATGGCCCTGGCGGGCCCGCTGTTTGCCCAGGAGGCGCCGAAAGGTGTCGTCGAACTCTTCACGTCGCAGGGCTGTTCCTCCTGTCCGCCGGCCGATGCGGCTTTTCGCAAGCTTGTCGAGCGCGGAGACGTCATTGCCCTGGCCTATCATGTTGATTACTGGAACTATCTTGGCTGGGCCGACACGCTGAGCTCCAAGGAAAACACCGAGCGGCAGTATGGCTATGCGCGGACGATGGGACGCGGCAACGTCTACACTCCACAGGTGGTCGTGAACGGGCGAGATCATGTGGCGGGTGCGGATCTTGGCGGCATCACCGGTAAGATCGACGGATATCTTGCCGAGGGCAAGGGGCTGACGGTTCCGGTCGCTGCGAAGGTCAATGGCGACGAACTCGAGGTCAAGATCGGTGCCGGACCAGGCAAGGCCAATGTCGTAATGGTCTATTTCAACAGGGAAAAAACCATCGACGTCGAGAAGGGCGAAAACATCGGCCAAAAGATCGCCTATCTCAACAGCGTTGCCGATATCGAAACCGTCGGCATGTGGGACGGCAAGGAAACGAGCTTGACGCTGCCTGCCAATGTCCTGCAGAAGCAGGATCTTGAGGGTTGCGCGATTCTGCTTCAGTCTTCCACGCAGGATGGTACGCCGTCGGCCATACTCGGCGCGACGGTTGTCATGGCCGGCAAGAATATCTGACGGGTTTCATCTGCTTCGGCAGGTGGAAAACGGGGCGGCCCGGCTGATCGTATTCGGGGCTGGGGTTAAGGTCGATACGTCCAGCCGGGCCCTTTGGCGCACTGGCGCCAAACTTTCGCATACTCCTCCACCAGTCGGGGAGGATTGCGCGCAACATCGTTAGATCGGCGGGTCGTGATTCGGTCCGCGGCGCGATCGAGGGGAATTTCCCTTGCAAATGAGGCGCTGTTTTGACTGAAATGCGGCGCGCGGGAGATTGCACAGACTATGATTAATGTGACCGATCGCCCGCTTGCAATTTGTAAACGCTAAGGCAAACTGTCACTCTCCTGTCACGAACGGAGGCGCTGGGAGACTGATGACAGATCAGCCGGATTTGCGGCGTGGCGAAAGCCGGACCGCCGATAGCAGTTCGTCCATTGTCGTGGATCTCAAGGAATACAAGCAAAGCAAGGATCCGCTTCCGGTTACCTTTCACAGGCGGGAGCTCGATGCCATCCTCTGGATATATGGTCGCATGGTCGGCGAGGGCGAGTGGCGGGACTACGCAATCGATCATCTAAAGGACCGGGCCGTCTTCTCCGTTTTCAAGCGCTCCGGCGAAATGCCGCTCTTTCGCATCGAGAAAAACCCCAAGCTTGCTGCCAAGCAGGGCGCCTACTCTGTGATCAACCTCCACGGCGTCATTTTAAAGCGCGGACACGAGCTGCAGCAGGTTCTCAAAATCTTCGGCAAGTCGCTGAAGCTGGTCGAGAAGTGAGCCCGATCAACCCTTGAACAGGGTGCCCGGGTAGGCTTCCAGGTCCGGATCCGTCGCCGTTCCTTCGCCGAGCGAGCGCTGCATCATCATCGTATCCAACCAGCGGCCGTGCTTGTAGCCGGTGCCTTTGAGCCGTCCCGTCTCTTCGAAGCCTAAGGCGGCATGCAGTGCGATCGACGCCGGATGCGCCCCGCCGACGACAGCCACCATCTGGCGGAAACCAAGCGCCGTGCAACGGGTTAGGAGCTCTGCCAGCAACAGCTTGCCGATGCCTCTTCCACGCGCTTCAGGTGCCACATAGATCGAGTCTTCGACCATCCAGCGGTAGGCTGGGCGGGTGCGGAAGGCCGACGCATAGGCATAGCCAAGCAGGCTTGCGTCCTCGTCGACTGCCGCGATGTAAGGATATCCCTGATCGATCACGGCGCAAAACCGCTTCGCCATCTCAGTTCGGTCGGGCGGGGTGATCTCGTAGCTTGCAACGCCGGTCAGGACGGATTCGCGATAGATTTCGGTGATGGCATCGAGATCGGAGGCGCAAGCGTCGCGAAGGGAAACGGGCATTCAAACAGGCCGGCTATGAGAGGGACGATCGATGGTTCAGAAATCACGCCCCGAAAAGCCGCGCAACAAAAAAGGCGGCCGAAGCCGCCTTTTCCGATAACCCGTCCCGTCTTACTTGCGGTCGCCCATGAACTGCAGGAGGAACATGAAGAGGTTGATGAAGTCGAGATAGAGCGTCAGCGCACCCATGATCGCCTTGCGGCCAGCCACKGTCGAGTCGTCTGCGACGTAGTACATCTCCTTGATGCGCTGCGTATCATAGGCGGTGAGACCCGCGAAGATCAGCACGCCAATCGCCGAGATCGCAAACTGCATGGCCGATGACGCCAGGAATATGTTGACGATCGAAGCGATGATCAGGCCAAACAGACCCATGATCAGGAACGAGCCCATCGCGGAGAGATCCCGCTTGGTCGTATAGCCATAGAGCGACAGCCCGCCGAAAGCTGCTGCCGTGACGAAGAAGGTCTGCACGACGCTTTGGCCCGTGTAGATCAGGAACAGCGACGACAGTGATAGACCGACAAGCGCGGCATAGACCCAGAAGGTCATCTGCGCGGCCGACACGCTCATGCTGTTGATCCGGAAGCTCAGGAAGAAGACCATTGCGAGCGGAGCAAGGATTACCACCCACTTGAGCGGGCTGGTATAGATGGCGGCGCCAAAGGCGGTCAGTTGGCCGTCGGAGACGGCGAATGTGAAGGCGAAGTAGGCGGCCAAGCCGGTGATCACGAGGCCCAATGCCATCAGGTTGTAAACCTTGAGCATATACGAGCGGAGGCCCTGATCGATTATTTCGCCGGTTTGCGTTTGCACGCGGCCTTGGTAGTTACGTAGGTCAGCCATAGTTTCCTCTTGACAGCTCCGATGTGAACACGGTGTCGGGCTTTCGACCCGGGCGCCGCTGCGGAGCTCCAGCATGCCTGCAGACAATATGAGCCTTTCGACCTTTGCAAACAAGAGCCTTGCAACCCGAGATCGGGTTAAATCTCCGTAAGGTGACGGGAATTTCCCAGCGGCTTCAATCAGAGTTCGCGCAAAACGGGTGCTGCCTTCTGCCCGAGAATGCGCCATGTGCCGATCAGGCCGATGCCGACCGTCAGCACCAGCGCTGTGATCAGCGTCATGCCGGCGACGTCGGGCAGGAAGTGCGAGGGAATGCGCATGATGCGCGCGACGATGAACCAGGCGGAGAACCCGCCGGCGAAGAGCGCGAAGATCGCCGTCGCGGCGCCGAGGATGAGGTACTCGTAGCAGAAAGCGCGCATCAGCATGCGTCTGGTCGCCCCAAGCGTCTTGAGGACCACCGCGTCGTGCGTGCGCGCGCGATTTCCGGCTGCAAGCGCACCGGCAAGGACGAGGACCGAGGCGATCAGGGCAACGGAGGCGGCGGCGCGGATGGCAGTCGCGAGTTGAGCAACCAGAGCGTTGACGATATCGATCGCATCCTTGACCCGAACGCTGGTGATCGTCGGATAGGCGTTGGTCACCGATTTGAGGATCGCCGCCTCCTGGCTTGACGTCGCCTTCGGGTCACTCAGTGTTGCGAGCCACGCATGCGGCGCGCCCCGGAACGTGTTCGGCGAAAAGACCATGACGAAATTGATCGAGAGCGTCTCCCACTCGACCTTGCGCAGATTGGCGATCCGGGCGGTGATGTTGCGGCCGAGGACGTTGACGGTAACCGTGTCGCCAACCTTCAGGCCGAGCTCTTTGGCTTCATCTGCCGAAAAGGAGACCAGCGGTTCGCCGCTATAGTCCTTTGGCCACCATGCTCCCTCTGTCAGCGAGGCAGTTTCCGGCTGCTTTTCCGCATAGGTGATGCCGCGGTCGCCGCGCAACACCCACTGACCGCCGGGCGAGACCTTTATCTTGGTCACGTCCTGACCGTTCAGGGAAAGGATGCGGCCGCGCAGCATCGGCACTTCGACGAGCTTGCCTTCCGGCGCCTGTGTTTTGACGAGATTGCGGAAATTCTCGACTTCCGATCCCTGGATATCGACGAAGAAGAAATTCGGCGCTCCGGCTGCCATGCGCCCCGTCAATTGCTGGCGCATGTTGCCGTCGATCAACGTCAGGGCTACGAGCAGCGCCAAGCCGAGGCCAAGCGACAGGACCACGGAGGGCGTAAGCGCACCTGGGCGATGGATGTTGCCGATCGCCAGACGCAACGCCGGCGAGCCGACCCGCGGGCTGCGCCGCGCAAGCCACGCGATTGCGGCGGCAACGAGCCGCAGGATCACGAATGCAAAGGCGATCGCGCCGATGAACACGACAGCGATGAAGCGGTCATGGGCTGTGACGATGGCAAGGCCTGCAAGGCCAACCAGAAAAACTGCTGCAAGCAAAATATAAGGCCATGACGGCAGGCGGCGGGATTCAAAGCCCTGTTCGCGAAAGAGCGCGGTGGCCGGCACCTCGCGGGCGTGGCCAAGCGGCATGATCGCGAAGGCGAGCGTCGTCAGGACGCCGAAGAGGACGGCAAGCGACAGCGCCACCGGATAAAGGGTCGGCGCAGTGGACATCGGCAGGAACTGGGCAAGGAACTGCGCCGCCAGGATTGGTGCCAGCGCGCCGATCACAAGGCCGATCGCTATTCCGGCAAGCGCGATGATACCGATCTGGAAGAGATAGATCAGAACGACGGTTGTTGCCGGCGCGCCGAGGCATTTGAAGGTGGCAATCGTTGTGCGCTTGGAATCGAGGAAAGCGCGCACGGCGTTGGCGACACCGACGCCGCCGACGATGAGAGCGGTGAGGCCCACCAGCGTCAGGAATTGCGAGAAGCGCTCGATGTTTTCGGTGAGGGAGGGCGCGGCGCGGTCGCTGGTGCGTATCGACCAGCCAGCGGACGGGAATTCCTTGGCCGCTCGATCCCGCACTGTCGACATGTCGCCTTGCTCGTCCAGCCGGATCTTGTAGGCATGCTCGACGAGGCTGCCGGTCTGAATCAGGCCGGAGGCCCGCAGCGCCTCTGCGCTGACCAGGAGACGCGGGGCAAAGCCGAAGCCTTCGGAGACGGCGTCGGGCTCTGTTTTGACCGTTCCCGTTATGTTGAGAATGACATTCCCGAGCAGGATCTCGTCGCCGATCTTCAGGCCCATGCGCTCCAGCAGCAGCGGGGCAGCGACGGCGCCATAGGTGCCACTCTGGTCGGCCAGAAGGGCGTGCAGGGGGTAGTTCGGCTCGGCCTCGAACGTTCCGTAGAGAGGATATGCGCCATCGACGGCCTTGACCTCGACCAGCGCCTGATCCGAGCCGTCCGGCGTTCGTGCCATGGAACGCAGGCCGGTTGAAACGGACACTTTCCCCAACCCGCTCAGGAAGCCGGTTTCTTGTTCATTCGCCTCGCGATTGTTGAGTTCGAAGCGGACGTCGCCAGCGAGAATTTCCTGACCGCGGGTGGAGATCGTGTCGGTGATCGATTGCGAGACCGAGTTGACCGCCGCGATCGCCGCGGTGCCGAGCGCGATGCAGGCGAGGAAGATGTAAAAGCCCTTGAGGCCGCCACGCAACTCGCGGAGTGCAAGGCGAAAAGCAAGCGAGACAGGCGGGGTCACGAGCGTCATGCGATCGCCGCTTCGGGTTCCACCGCCGCATTGTCGCCCTCGATCCGGCCGGAGCGGACGCGGATCTGTCTCGAGCACCGCTTGGCGAGCGCCGTGTCATGGGTCACGAGCAGAAGCGTCATGCCGCGCTCGGCCTGTTTCGAAAACAGCAAGTCTGCGATCTGGCGGCCGGTATCGGCGTCGAGATTGCCGGTCGGTTCGTCGGCAATCAGGAGCGCCGGTGATGGGGCGAGAGCGCGGGCAATGGCGACGCGCTGCTGTTCGCCGCCGGAAAGTTGCCCGGGGTAATGGCTCAGGCGATCGCCGAGGCCGACCGATTTCAGTTCGCGGCGGGCGATCTCGAACGGGCTGGCAACATTGGCAAGTTCGAGAGGCACGGCGACGTTCTCGAGCGCGGTCATGTTGGCGATCAGATGGAACGACTGGAAGACGATGCCGATGTTGCGGCCGCGAAAATCGGCGACCTGATCTTCGGTCAAGGCGTGCAGCGGCGTGTCGCTGATGTTTATCTCGCCGCTATCGAGCTTCTCTAGCCCGGCCAGGACCATGAGCAGCGTCGACTTGCCGGAACCGGACGGGCCGACGATGCCGACCGATTCGCCGGCGGTGATGCTAAGGTCGATGCCTTTCAACACATGCACGGACGCGGCAGCGCTGCCGAGCGTCAAATCGGCACGCTTCAATTCGATGATGGTTTTTGCCAACAGTAATTGCCCTATATAAATGCCGATCCTGTTGCCAATCTAGGGAAAGCGGAATGAGTTTTAAAGTTGCCGGCCTTCACATCGCCGTCATTGTTGCATCGCTGGTGCTCTGTGTAGCCGCGAATGCCGGAACGATCACGCTGGTCGGCTTCGGAGACAGCCTCATGGCGGGCTATCAGCTTCCACCCGGAGACGGCTTTCCGGAGAAGCTGCAGGCGGCGTTGAAGGCCAAGGGTCTCGACGTTTCGATATCGAATGCGGGGGTCTCCGGAGATACGACGACCGGCGGCCTTGCGCGGATCGATTGGTCGGTTCCCGATGGTACAGACGGTGTCATTCTCGAACTCGGCGCCAATGACGCGCTGCGCGGTATTCCGCCTGAAGAGAGCGAAAAGAACCTCGATCAAATGATTGTCCGGCTAAAGGAACGCGGTATCGCCGTGCTTCTCGCGGGCATGCTTGCGCCACCGAACATGGGCGGGGACTACGCGGCGCGGTTTAATCCCATATACCAGAAACTCGCGCAAAAGCATGGTGTTGCGCTCTATCCCTTCTTCCTCGACGGCGTTGCACTCGACGCTGCGCTGAAGCTTGACGACGGCATGCACCCGAACACCAAGGGGGTCGAGGTGATGGTCGACACGATGGAGCCGGCTATCACGCAATTCATTGGAACGATTTCTACTGTGAAGAATTAGGGACTTGCGCAGGTGCGGAATGCGTGATTCCGTGTGAGCACCTGCAAAAGATTCGGGGAGTRCTCGTCATGCCGAGACTTTTTACCGCCCTCGAAATTCCGCGCAATGCCGCGATGAGCCTTTCATTGCTGCGCGGTGGTCTCCCTGGTGCCCGATGGATCGATGTGGAGAACTACCACATCACTTTACGGTTCATCGGCGATGTCGATGGACGCACGGCAGACGAAATCGTCGACCGGCTCGACCGTATCGACCGGCCCGAATTCCAAATGCGTCTCGATGGCATCGGTTCCTTCGGCTCCAAGAAGCCGCATTCGATTTGGGCCGGCGTGACACCTTCACCCGAAATGTATGCTCTTCAGGGCGAAATCGAGCGGATCTGCCAGCGCATCGGGCTGCCGCCGGATCCCCGTAAATTTACACCTCATGTTACGCTGGCGCGGCTGAAATCCTCCCGTGTCGATGATGTTGTTCACTACCTTGCAGGTCGTGGAAACTTTCAGACCTCAGCGTTCACCGTCCCCCGCTTCGTCCTTTTGTCGTCCCGCGAATCGGTTGGTGGCGGTCCCTATCTGACGGAGGAAGTCTTTCCGCTCCATGAAGCGCTTTCGGCACCCAACGTTGCCAGCAGCTTCGTGCAGCCGGTGAAAAGCCTGGCGTAGACCAGCTCGAAACCGTCGCTGCCGCCATAATAGGGATCGGGGATATCCTCGCCGGTCTCAAGCGCGAGTTCGCCGAAGAGACGGATGTTCTCCGCTTGCGGGGCGATACGGTGCAGTTCCGCAATATTGGCGCGATCCATGGCGAGGATCAGGTCGAAATTTCTGAAATCCTCGGTCTTGATGCGGCGCGCGCGTTGTCGAGATATATCGATGCCATGATTTTGCGCCGTCGCGATCGAGCGGCGATCCGGTTGGTCGCCCTGGTGCCAGCCGCCGGTGCCGGCGGAATCGATGGTGAAGCGATCGGCGAGGCCGGCATCATCGACCAGGTGCGCAAAAATACCTTCGGCGAGTGGCGAACGGCATATATTGCCCATGCAGACAAACAGGATGCTGACGCGTTTCATTGGAGATCCATGGTGAGAAGAGGAGGAAGCATCGCATGAAAAGGCAAAAACTGGAACGGCAGGCGATTGATCAGGAACTTGCAAAGCTCAACGGCTGGTCGCTCGACGCAGCCGCCGCGTCCATTTCGAAGCGGTTCAAGTTCGCAAACTTCGTCGAGGCCTTCGGCTTCATGGCCGAGGCGGCGCTGGCTGCCGAAAAACTTGACCATCATCCTGAGTGGTTCAACGTCTATTCGCGGGTCGAGGTGAAGCTCAACACGCATGATGCCGATGGGCTGACAGAGCTCGACTTTAAGCTCGCAAGCGCGATGGACAAGGCTGCTGCGCGACGGATCGATTGAATCCGGCGCGGGTATCACCCATATCTTCGCGTGAACGAAAGGACGAAGTGGAATGGACGACGTCAAATACGGTGAGATCCTGTTGCCGGGCGACGAAGATACCCAGACCCGGCGGGAGCGCACGGTGCGGAAGAAATTCTGGCCGACCTTCCGAAAGGCGGTACGCCAAATTCCCTTTTCGCGCGATGTCGTCGCAGCCTTCTACTGTTCGCTCGATCCGCAAACGCCGATCAAGGTTCGCGGGACGCTGCTTGCGGCGCTCGCCTATTTCGTCCTGCCAATCGACATGATTCCGGATGTGTTTGTCGGCATCGGATTTTCCGACGATATCGCGGTGCTCTCTGCTGCCTTCGCGATGGTCAGTCGCCACATCAAGCCGAAGCACTACCAATCGGCCGACAGCGCGCTCGCCGACAAGCCCGAGGGCATGAAGACGATCTGACGGATGCCGCTAGGCGTTTTCCGCTTCCAGGACCTTCTTGAGCTTGCCGAAGGCGAGCCTGATTCGCGACTTGACCGTTCCGAGCGGCAGCCCGGTCGCCTCGGCGATCTCAGAATGCGACTGACCCAGAAAGAAGGCCGCGCGCAGCATCTCGCGTTGCTCTTCCGGCAATCGGCTGACCGCTGCGCGAACATGCGCGTCGCGGTCGTCGTTTGCCACCATCTCGTCCGCACCGATTTCAGCGACAGGCTGCAGCGAGGGGTCTGTTTCGTCCAGGATGCGGGCGCGGGCGCGGCGCTGAAGGTCGATGCGGCGGTTGCGGGCAATGCGGAAGAGCCAGGTCGATAGCGACGATCGCGATGGATCGTAGAGGCCAGCCTTGTGCCAGAGCACGATCATAACTTCCTGCACCAGCTCCTCGGCCTCGCTGCCGGTCATTTTCTGGCGCAGTAACCAAGATTTGAGGCGGGGTGCGAAGTAGTCGAACAGGACGGAAAAGGCCTGCTGGTCGCGGCGTTGCGCGACAGCCTTTGCGAGGGCAGCGAAGCGCTGTTTTTCCTCCGCATCCATTTCCTGTCAAAGACCCCCTGGCTTTGCGAAATCCTTAACGGAATTCCATGCCTTAATGACCTACAACGGATTTTCGAAAGGTCAAACTCTTGCCTGAATCTTTCTGTCTTAAATTCACCTCAAGCAATGGTTCGGCACCATAGCGACACCAGATCATCTCGGGCGAGGTTCCAGCGCTCAACATTGACACCCGGGCGGAAATGACACAGGCAGGCACTTCTTGCGGTCTGTGTTGACGCTTTGGTAACCTGAATTAAGTCAAAATAAAGCAGATCGTGATTATGCGCCGCCCGCTCGCTTCGGGCTCGAATCGCAAGAACCGGCAGGATATCCATGTTTGTAAGAAGTCTCGCAATCGCCCTTTCTCTCGTCGTCGCCGGCGCCGGCATTGCATCCGCCCAGGCAAAGAAGCCAGCAGCACAGGCAACGCAGCAGCCGGCCGCAGTGGCTTCCACCGCGCCAACGCGTATCCAGCAGTTCCAGGCCTGGGGCGCCTACTCGTACAAGTCTGGTGCGAGCACCGTCTGCTACGTGCTGTCAGTTCCGACCGAAAAGAAGCCGGCCGGCATCGACCACGGCGAGAATTTCTTCATCGTGTCGCAGCGGCCAGGTCAGAACATATCCTACGAGCCTCAGGCGATGATGGGCTACACCGTCAAGGACGGCTCGAAGATCGAAGTCGTGATCGACAACAAGACCTTCGTCATGTTCACCAAGGATAAGGCCGGCTGGGTCGAGAACGCGGCGCAGGAGCCGGCGCTTGTTGCCGCCATGAAGGGCGGTCATTCGATGACGGTCAACGCCACGTCGCGCAAGGGTACGGCAACCTCCTACAGCTACTCGCTGTCGGGCATTTCCGCCTCGCTCAAGCAGATCGAAGCCTGCAAGTAAGCTGCACGCTCGATGCCGATGAAATTCAAAGGCCGGCCTTGCGCCGGCCTTTGCCGTTTCCATCTATAGTGACGCGCGGCGAAAATGATGCTAAAGGCGCGCACAACAGCGGATAGATCGCGGCTTTGCCGGCATACTCCGCATTCAATTTCTGCCATCATGCCCTTCGCGCCCGCAAGTCATCCGGCTTACCGGAAGGATCGCATGTTGAATTCGGGATTAGACCTATGTCCGTCATGGATGCGATGACCGTTATTAAGCCTGCCGCCTCGCAAATGCGCGGAGAAGCTATGCCCAAGCCTTCGCTGATCGGCCTCAGCCGCGAAGAAATGGGCAGTGCGCTGCGCGAAAAGGGCGTCGCCGACAAACAGATCAAGATGCGCGTCAGCCAGCTCTGGAACTGGATTTACGTGCGCGGTGTCTCCGATTTCGACCTGATGGTGAATATCGCCAAGGACATGCGCGAGATGCTGAAGCAGCATTTCACCATCGCGCGCCCTGAAATCGTCGAGGAGCAGGTCTCCAACGACGGCACCCGCAAGTGGTTGCTGCGCTTCCCGGCACGCGGCGCCGGGCGTCCGGTCGATATCGAGACCGTCTATATTCCCGAGGAGGGGCGCGGCACTTTGTGCATTTCGAGCCAGGTCGGCTGCACGCTCACCTGTTCCTTCTGTCACACCGGCACGCAGCGTCTGGTGCGCAATCTGACGGCCGAGGAAATCCTTTCGCAGCTTCTGCTTGCCCGCGACCGGCTCGGCGACTTTCCCGATCGCCAAGCGCCGCAGGGCACGGTCATGCCGGCCGAGGGCCGTAAGGTCAGCAACATCGTGATGATGGGGATGGGCGAGCCGCTCTATAATTTCGATGCTGTGAAGCAGGCGTTGCTGATTGCTACGGACGGTGATGGCCTGTCGCTGTCAAAGCGCCGCGTCACGCTGTCCACGTCGGGCGTCGTTCCTGAAATCTTCCGCACTGGCGACGAAATCGGCGTCATGCTGGCAATCTCCCTGCATGCCGTGCGCGACGACCTGCGCGACATCCTGGTGCCGATCAACAAGAAGTATCCGTTGAAGGAACTGATCGACGCCTGCCGCGCCTATCCGGGCCTGTCGAATGCGCGCCGCATCACCTTCGAATATGTGATGTTGAAGGACGTCAACGACAGTCTGGAAGACGCCAAGGGGCTTATCCAGCTCCTGAAGGGCGTGCCGGCAAAGATCAATCTCATTCCCTTCAATCCCTGGCCCGGCACGAACTACCAGTGTTCTGACTGGGCGCAGATCGAGAAATTTGCCGATTTCATCAACTCGGCCGGCTATGCCTCGCCAATCCGCACGCCGCGCGGTCGCGACATTCTGGCTGCCTGCGGCCAGCTGAAATCGGATTCCGAGCGCATGCGCAAAACCGAGCGCCTAGCCTTCGAGGCGATGATGATCGCCAATCACGGCGCGGATGACTGATCAGCAAGTTTGATCCTTACAGCATCTTCTGATGATTGATTTCGAGGGCTGTTTTTTCTAAAAGCAGCCCAAAATCACATCTGGAGGATAAGATGCGTTCGATTCTGCTGGCCGTTGCCGCCACCTTGGCCCTTTCCCTGCCTGCAAAGGCCGAAGACGTGACCGTTGCCGTGACGGCAATCGTCGAACATCCGGCACTTGATGCCGTGCGCAAGGGCGTTCTCGATACGCTGACGGCGGCCGGCTACAAGGAAGGCGAGAACCTGAAGTTCATGTTCGAGTCGGCGCAGGGCAATCCGGCGACGGCCGCGCAGATAGCGCGCCAGTTCGCGGGCGAAGGTCCAAATGTAATCGTCCCGATCTCCACGCCGTCGGCACAGGCCGTCGTCTCGGCAACGCGTGACATTCCTGTCGTCTTCACTGCGGTTTCCGATCCGGTCGGCGCGCAGCTCGTGAAGACCATGGACAAGCCGGGCGGCAACGTGACCGGTCTTTCCGACATGTCGCCGGTTGCCGAGCATATCGCGCTGATCAAGGAAATCCTGCCCAAGGTGAAGACGATCGGTTACCTCTACAACTCGGGCGAAGCCAACTCCGTGTCGCTGCTGGCAGTCCTGAAGGTCGAAGCCGAAAAGGCTGGCCTGAAGGTCGTCGAGTCTGCTGCGACCAAGTCCGCCGAAGTTCAGGGCGCTACGCGCGCGCTCGTCGGCCGTGCCGATGCGATCTACGTCCCGACCGACAACACGATCATCTCAGCGCTGGAAGGTGCTGTCGCCGTTGCAAACGAAAGCAAGCTGCCGCTCTTTACCGCCGATACGGATTCCGTCTCGCGCGGCTCAATCGCGGCCCTCGGCTTCAACTATTACGATGTCGGCAAGCAGACGGGCGATATCGTCGTTCGTATCCTGAAGGGCGAGAACCCGGGCGACATCGCGGTCAAGGTCGCTGCCGGCAGCGATCTCGTGGTCAACAAGGGTGCGGCTGCCAAGATGGGCGTCACCCTGCCGCAGAGCGTTCTCAGCCGCGCCACCAAGACGATCGACTAGTCTTCTCATCATATGGAACAGGATGATCAGCCGCTCCCGTTTGCACGGGGGCGGCTGATGGTATTAAAAGCATGGGTCCGCGGGCGGCGGAACAACAGAAGGAAGGGGCAGGAGCCTTGAGTCAGATCGCATTCTGGGGAGCTGTGGAACTTGGGCTGGTCTATGCCTTCGTCGCTCTTGGCGTGTACCTCGCCTTCCGTGTCCTGGATTTTCCGGATCTGACAGTCGACGGCTCGTTTCCCCTGGGCGCTGCGGTCACGGCGGTTCTCATCATCGCCGGCGTCAATGCCTGGCTGGCGGCTGCGATCGCGATGGCGGCGGGTGCGGCTGCGGGCATGGTGACGGCGCTTCTCAACGTTCGCTTCAAGATCCTCAACCTGCTCGCGTCGATCCTGACGATGATCGCGTTGTTCTCGGTGAACCTGCGCGTCATGGGCAAGCCGAATGTCGCGCTGATCAATGCCGATACCATGATCAGCCCGTTCTTCGGCCACGGTCTCAGGGATTTCTACGTCCGGCCGCTGTTCGTCGGCATCCTGGTTCTGATCGCCGTTGTCGTTGTCTGGCGCTTTCTGGAAAGCGATGCGGGCCTGGCGATGCGCGCGACCGGCGCCAATGCCCGCATGGCGCGGGCGCAGGGCGTCGATACCAGCCGCCAGATCTATCTCGGCATGGCGATTTCGAATGCGCTGGTGGCGCTCGGAGGCGCCCTGTTTGCCCAGACGAACGGCTTTGCCGATGTGACGTCTGGCGTTGGCACTATCGTCGTCGGCCTTGCGGCGGTCATTATCGGCGAGACGCTGCTCGGACGGCGGGGCCAGCTGGTCGCGCTGATCGGCTGCGTGCTCGGTTCAATCCTCTATCGCATTGCCATTCAGTTGGCGTTGTCGACCGATGTCATCGGCCTGCAGGCATCGGATCTCAATTTCGTCACTGCGGTCCTGGTGACGGTGGCGCTCGTCCTTCCCCGCCTTCGCCGCGGAGGGACTGCGTCATGATCAACCTCAAGGACGTGAAAGTCGTTTTCGGCAAGGGAACACCGCTGCAGAAGCAGGCGCTGAACGGCGTCAACCTGACGATCGAGGAAGGCTCCTTCGTCACCGTCATCGGGTCGAACGGGGCTGGCAAATCCACCTTGCTCGGCGTGCTTGCAGGTGACGTGCTGGCGAGCGAAGGCCAGGTGACGATCGGCCATACGGACGTAACGCGCAAGCCGACGGCAGCGCGCGCCGGGCTTGTGGCACGTGTCTTCCAGGATCCGCTCACAGGCAGCTGCGGGGCGCTATCGATCGAGGAGAACCTTGCATTGGCCGCTCGGCGCGGCGAACGGCGTGGGCTTGCATCGGCGCTCGGGCCGACGCGTCGCGAGCATTTTCGCGCGCGGATCGCCGAACTCAATCTGGGGCTCGAAACGCGCATGAAGGACCGCATGGACCTGTTGTCCGGCGGACAGCGGCAAGCCGTTTCGCTTGTGATGGCGACGCTTGCGGGCTCGGAAGTGTTGCTGCTGGACGAGCATACCGCCGCCCTCGACCCCGGCATGGCGGAATTCGTCATGGGGCTGACGCAGACGATCGTGGCAGAGCGCAAGCTGACGACGCTGATGGTGACGCATTCGATGCGGCAGGCGCTGGACTACGGCCATCGCACCGTGATGCTGCACGGCGGCGAAATCGTCCTCGACGTCAGCGGTGACAGCCGCAAGACGCTTCAGGTCGAGGATCTGATTGCGATGTTCCGCAAGATGCGCGGGCAAACACTCGATGACGACGCGCTGCTGATCGGCTGAACCGAGGTTCTGATCAGCGCGCCTGCGTGAGCAGGATCTTCGCGGCAAAGACCGAGAAGACACCGGCAAAGGTGTAGTCCATACCGCGCAGCACCTTCCTGTTGTTCTGCAGCCAGCCGGCCAGCCAATCGGCGGCGAAGACCACGGCGGCGTTGACGGGCATGCCGATCAGGATGAAGCAGAAACCAAGGAAGAGCAGCTTGTGGGTGACGGCGGGATCACCGGCGCTGACGAACTGCGGAAGGAAGGTCATAAAGAAGATGATGACCTTCGGGTTCAAGAGATTGACCCAGAAGCCGGACGAAATGTTTGCCAACGGCGTTGCCTTCACCTCTTCGACCTTCTTGATCGACAGCCTGGAGCCGAAGCGGATCGCCTGAACGGCAAGCCAGAGAAGATAGGCGGCCCCGCCCGTCTTCAGGACCAGGAAGGCGGTCGGCGAGGCAGTGATCAGCGCCGAGATGCCGAAGGCGACCAGCATCGTATGGACGACGATGCCAAGGCTTGTTCCGAGCACGACGAAGAGCGCTGCCTTCTTGCCCTGCGCGAGCGCGCGGCTGATGGACAGCGTCATGTCAGGACCGGGCGTTGCGGCAAGCAGAAGTGTTGTCGCGGCGAAGGCGAGAAGGGTTGGAAGGTTCGGCAGGAAATCCATGTTGCACTCTGAAAGCCGGATGTGAAAGCAAGCTCTCATATCCGGCTTTGGCAAAATGTCCAATCAATCCTTGGCGTCGAGGAAGGCCTTGAACTTGTCGGCATAATCGGGATGCCAACGCGACAGCGGCGGGCGGTTTTCGATGATGTCGCCGGCGGCCCAGGCCATGCGGCGCTCGTCGGTTGGGCGGGCGACGTCGTTGTCGGGGCACAGGATATAGAAATCGCCGCGGGTGATGCTCTCGATCATGAAATCGACCGTTTGTTCCGCGGTCCAGGCGGCCGCCGGCTTCGCGGCCCTGTCGCCTTTGGTCAGGCCCGTGAAGACGAAGCCGGGGATAAGCAGGTGCGCGGCGATGTTTGCGCCCTGCGTATTGCGCAGCTCGTGCTGGAGCGCTTCGGTGAAAACCTTCACGCCTGCCTTCGAGATGTTGTAGGCCGGGTTACCGGGCGGGGTGGTGATCCCCTGCTTGGAGCCGGTGTTGACGATGAGGCCGGGTTCGCCGTGCGCCAGCATATGCGGGCCGAAGGTGCGCGTGCCGTTGATCACGCCAAGCAGATTGACGCCGAGGATCGCCTCCCAGTCGGCCTGGGCGCTGAAGATCGAGGTCTCAGGGCCGATACCAGCGTTGTTCATGAGCACATGGACGCGCCCGAAGCGTTGAATGACGGCGCGCTCCAGCGCCTCGAGCGACGCCTTGTCGGCGACGTCGGTTTCGATAGCCATCACATGTTCTTCGCCTGATATCGCCTTCAGCTCATCGGCGGCCGCAGCCAGCCGGTCGCCGCCGAGATCGGCAATGGCGACGCTCATGCCGGCGCCGGCGAAATGCTTGGCCGCGGCAAGCCCGATGCCGGAGGCGCCTCCGGTGACGACCGCGACGTTGGATGTCTTGATGATGTCTTGAATATTCGCCACGGGACCAGCCTCTCCTCGAGCATTGTTCGGACGCTGCCAGATATGGGCTCCCATCTTGCGCTGTCAAACCCCATCCGAAGCGGCCGTTCCCCTTGCGTCGCGCGCCAATCTCGCTAAAAGTGCCCGCAACACCGGGCTTTGCGGGTCTGCCGCTCGCCCTCATGCAACGGACCTCATCATCATGGCATCTAAAAAAGACGTGAAGAAAGTCGTGCTCGCCTATTCCGGCGGCCTCGATACCTCGATCATCCTGAAGTGGCTGCAGACCGAACTCGGCGCCGAAGTCGTGACATTTACGGCCGACCTTGGACAGGGCGAAGAGCTGGAGCCGGCGCGCAAGAAGGCCGAGATGCTCGGCATCAAGGAAATCTACATCGAGGATGTGCGCGAAGAGTTCGTGAAGGACTTCGTCTTCCCGATGTTCCGCGCCAATGCCGTCTACGAGGGTGTCTACCTGCTCGGCACCTCGATCGCCCGTCCGCTGATCTCCAAGCACTTGATCGATATCGCCAGGAAGACTGGCGCCGACGCGATCGCTCATGGCGCGACCGGCAAGGGCAACGACCAGGTTCGTTTCGAGCTGTCGGCTTATGCGCTCAACCCCGATATCAAGATCATCGCGCCGTGGCGCGACTGGGCTTTCAAGAGCCGTACCGATCTGCTCGCATTTGCCGAGCAGCATCAGATCCCCGTCGCCAAGGACAAGAAGGGCGAAGCGCCGTTCTCGGTCGACGCCAACCTCCTGCATTCGTCTTCCGAAGGCAAGGTTCTGGAAGATCCGGCTCAGGAAGCACCCGAGTACGTGCATATGCGCACGATCTCCCCGGAAGCTGCTCCGGACAAGGCGACCGTCATCAAGGTCGGCTTCGAGAAGGGCGATGCGGTTTCGATCAACGGCGTTCGCATGAGCCCGGCGACGCTGCTCGCCACGCTCAACAATTACGGCCGCGACAATGGCATTGGCCGCCTCGACCTCGTCGAGAACCGGTATGTCGGCATGAAGTCGCGCGGCGTCTACGAAACGCCCGGCGGCACGATCCTTCTGACGGCGCACCGGGCGATCGAATCGATCACGCTCGACCGCGGCGCGGCGCATCTCAAGGACGAGCTGATGCCAAAATATGCCGAGCTCGTCTATTATGGCTTCTGGTTCTCACCGGAGCGTGAAATGCTGCAGGCGCTGATCGACAAGAGCCAGGAGCATGTCGAAGGAGAAGTGACGCTGAAGCTCTACAAGGGCAACGTCATGGTCACCGGCCGCGAAAGCGAAAAGTCGCTCTACTCCGACAAGCTGGTCACGTTCGAGGACGACCAGGGCGCCTACGACCAGAAGGATGCCGCCGGCTTCATCAAGCTCAATGCGCTGCGCCTGCGCACGCTCGCCAAGCGCAATCTGACGAAGTAAGCGGCACGCTCACGAAGTCAGCGCAAGCACGCTTGACGCGATCATGGCCCGCCGTCGTGCGGGCCTTTTCGTTGGCTGATTGTTGAATGGGGCAACGGCGTGGCGGGCCGCGAGGCGCGCGCAAACCAGAGGTAGCTTGCGATCGAGATCAGGGCCATTGTCGGGATCACAGTGCCGAAGGCCGTCAGCGGTACGCCGATCAGGGAGGCTGCGACGCCGCCCATAAAGCCGCCGCCCATCTGTATGAAGCCCATCATCGCCGAAGCCGAGCCCGCAATATGCGGGAACGGGTAGAGCGCGGAGGTCGTCATGTGCGGCGTGAGAAAGGCCAGGCCGAAAGCCAGAAAAGCGATCGGCCCCATGATCGAGAGATAGGAGGGCGTCGCGAACTGGACGGAGAGCGCGATCAGGATGCCCGAAAAACCGAGCAGCGCCAGGCCGACGCGCACGGAGCCGTTGCCGCCAAGACGTTGCGCGGCGTAGCGCAGACATACGGAGCCAAGGAAGTAGGAACCGGACTGCATCAGCATGCCGAGACCGAAGGCGGTGGGTGAAAGGCCGACCACTTTAATCAGGATGAAGGGCAGCAGCGTCGCCTGGGCGTATAGCGCGCCGATCGAACCGCCGAGAACGAGCGACGCCGCGACGAAGCGGCTTTCGCGGGCAAGTTCGCCATAGGCGGACAGGAGCGGTCCCGGCAGCGCGCGACGGCGATCGGGCACGCTGGTCTCGCGCATGAAAACGAGCACGGACAAGCAGATCAGCAAGCCGAAGCCGATGAGCATGACGAACACCGACTGCCAGCCGAAGGCGGCGAGCGCCAGCCCGCCGACGGTCGGCGCAATCGCGGGGCCGATGGCGATCATGATGCCGATCAGGTTCATGATGCGGGAGGCCTCGGTACCGGTGAACTGGTCGCGGACGATGGCGCGTGCCACGGTGATGCCGACCGAGGCGCCGATGCCCTGGATCAGGCGGCCGGCAAGCAGCCACTCGATGCCGGGGGCAAAAGCAGCCAGCAGACTGCCGATCACATAGATGCCGACGAAGAGCAATGTCGCGGCCCTGCGTCCGAAAGCATCCGAGATCGGGCCGGCCAGAAGCTGGGCGACGGAGAAGCCGGCAAAATAGACAGAGAGCGTCATCTTGATCGCTTCATCCGTCGTCTGGAAGGCGCTGACAAGCTCCGGCATCGCAGGCGTATAGATCGACATCGAGATCGGGCCGATTGTCGCGAGCAGCGCACCGAGCATGCTCGTTCGGCGTTCGCTCATCCGGAATGGGGGCATGCTGGGATACTCGGCTTGCTGGTGGCGCCTTTGGCACCTGACAAAGAGGGCTTGCCTCCTTCTGGTGCAAGCAGGATGATACGGCAATTCAAAAATGTGATGGGTGGTGCTTGCCGCTTGACGGTGATGCGGGAGTGCATAATCTTTCGCTTTCACCGGGGGACTCATCATGACGCAATCACTGCTGGCAGGCGCCTTCCTCGCCGCCCTTCTATACGTGCTCATTCCCGGTCCGGCGTTTCTTGCGCTGCTTGGCATCGGTGCCGGACAGGGTCGGCGCGCCGGCGCCCGGTTTGTTTGCGGCCATCTTGTGGGCGACGTGCTCTGGGCTTCGCTGGCGCTGGTTGCGATCATTGGCGCGAAAACGATCGGCACTTTCGTGTTTGATGCGCTCGGGCTGCTCTGCGGCGTATATCTGGCCTGGATCGGCTGGAATGCCTTTCGGGCAAAGCCGAAGGGCGAGGGCCAGGCGCTTGTGACGGTCGAGCGGCCGTTTCGCCGCGGCCTGATTTTCGGCGTTACCAACCCGAAGGGTTATCCCGTGGCTCTCGCGACCTTCACTGCTTTGGTGGCGGGCTCAGCGAGCGCACTGCAGTTCCAGGCGCTGCCGGTCCTGCTTGCTGTCTCCTTCCTCGGCTTCATAGTCGCCGACATGATCCTGATCGCCGTCGTCGGCACCGGTGCCGTGCGGCGATTTTACCGCTCGCACGAGCGGCTGATCGTGCGCTGCTCGGGGGTGCTGTTCATGGGATTTGCGGCGCAAGCGCTCTTTCATGCAACTCCCGGCTTGCTTGGTTGGCGCAAAGCCTGAGGCAAGCCCTCGAGGAAACTGACGACCGATTGCAGCGTCTCCACCGTCGCCGGACCCCCGATCGACATGGCGACCTGCAGTTGATCCTTGTAGTAATCGCGGAAATTGAAACTTGTGCCATCGGTGACGCCTGAGAGATCGAGGACGTCGCCGGAGGGGTTGATCGTATGCATCGGCAGGGGTTCGGAGATCGCCGCGAAAGTGTCTTGATCGATTGCGCCGGTGTCGTAGCTCTGCCGCGCGTAATTGCGCAGCTCGCTGGGGGTTATAGCCGAGAAATCCGGCTCCGCGGGGCTGACGTCGTTGACCTGAAATGGTGTCGACACGCGCGTCGCAGGCTCGAAATGATCGTCTGATTCATTGTAGGACTTTGAATTATCGGAATTATTCTTAAAAAGAAAATTTGACGAAGACCGCACAGAAAAGATTTCCATAGCGTATGCCCACTTGAGAAAACGATGTGCAAAAATACCGCGCGTCGCGAAGCTGCGTCAATCGTCAACGAATGGTTAATTCAAATGCATCATTTGTTGTGATGCATTTTTTGCAGGTACCGGTCATTTGCTGTCTCGGCGTCAATTGGCATGCACACGCAGAATACCAATCACGCTAAGACATCCCTATATTGCCGATTCAGTCGCCTACCACAAAGGATGTCAGCATGCCTTCCACACCAGAATTCAACCCGGCACTCGTCAACTGGAACGGCCTGCATGGCCTGCCGCGCTTCGAGGCGCTTCATGATGGCGATTTCGCCGCCGCCTTCGATGCCGCGATTGCCGCGCACGAACGGGAGATAGACGAGATTGCCAACAATCCGGCCGCGCCGACGTTCGAAAACACCGTCGTCGCCCTGGAGACCGCGGGTGACGCGCTTTCGCGGGTGTCGGCGCTTTTCTGGAACAGGGCGGGGGCGCATACCAACGACACGATCCAGGCGCTCGAGCGCGACATCTCGCCGAAAATGTCGCGGCACTATTCAAAGATCGGAATGAACGCGGCGCTGTTTGCGCGGATCGATGCACTTTGGGAAAAGCGGGACAGTCTTGGTTTGACGCTGGAGCAGACGCGGGTGCTCGAGCGCCACTGGAAAGGCTTCGTCAAGTCAGGCGCGAAACTTGCGAAGGCCGAGCAGGAAAAGCTCGCGGGTATCAACGAAAAGCTTGCCGGACTTGGAACGCAATTCGGCCAGAACGTGCTTTCCGACGAAAAGGGTTGGGCGCTCGTCCTTGCGCAAACCGATCTGTCCGGAGTACCGGATTTTCTCAAGGAAGCAATGGCTGCAGCGGCGCGCGAGCGCGCAGAGGACGGCAAATTCGCGGTGACTCTGTCGCGCTCGATCATCGAGCCTTTCCTCACATTCTCCGATCGCCGCGATCTGCGCGAGCAGGCCTTCAAGGCCTGGGTGGCGCGCGGCGCAAACGACGGCGCGACTGACAATCGCGGCGTTATCAGGGAGACGCTTGCGCTGCGCAACGAGGTCGCAATGCTTCTGGGGTATGGCAGTTTTGCCGAACTGAAGCTCGACAACACCATGGCGAAGACGCCGGAGGCTGTAAATCATTTGCTGAGGCAAGTCTGGGCAAAGGCGGTCGAGCGCGCGAAGGAAGAAGAAACCGACATCGCAAAGCTGATCACGCAGGAGGGCAAGAACCACGACGTCATGCCCTGGGACTGGCGGCACTATGCGGAGAAGATCCGGGCACAGAAGTTCAATTTCTCGGAAACGGAGCTGAAACCCTACCTGCAGCTCGAAAAGATCATCGACGCCTGTTTCGACGTCGCCGGGCGGCTGTTCGGCATTCGTGCGGTCGAGAAGAAGGGCGTCGCGGCCTATCATCCCGAGGTGCGGGTGTTCGAGATCCGCGACCGCAACGACAAGCTCGTCGCCCTGTTCCTGGGTGACTATTTTGCCCGCAGCTCCAAGCGTTCGGGAGCGTGGATGAGCTCGTTCCAAGCGCAGCACAAGCTGCCTTTGAAGAGCGGCCGCAAAGGCGAGCTGCCGATCATCTACAACGTCTGCAATTTTGCAAAGCCCGCTGAGGGCAAGCCCGCGCTTCTGTCCCTCGACGATGCCCGCACGCTGTTCCATGAATTCGGGCATGCCCTGCACGGCATGCTGTCTGAT
This sequence comes from Rhizobium sp. 05L419, assembly GCF_056397845.1. Classification (NCBI taxonomy): domain Bacteria; kingdom Pseudomonadati; phylum Pseudomonadota; class Alphaproteobacteria; order Hyphomicrobiales; family Rhizobiaceae; genus Rhizobium; species Rhizobium sp. 05L419. The sequence goes on from NZ_JBFTOF010000004.1 coordinate 190,304, forward strand.
GTCACCTATCCCTCCGTCTCCGGCACAGGCGTCTCGCGCGATTTTGTCGAATTGCCGTCGCAGCTTTACGAACACTGGCTGACAGTTCCAGAAATCCTCAAGCAGTATGCCGTGCATTTTGAAACGGGCGAGCCAATGCCACAGGCGTTGCTCGACAAGGTGCTGGCAGCGCGCACGTTCAATTCGGGCTTCAATACGGTCGAGTTCACCTCTTCGGCACTCGTCGATATGGCATTCCACACGCGCAAGGCGGTCGAAGATCCGATGGCTGTTCAGGCAGAGGTGCTGTCCGATCTCGGAATGCCGAAGTCCATCGCCATGCGCCATGCCTCGCCGCACTTCCAGCATATCTTCTCCGGCGGCTATTCGGCTGGGTACTATTCCTACATGTGGTCCGAGGTACTCGATGCCGACGCATTCGCCGCCTTCGAGGAAACGGGCGATCCCTTCAATGGCGACATGGCGCAAAAGCTCAAGGACAACATCTATTCCGTTGGCGGCTCGATCGATCCGGAAGATGCCTACAAGGCTTTCCGCGGCAAGCTGCCGAGCCCGGAGGCAATGCTCGTCAAGAAGGGACTTGCGACGTTCGAGGAACTTTCCGGCAGCGACGCCTGAGGTTTCTCGGAGGGTTTGACGTCGCAAAACTGTCTTTGAAGTTTTGAAAAACCGTCATGCCAGCTTCAAGACGATGACATGTCGGGGACCATAGGCTTGCTGCAGGAGATTCGCTCCCCCTTGCAAGCCGGATACGCCTTGGCATGAAACTGACTGAAACAACCCGCCGACGCTTTCTCTCTTCGATGGGGGCGGTCGGCGGATTTGCGGCGGCGGGGCTCGCAATGCCCTACTATGCGCGCGGCTCCTCCAGCCGCCCGCTCTTCACGTCCGGCGTCCAGTCCGGCGATGTGGGAGCCAACTCGGGCGTGATCTGGACGCGGGTGGACAGGCCCTCGCGGCTTCACGTCGAGTATTCGACGACCGACATATTTTCCGACGCGGTGCGCCTTGCGCCGATCGACGTCACGCCCGAGACCGATCTTGCCGGCAAACTCCTGCTGCAAGGGCTGCCGGCCGATCAGGACATCTTCTATCGCTTCCGGGCGGCGGACCTGCAGGATGTCAACAGCCTTTCGGATCCCATCCTCGGTCAGTTCCGCACCGCACCCCTGCAAAAGCGTAGCGTCCGCTTTGCGTGGTCCGGTGATACCGCAGGACAGGGCTGGGGGATCGACGAAGAGGGCATGCGGACCTATTCGACGATCGCCTATCACAGGCCGGACTTCATGATCCATTCCGGCGACACCATCTACGCCGACAATCCGATGCCTGACGAGATCGGGCTGCGGGATGGCGGTGTGTGGAAGAACAGGATCGTCACGGACGCGAAGCGGGGGATCGCGCAGACGCTCGACCAATTTCGAGGGCAGTGGACCTATAATCTGCTGGATGCCCACGTGAAGGAATTAAATGCGGTCTGCCCCGTCTTCTACCAGTGGGACGACCACGAGGTGCTGAACAACTGGTCGCCCTCGACGAACCTCGGCGACGACAGCCGTTATACGGAGAAGTCAGTCTCGGTGCTCGCCCAGCGCTCCAGCCGGGCGTTTCACGAAATGACGCCGATCCGATACATCGCGGAGGAACCTGGGCGCGTCTACCGCAAGATCTCCTATGGGCCGCTGCTCGATGTGTTCGTCGTCGATCTGCGCTCCTATCGTGGTGCGAACAGCCACGGACTTGATGCGGAGCTGACGGCCAGCTCCCGCCTTCTTGGCGAGCGGCAGGTTGCCTGGCTCAAGCGCGAACTGGCCCGCTCGGCGGCAACATGGAAGGTCATTGCCTGCGACCTGCCGATAGGCCTGGTCATCTGGGACGATTTCGGCAAGCGGCAGGGGGCGGAGTCCTTCTCGAACGGCGAGCGTGGTGCGCCGCTCGGGCGCGAGCTGGAATTTGCCGATCTGCTGCGCTTCATCAGGGATGCCGGCATAACCAATATGATCTGGCTCACCGCAGACGTGCACTATACGGCCGCGCACTACTACGATCCAGGCAAGGCGAAGTTCCGCGACTTCCTGCCGTTCTGGGAGTTTGTCGCCGGACCGCTGCATTCCGGCACCTACGGGCCGCAGGAACTCGACATGACCTTCGGGCCTGAAGTGAAGTTCATGAAGGCAGCACCCGGCGGCTCGCAACAGAATCTGCCGCCATCGGCCGGCATGCAGTTCTTCGGGCTGGTCGATATCAACGGACAGACCGAACAGCTGACGGTTCGGCTGATGGACAGGAACGATACCGAGCTTTGGCGCACCGTTCTCGACCCTGATCCATCGAGTTAACACCATGCATGTCTCTCATTCCGGGCTCCCCCCTTTCGCAAAGGTGAAAAACACTGTATGAGCCCGCCAAACGAAATTGGCGCCTTCTCCCAGCGCGGCGCCCCAGCCTCAGAGATCTAAACATATGGCACTTCGCAACATCGCGATTATCGCGCACGTTGACCATGGCAAAACGACCCTGGTTGACGAGCTTTTGAAACAGTCCGGCTCGTTCCGCGAAAACCAGCGCGTTGCAGAACGCGTCATGGATAGCAACGACCTGGAAAAAGAGCGCGGCATCACGATCCTTGCCAAGGCGACCTCGGTCGAGTGGAAGGGCGTTCGCATCAACATCGTCGACACCCCGGGCCACGCCGACTTCGGTGGTGAAGTCGAGCGTATCCTGTCGATGGTGGACGGCGCGATCGTTCTGGTCGACTCCTCTGAAGGACCGATGCCGCAGACGAAGTTCGTCGTCTCCAAGGCGTTGAAGGTCGGCCTTCGCCCGATCGTCGCCATCAACAAGATCGACCGTCCGGACGGCCGCCACGAAGAAGTCATCAACGAAGTATTCGACCTCTTCGCCAGCCTCGATGCCACCGACGAACAGCTCGACTTCCCGATCCTCTACGGCTCTGGCCGCGATGGCTGGATGAACGTTGCGCCTGAAGGCCCGAAGGATCAGGGTCTCGCACCGTTGCTCGATCTCGTACTCAAGCACGTTCCGGAGCCGACGGTTGCCGAAGGCCCGTTCACGATGATCGGCACGATCCTCGAAGCCAACCCATTCCTCGGCCGTATCATCACCGGGCGCATCAACTCCGGTTCGATCAAGCCGAACCAGACCGTCAAGGTTCTGGGCCAGGACGGCAAGCTGATCGAAAACGGCCGTATCTCGAAGATCCTCGCTTTCCGCGGTATCGAGCGCACGTCGATCGATGAAGCGCATGCGGGCGACATCGTCGCCATCGCCGGCCTTTCCAAGGGCACGGTTGCCGACACGTTCTGCGATCCTTCTATCACCGAGCCTTTGACCGCGCAGCCGATCGATCCGCCCACTGTCACCATGTCTTTCATCGTCAACGACAGCCCGCTGGCCGGCACCGAAGGCGACAAGGTGACCTCGCGCGTCATTCGCGACCGTCTCTACAAGGAAGCCGAAGGCAACGTCGCGCTGAAGATCGAAGAAGCTGAAGGCAAGGATAGCTTCTACGTTTCCGGTCGTGGCGAATTGCAGCTCGCCGTTCTGATCGAAACCATGCGCCGCGAGGGCTTCGAACTTGCCGTATCACGTCCGCGCGTCGTGATGCACAAGGACGAAAACGATCAGCTGATGGAGCCGATCGAAGAGGTCGTCATCGACGTCGATGAAGAGCATTCCGGCGTCGTCGTGCAGAAGATGTCCGAGCGCAAGGCTGAGATGGCCGAGCTGCGTCCTTCGGGCGGCAATCGTCTTCGTCTGGTATTCAATGCACCGACCCGCGGCCTGATCGGCTACCAGTCGGAACTTCTGACCGACACGCGCGGCACGGCCGTGATGAACCGTCTGTTCAAGGAATACCAGCCTTTCAAGGGTGAAATCGGCGGCCGTACCAACGGCGTTCTGTTGGCCAACGCTCCCGGCGAAGCTGTTGCCTATGCGATGTTCAACCTGGAAGATCGTGGCCCAATGATGATCGATCCGGGCGAGAAGGTCTATGCCGGCATGATCATCGGCATTCATACCCGTGACAACGACCTTGAAGTCAACGTTCTCAAGGGCAAGCAGCTCACCAACATCCGTGCCGCCGGCAAGGACGAAGCCGTCAAGCTTACGCCGCCTATCCGCATGACGCTCGACCGTGCGCTCTCGTGGATCCAGGACGACGAACTGATGGAAGTGACGCCGAAGTCGATCCGTCTGCGCAAGATGTATCTTGATGCAAACGACCGCAAGCGCTTCAGCAAGGCGAAGATGGCCTAAGCCACCTCGTTTTAAAGCCTTCAACCCCGGCCATCGTGCCGGGGTTTTTTATTTGTGTGCTTCGCCGAATCCTGCTTGTCGCAATAGTTAAAAAAGCGTTAACTTTCGGCTTTAGTCCACATGTTAAGTCTGTGGGCAATTGGTCGGAATGCGCTGGCGCAGATGGTTAATTGTCCGCAAGAGGACCAGAGTAAGCGTTATGAAGACGTTGTCGATCGATGTTCGGCGGGCCGAGCCACAGGATTCCCGAGCTATTTCGGAGGTGCATCGGCTTGCGTGGCAGCATACCTATGCGGGCATTATTCCGCACCGTGCGCTGACGCAGATGATCGAGCGCCGCGGCGAAAGCTGGTGGCGCAAGGCCACTCGCGGGCCTGCGACACTGCTTGTTCTCGATGTCGCCGGCAGTGTTGCCGGCTACGCGACGCTGGGCCTCAACCGCGCCCGGGTTCTGCCTCAGGAGGGCGAGATTTACGAGCTTTATCTTCGACCGGAATATCAGGGGATTGGCCTGGGCCACATGCTCTTTGGCGAAGCGCAACGTCTTTTGAAGTCGCTTGGTTGCAACGGGCTTGTCGTCTGGTGCCTCGAAGAGAATGAGAACGGTGCTGAATTCTATCGCAGCCACGGCGGCGCCGACTACTGCGAGGGCATCGAGACCTTCGACCACAAGCAGTTGAAGAAGATCGGTTTCATCTGGAATTGAAGCCCGCGCGGAGGCGCCCGGGCTACCGATCGCGGCGTATCGCGCAAACTATCATTCACCTTTGCTGACGTGCCGTGTTGCGTCGCGGCATGAAACCGATTATCTGGCTGCGAACAATCACGTCGCGGGAGTATCGCATGCGCATCGACGCCGTTTCCATTGGCCAGAACCCACCTGAAGACGTCAACGTCATCGTTGAAGTGCCGGTTGGTGGTCACCCGATCAAGTACGAAATGGACAAGGAAGCCGGCACGCTGGTCGTGGACCGCTTTCTCTACACGCCGATGACCTATCCGGGCAACTACGGCTTCGTCCCTCACACGCTGTCTGAGGACGGCGATCCGATCGACGTCTTGATCGCCAGCACCCGTCCGCTGGTTCCGGGCTGTGTGATCAACGTCCGCCCGATCGGTGTTCTGAAGATGGAAGACAATTCCGGCAAGGACGAGAAGATCATCGCCGTTCCGTCGCCGAAGCTCACGATGCGCTATGACAAGGTCAAGGACTACACCGACCTTCCCGAAATCACGGTAAAGCAGATCGAGCACTTCTTCGAGCACTACAAGGATCTGGAACCCGGCAAGTGGGTGAAGATCTTCGGCTGGGGGGATTCCAAGGAAGCCGGAGCGCTGATCCTCGAGGCGATCGAACGCGCCAAGAAGGAAAAGGCCTGATCACAGGCCTGAAAGAGCACTCAGCTTTTTGATCAAATCCTCCGGGTCGCCCTCGATCCGGAGGATTTTTTTGCGTGACGTCTCACCCGATGCGAGGCTGACAGAAGACTTGGCGAGGCCGAGGGCCTTTGCGACGAGGACGATCAGCGCCCTGTTCGCTTTGCCTTTCTCGGGAACCACGCTCACGCGCACTTTCAGGTGCGCCCTGCCATCCACATCCAGCTCGACACCATCAATCGCGTCGCGGCCGCCGTTCGGTGTCAGCCTGACGGCGATCAAGAGGCAATCGGCCGACGCCGTCCAGGGTCGGCTCAAACCACCAACGGGACGATCGTGTTCCACATCAGCGAGCGCAGGAAGAAGATGATSAGKAGCAGGATRATCGGWGAGATRTCGATGCCRCCGAGATTSGGCAGCASGCGGCGGATCGGKCGCARCRCMGGTTCGGTSACGTTRTAGAGGAACATSCCSACCGAATTGACGAACTGATTGCTGGAATTGATAACGTTGAACGCATAGAGCCAGGAGAAAATCGCGCTGGCAATCAGCACCCAGGTGTAAAGATTCAAAGCCAAATCAATGGTTTGAAAAACGGCAATCATCGCAGTCTCCAGTTCGTTGTTGACAGACATGTAGACATTGGCGACTAAACGGGCAAGTGCCGTGTGTAAACACGTCGCAAATCATGTTTAACAGGCGCGCCCGGCAGTGATGCGCTGCCGGTTCCTTGGAAAGTCTCCATGTCCTTTTCCGCCAGCGGAGACCGCTTTGCCGCGTTCAGGCATTCGTCCTATATGCGCTTCTTCTTTGCGCGGTTTCTGCTCTCCTTTTCGCAGCAGATCGTCAGCGTCGCGGTCGGCTGGCAGATGTACGACCAGACAGGCAGCGCGATCTATCTTGGCCTGATCGGGCTTGTGCAGTTTCTGCCGTCGTTGCTTTTGATCCTGGTTACAGGCTCGGTCGCGGACCGGCACAATCGCCGGGCCATTGCTGCCGTCTGCTCGCTGGTGAGCGCGCTCTGCACATTGGCGCTGCTGGTCATGACCATGACGGGCACGTTCTCGCCTATTCCGGTCTTTGTCGTGCTTCTCGTGTTCGGCATCGAACGCGCCTTCATGTCGCCGGCCGTGCAGTCGCTGGCGCCCAACCTGGTGCCGCCGGAGCATCTGTCGAATGCGATCGCCTGGAACTCCTCCTCGTGGCAGCTTGCGGCGATCACGGGTCCTGTGCTCGGCGGCCTGCTCTACGGCGTCAATGCCCACACCGCCTATGTCGTTGCGGTCGTCTTCGCGGGCCTGGGCGCGGCATTGCTCTACATGATCCCGAAGCCGATGCAGAAGACCACCGGAGAGGCAAAGAGCTGGGACATGATCCTCGGCGGCTTCCGCTTCATCCGCGCCGAGAAGGTCGTGCTCGGCGCCATCTCGCTCGATCTTTTCGCAGTACTTCTCGGTGGTGCCACGGCGTTGATGCCGATCTTTGCGCGGGACATCCTGACGCTCGGCCCATGGGGGCTCGGCCTGCTGCGGTCGGCGCCAGGCTTTGGCGCGATTGTCATGGCCATCCTGCTTGCCTGGTATCCGCTGAAGCATCGCGCCGGTATCTACATGTTCATCGGCGTCGCACTGTTTGGCCTTGGCACGGTCGTCTTCGGGTTTTCGAAGAGCACGGAGCTGTCGATCGCGGCGCTGGCGCTGATGGGCGCTGCAGACATGATTTCCGTCTATGTCCGCGAAAACCTGATAGCGCTGTGGACGCCAGACCAGCTGCGCGGCCGTGTGAACGCCGTCAACATGGTCTTCGTCGGCGCCTCCAACGAACTTGGAGAGTTCCGTGCGGGAACCATGGCCTCGATCTTCGGCGCGGTTCCAGCCGTCATCATCGGGGGCATCGGAACGCTGGCCGTCGCTGCAATCTGGGCATCGAGCTTTCCACAACTGCGCAAGATCGATACGCTGGACGCGCCACAGCGCCAAGAGCAGGCCTGACAACTGCGCTGACTACTGCGCGGGCCGTCAGGCGGAGATCAGCACTTCGGCCTCGATTTCGACAGGAAAGTTCAGCGGCAGGCCGGCTACGCCGATCGCCGAGCGGGAGTGATGCCCGACCTCCGGGCCAAACACCTCCAGGATCAACTCTGTGAAGCCGTTGATGACGGCTGGAGGGTTGGCGAAGCGGGGAGCGCAGTTGACCATGCCCAGAACCCGACACCAGCCGGTGATGCGATCGAGACTGCCGAGTTCCCGTTTCAGGCTGCCGAGCATGGCGAGAGCCACCTTCCGCGCGGATGCCTTTGCCTCTTCGACGGAAACGGTATCGCCGACGGCGCCGAATGGCCCCGCCGGCGACCCGTCGCTGTTTTGCGGACCGTGGCCCGAAATGAATGCCCGGTTGCCCCGCACGTTCACCCAGGGAAATGGGAGGACCATGTTGGACGGGAGTTTCAGCGGCTGGGGAAGGACGAGGCCCATCGAGGCAAGCTTCTGTTCGTAGTTCGACATGGAGTTCCCCTGTGATGGCTGCGGTCACTGCTGCGTCAAGGGCGCAACCGTTCGGCCGGATCGTGGATCGGAACGCTTGCTATTGAAATACGGAAGTCGTCGAGCAACGATGGTAGCACGGCGCGACGCGGCATGCACCTATGCCGAAAGGACTGCATATGCGGCGGGGGTGGTTCTCGCCGGTTCGCCCTCGAAGACGATGTCGAGGAACTCGTTGAGCCACGCCTTCAGCGGTGCATCGAAGAGCATCCGGCCTTCGAGGTGCTCGCGACCTTGCTGGGCGTTCGGAAGAATGAAACGGTGGGCGCCGTGAACGACCCAGCGGTGCATCATCGCCCGGGTGAGCTCCGCGTGAAACTGCAGGCCCCAGGCATGGTCGTTGTAGCGAAACGCCTGGTTCTGGTAGGTGTCGCCTTCTGCCAGCAGCTCCGCGCCGCGCGGTAGGTCGAAGCCCTCGCGATGGAAATGATAGACCATCTTCGGCCAGTGCATCAGCATGCGGCCCCTCTCGGTGGTGTGCAGCGGATACCAGCCGATTTCGGTCGAACCGTCGTCGTTCGGCTGCACCCGGCCACCAAGATTGCGGACCAGCATCTGCGCGCCGAGGCAGATGCCGAGGAAAGGCCGCTTCTCCTTGAGCGGCACATCCAGCCAGTTGATCTCCGCCTTGACGAAATCGTCAGGGTCGTTGGCACTCATCGGACCGCCGAAGACGACGGCGCCTGCGTGGCCTGCGAGCGTGGAGGGAAGTTTGTCGCCGAGCACCGGGCGACGTATGTCCAGGCTATAGCCTTTTTCGACCAGGAGCTGACCCACCCGGCCGGGGCTCGAGTGCTCCTGATGCAGAACGATCAGGATCGGGCGTTCGCGCTTTGTCGAAAGGCAATCAGTCGGCATCGTCCTGCACCACTTCGACGTCGGTCACGCGCCTTGCCGCCTCCTGCCGCTTCTGGATCCGTTCGCGTGCCGACACCCCGAGAAGTTCGGCGATGCGCCAGATCGCGTCGTCTTCCATCTCGCTGCGTTCGCCATCGGCGTAGACGATGTCCCAGAGCACGCCGATCAGCTCGAGGCGCTGTTCGGTGTTGAGATGACGCTTCAGGTCCGATGTGAAGCGGTAATAGTCGACGGCATCACTTTCCGCTTCCTGACCGGCAGCGATCAGCGCGTCGAGCTGCTTGCGATCGAGACCGTACTGGTCTTTCAGCAGCTTGCGCAGCCGCTTCGTCTCGCTGTCCTTCACCTGCCCATCGGCTTCCATGACTTGCATACAAAGTGCGGCCACGGCGATGCGCGGATCGTCCGGTGCGAAGCCCTTTTTGGAATTGTCGGCGGTGAGATTTTGAAAGAATGCCTGGAAGCGTTCGAACATACGGGTCCTGTTTTAATCTAGAAGAGGCGAAGCCGTGTCTTGGGTTCAGGCTCAGCGGTCGGGTTGCGGACGCCCGGATCATCAGGCCGTCCGCCAAAAAACGGGCGTGTTTCCGCGGTGGCGTCGGGGGTCTGTCTGGTCGGTATCGCGGGCGTGACGGGGGCCGGGCGCGCCGCCTCGGCGATGGTCGCCGCTCGCTCAAGCTCGATGATGCGGTGGTCGTTTGCCGGGCTTTCAGGGCGTGCTTCGCGCACCGGCGGCAAGGTCTTCAGCGCACGGTCGATCGAAATCGCCGAGCCGTCCTCGACAGGACCTTCGACCTGCCCGAACGGAGCTTTCCAGACAAAGGCGTCGAGCTGCCCCGTGACGGGCGATAGCGGCAGCCACTTGTCGGACACAAATCCGTCGGCAACCCAGGCCGGATCACGGGGGGCCTTGAGTGCCTGGGCGAGCCAGTGGCGAACGCGGCCCTGGTCGCCGGTCTCGGCCTCTTCGATATCGGCCAACAACAAAAACGCAGCTTCGCGTGGCTCGATCCGCGCAGCCGCCTCGGCCTTGGAGCGGGCCTTGGCAAAATCCTGCGTGTCGAGAGCGGCCTTTGCGACGAGGAGGAGAGATTCGATGTTGTTGGGTCTCAGGTTTTCCAACCGTTCGCTGCGTTTCAGGCGGTCGGCCGCCGAATCGCCGCTGCGGGCACGCACATAGGTCTGGCCGATCTCCGGATGCGGGCTGGCTTTCCATGACTGCTCAAGAATGGAGGCGGCCTTGCGCAGCTTGTCTTCCCGGAACAGCGCCTTTGCCGCAACGACGGCTGCGGGCTCGAAATCTGCCGACAGCTTGAGCGCGTGCATTGCGTCGTCACGCGCCCCGGCGGGATCGTTTTCCAGCTTCTCTGTCGCCCGGGCGGTCAAAAGCACGGCGCGCAGGCGGTCGGCCTCAGCCTTTTCGATGACGCGGGCGGCCTTCTGCTGTTCGAGCAGACGGATTGCATCATCCCAGCGGCCGGACTGGCTGCGGTATTCGAGAGTTGCCTGTGCCGCCCAAGGGAGATAGGGGGCGTTGTCAGCTGCCCTTTCTGCATACTGCCGGGCGGCTTCGCTGGCACMGAGACGCTTGGCTTCGAGGTAAAGCCCGCGCAGCCCTAATTCGCGGGTTTCCGGATCGTTTGCCATCGCCTCGAACTTGGCGCGCGCCTCGTCGTGGCGGCCTTCGATCAGGGCGGCCTGCGCTTCAAGAAGCGCGATCAGCGGTTCCTGGTCGGCGCGCAGCAGGCCGCGCGATCGGGCCGCCATCTTGCGGGCCATCAGGGCGTTGCCCGCGCCTGCCGCGATCAGGCCTGTCGACAGCGCCTGGTAGCCGCGGTCGCGCTTGCGGGCGCGGAAATAACGGGTCACGGAATGCGGCGAGGTCCAGATGACACGAGCCAGCCACCAAAGCACCATGACAGCCGCGATCAACGCGATCAGCGCGCTGGCGGCGACGATCAGCCTGGTCTGATACAGCTGGCCTTCCCAGATCAGCGACAGATCGCCCGGGCGATCAGCCAGCCAGGAGAAACCATAGCCGAGAGCAAGGATCAGCAGGACGAATATGATGAGCCTGATCACGCTTCAGCCCTCCTTGCCAGTGCCGGAGATCGCTTTCGACAGGGCACTGCCGACAAGGTCCTCGACGCGAATGCGCGCTTCGAGCGCCTGCTTGAACGCCGCCGATGCCTGCTTGGCCGAAGCGGGCAAGTCGTTCCATTGTGCCGCGGCGCCTGGAAGATCGCCGTTCTTCACCTTGTCTTCCATACGCGCGGCAATCGCCTCGACGCTGTCGCCTTCGATGTTGCCGACCGGCCGAACCTTTACCAGCGACTTTGCACTCGTCATCAGCCGATCCGACCAACTCTGGTTCGGATCCGTCTGGTTGACCGAGCCGACGATCGCGGTGGCGACGTCAGGCACCTGGCGGATGAGCTCGGCGCGCGACGGCACGCCGGTCTCGGCGAAATTGCGAAGGTCGGCGACAACGGGATCGTCGGGAGAGACGCCGGCGTAGGTGTCGAGTTCGGAAACAAACGGGCCGCCGCGATCGATCGCGGCCTTGAGCGCCGCGGCCCCAATCGCCTGGGCGACCGCAACATCCTGTCGCGGTTCGTTCAGTTTTTTCTCTGCTTCGGCGAGGCGCTTCTCGATGTCGACCCCGTCCGATGCCTTTTGCTCGGTGGCTTGGGAGACGGCGCCGCGTAGCTGGTCGATCTGGCCGGTCAAATCGGCAATCTTCTGATTGAGCGCATCGACAGCGGCGGTGTCCGCCCCGGCAGCAGGTGGCGGTTGCGCCGGCGCCCTCGCCGCTGATTCCAGCGCTGCCAGGCGCACTTCCAACGCTTCGTCGGGGCCGGCCGGCGGGGTGGCTGCGAGGTTGGAGACCGATCGCTTCAGCCCCTCGATTTCGCCGGAAAGGTCGGCCACATCTGCCGACGGCGTCTGGGTGGGTGATGCCGGCAGATAGCCCGCATATTGCATGGCACCGGCGCCGACAAGCGCGATAAGCCCACCCACGATGCCGGCTGCGATCAACCCCGACGTCTTGCCGGATGCCGTGCCGCTTTGAGGACGAGGCTGGTCCAAGGGCGGCTCATCGATGGTATCGGCAGTGCCGCTGCGCGGGGGGAGCGGGTTCTGGTCTGCGTCCTTGGCGTCGGCTTCGGCTGCAAACGACGCCTCCGGCGCGACCGGCGCCTGAAGGTCTTTTTCGGTATCGTTGGCAGAGGCAATTTCCTGCGCATCCAGATCGATCGTGACCGGTCCTTCGGTACTCTTCGAATGGCGTGGCGGATTTCCTGGTGCCATGAGACCCTCATATTCCTGCATTGGTTTGAAACTAGTCAGTGATGCAAGTTAAGGAAAGAGGTTAGATAAAATTTGGGCACAAAAGCGCTCAAAGGAGCGACAAAAGGCTTCGTTCTTCCGGCATCTCGGCAATGGCGATGTTTTCCCGCAGCGGCGCGGGAACGGCTGCGGCGACGGCGGCGCTCAGGCAGAGCAGGCGAATGCCGGCGATTTTATCTGGATGCGTCCGCATTCCAGCAAGGTCAAAAAAGCTCTCCGCCGTCTGTCGCGAGTAGAAGAGTATGGAGGCGGGTCGTTGCTCCGCAAGGATCGTCTGAAGCCAGGCAGCGTCTATTGGCCGCCGCTCCATGCGATAGCACTCCGCAACAACAATGGTCAGGCCGATTTCGCGGCCGCGGGCTTCGAACGTTTCGGCGCGCGGAAATCCGGCCAGATAGAGGACCGGATCGCGAGCCAGGCTTGCGATCCGGTCGGCAAGATCGGCGCCGCTGCCGGACGACGCGACGACAGACCGGAATCCCGCCGCTTTGGCCTCCTTCGCCGTTGCCTCGCCGACAGCAAAGAGCGGGCGCTGGAAATGAGATGCGAGCGCGTCCTTTCGTGCAGCGATTGCGCGAATGGCTTCGCCGCTGGTCACTGCGATCACACCAGCGGTCCGGGCCAGCCCGACGAGAGCCGCACTCACGTCATGCACCGGGTGCAACAGGGGAAGCAACAGCGGTTCGTGCCCCATCGCGCGAAGGCGTTCGGCGGTGCGCTCGCCCGAATGCAGGGGACGGGTCACGAGCACGCGCATGGCGCCGTCAGCTCCAGTCTTCGAAGAAGGCGCTGCCGGCGCGTGCCCGGATGTCCTGTCCGGCCCGCGTGCCAAGAGCGACCGCGTCGCGGCGATTGCCGTCGATGGTCACGGCGTGCTGGTTGCGGCCGTCCGGCGTGATGATGAGGCCGGAAAAACGGATCTGGTCGCCTTCGCAAACTGCATAGCCGCCGATCGGGGTCCGGCAAGAGCCGTCGAGGGCGGCCAGAAAAGCGCGCTCGCAGGAGGCCGCGTCAAAGGTCCTGATATCGTTGACGGGCGCAAGCAAAGCGTCGATGCGGGTGTCGCCGATGCGGCTTTCGATGCAGATCGCGCCCTGCGCCGGTGCGGGCGGGAAGGTGTCGGCGTCGAGTATGTCGGTGATCACATCGACCTTGCCGAGACGCTTCAGGCCGGCAAGCGCCAGCAGCGTCGCGTCGACCTGCCCCTCCTGCAGTTTGCGCAGCCGGGTATCGACCAAGCCGCGAAACGTGATGACCTTGATGTCGGGGCGCATGCGGCGGATCAGGGCCTGACGGCGGAGCGACGAGGAGCCGACGGTTGCGCCGTGCGGCAGGTCGATCAGCTTCGGCGCCGTGCGGCCTATGACGGCATCGCGGACGTCCTCGCGCGGCAGGTAGGCCGAGAGATACAAGCCGTCCGGAAGCCTCGTCGGCATGTCCTTGGCGGAGTGGACGGCGATATCCAGATCGCCCGCCGCGAGCTTTTGCTCAAGCTCTTCGGTAAACAGGCCCTTGCCGCCGATCTCGGCAAGCGAGCGATCGGTGATGCGGTCGCCCTTGGTCGTCAGTACGACGACCTCGAACATCTCCTGTGGCAGGCTATGTGCCGCCATCAGTCTGTCTCGGGCCTCGTGAGCCTGGGCAAGGGCCAATGGGCTGCCTCTGGTGCCGATCCGGAAAGGTTTTGTTTGCATCCGCATTGATCCGTTGTTACCGGAGTTCCTCGTAAACAGGTTTAAAACCCATCGCAATCAACGATCAGGCTTCATGGCTCGCTTTCTACGCATCCTCGGCATCGAAACAAGCTGCGACGAAACCGCCGCGGCCGTCGTCGAGCGCGATGCCTTCGGGGCACCAACCGTACGCTCTGATCTGGTATTGAGCCAGCTCGAAGAACACAGCGCCTTTGGCGGCGTCGTGCCTGAAATTGCGGCGCGCGCTCACGTCGAAGCGCTCGATACGCTGATCGAAGAGGCATTGAAACGCGCCAATGTGTCGCTCTTGGATATTGACGCGATAGCTGCCACTTCCGGGCCCGGCCTTATCGGCGGGTTGCTGGTCGGCCTTATGACGGGCAAGGCGATTGCAAAGGCCTCCGGCAAGCCGCTCTATGCCGTCAACCACCTTGAGGGCCACGCGCTGACGGCGCGGCTGACGGATCGTCTCTCCTTCCCCTATCTGATGCTGCTGGTTTCCGGTGGTCATACGCAGCTCATCCTGGTGCGCGGTGTCGGCAACTACGAGCGCTGGGGCACAACGATCGACGATGCGCTTGGCGAGGCCTTCGACAAGACGGCGAAGCTGCTCAGCCTGCCTTATCCCGGCGGCCCGGCGGTGGAGCGTGCCGCAAAGGACGGCAATCCGGATCGCTTCCTCTTTCCGCGGCCGCTGGTCGGCGAGGCAAAGCTCAATTTTTCTTTTTCCGGGCTGAAGACGGYCGTGCGGCAGGCGGCCACCGATATTGCACCGCTGACGGACCAGGATGTGGCTGACATTTGCGCCTCGTTCCAGAAGGCCGTTTCGCGGACGTTGAAGGATCGTATCGGCCGCGGGCTGGAGCGCTTCAAGGCGCAGTTTCGTGATGTCGAGGGCGCACCGGCGCTGGTCGTCGCGGGTGGCGTCGCTGCCAATCTTGAGGTGCGCGGAACCTTGCAGGCGCTTTGCGACAAGAACGGCTTCCGTTTCGTCGCACCGCCCTTGAGGCTTTGCACCGACAATGCGGTGATGATCGCCTGGGCCGGGTTGGAGCGCATGGCAACCGGTGTCGAACCGGATGATCTCGACGTGCAGCCGCGTTCGCGCTGGCCGCTCGATTCCAGCGCGGAGACATTGCTTGGCTTCGGCAAACGGGGAGCGAAGGCATGAGTGAGAAGATTGCGGTTGTCGGCGCCGGCGCCTTCGGCACGGCACTGGCGGCGGTCATTGCTCTGGCGGGCCGGCATGCCGTAATGCTGGTCGGGCGCGATCCCGTGCTGATGGCGGATCTGAAGGCTGAGCATCTGCACGATGCGGTTCTTCCCGGCATCGAACTGCCTGAGGCGCTGGAATTCTCCGCCGAGGCGGATGCCATCAGCGACGCCGGCATCGTGCTTTTCGCCATGCCGTCGCAGGCGCAGGCCGATGCCGCACGGCAATATGCGCCCTACCTCGCCAAGGATGCGGTCATCGTCACCTGCGCCAAGGGTATCGAGAAAACGACGGGCAACCTGTTGACCGACATGCTGGCGGGCGCGCTGCCTGGGCATGCGATTGCGGTGCTTTCCGGCCCTGGCTTTGCGGCAGACATCGCCAAGGGATTGCCGACGGCCATGGTGGTTGCTGCCGAAAACGCCGAGATCGCCGAGCGATTGGCGCAGGCGATATCAGGCAGGACGTTCCGCCTTTATCCATCGTCGGACCGGATCGGCGTGCAGCTCGGCGGCGCGTTGAAGAACGTGCTCGCCATTGCCTGCGGCATCGTCGAAGGTGCCGGCATCGGCGATTCGGCTCGTGCAGCCCTGATTGCGCGGGGGCTCGCAGAAATGTCGCGCTTTGTCGCTGCCAAGGGCGGACAGGCCGATACGGTGAGCGGCCTCTCCGGCCTTGGCGATCTGGTGCTGACCGCCACAAGCCATCAATCACGCAACTTGCGCTTCGGGATTGCGCTTGGCCGCGGCGAGACGCGCGATCCTTCGCATGGCGAACTTGTCGAGGGTGCGTTTGCCGCAGCCGTCGTCTCGCGGCTGGCGAAATCGCTCAGCATCGACATGCCCGTTACCGATGCCGTTTCTGCCATCATCGAGGGCAAGCTCGGCATTGCCGACGCGATCGACCAGCTGATGACGCGTCCGATCACGACCGAATAGGAGAACTGACATGCTTTTCGCTTTTGTTTGCAAAGACAAGCCGGGTTACCTGAACGTTCGCATGGAGACACGGCCTGCCCACGTCGAGCATCTCAACAAGCTCAATGCGCAGGGCACGCTGAAGATGGCGGGTCCGTTTCTCGATCCCGAGGGTAAGCCCTGCGGCAGCCTGGTGATCGTCGAGGCGGACTCGATCGAAGCGGCGACGGCGTTGGCGGATGCCGATCCCTACACCACAGCCGGCCTCTTCGAAAGCGTCGAGATCAAGCCGTTCAACTGGGTCTTCAACAATCCGGGGGCATGAGCGTGGCGCACTGGCTTTACAAATCCGAACCCGCTGCCTGGTCCTGGCAACAGCAGAAGGCTGCCGGGGAAAAAGGCACGGAGTGGACCGGGGTTCGCAACTATCTGGCGCGCAATAACATGCGTGCGATGCAGATCGGCGACAAGGGCTTCTTCTACCACTCCAATGACGGCCTTGAGATCGTCGGCATCGTCGAGGTCTGCGCGCTGTCGCATCCGGACTCGACGGCCAAGGACGATGCCCGCTGGGACTGCGTCGATATCCGTGCCGTCTGCGACATGCCGAAGCCCATTACGCTGAAGGATGTCAAGGCCAGCGGGGCCCTGTCGAAGATGGCGCTGGTGACATCGATGCGGCTTTCGGTTCAGCCGGTCACCGACGAGGAATGGCTCGAAGTCTGCCGCATGGGCGGGCTCGACAACCCGCCGCGCTGATCAGCCTTTGAAGACCGATCCGGAAACCTTCATTCGCAGCAATACGAGCCCGATGACGCCGCCGCACGTTCCGGAGATCCGGCTGCATCTGGCGAATGAAGCACACGAGCTATGGCTGAAGACGGAGGAAGAGCTGGCTGAAATCGGCCTGCCGCCACCGTTCTGGGCCTTTGCCTGGGCCGGCGGACAGGGACTGGCGCGCTACATTCTAGACCACCCCGATATCGTCAGCGGCAAGCGCGTGCTGGATTTCGCCAGCGGTTCCGGTCTGGTGGCGATTGCCGCGAGGATGGCGGGGGCTAGCGAGGTGCTGGCCGCGGACATCGATCCGTGGACCGAAACGGCGGTGCGGCTCAACGCCGGCCTTAATGGCGTGAAGCTTGGCTTCACCGGCGCGAACCTCATCGGCAGCGCGGCGGATCAGGACGTGCTGCTTGCAGGCGACGTCTTCTATGACCGCGACTTCGCAGCCGCCCTCGTCCCCTGGTTCGAACGGCTTGCCGCTGATGGTGTGACTGTTCTCGTCGGTGATCCCGGGCGTGCCTACCTGCCGAAGGATCGCCTTGAGGCTTGCGCGGCGTATGAGGTTCCCGTGACGCGGGCGCTCGAAGACAGCGAGGTCAAGAAGACCACCGTCTGGCGCGTCCGATAGCGGATGTTCAGGGCCTGATGACGCAGACGCCAGCCTCGTAGGAGCAGCTGTTTTTCTTGACCGCGACGTCGATGACCTTGGCCATCGGTGCGAGCTTCAGCGTCGGCTCAGGTCGGTAGGGGCTGTAGCCGCTGCCGCCGACATACGTGCCGCCGTCTGCCTCATAAGCGTAGGACGACCCGGAATAGGTGCCGCCGGACCCTTCTCCTTGCGGGGGCTGGACGACGATCACCACATTGTTGCGGGCATAGTTGGTCGATGGCGAGTAGAAACGCTTGAGCAGACGGTTGCGTTCGTGGCCGCGGCCGAAGCCGCCGTAGCTGCCCGCGAAGTATCCGCCTGTGAAGCGAGCGGGCCGCATGCCCCATCCGCTGCTGTGTCCGAAGCGAGCGGGCCTCATGCCCCATCCGCTGCTGTGTCCGAAGACGGAAGGGTTGCTGTGGCCAAACCCATGGTGGCGCTGGAACGAACGACCACCGAAATCGCCGGCGGCGGCGGGCAAGGCGATGAGTGCCGCAATGGCGAACGAAACAAGTTTCGAAGATGTCTTCAACATCGCGTCGATCTCCGGAAATCCGATGCTTAACAAAACGTTAACGCGAAAATGCGCCAAAAGCAGCGGGATGTCCACCAAACCTTGCAAAATCATGCACGAATGCCGGCGAAGAGGGTGAGTTTGATCGCAATGCCGGTCTCGTCAAGACGCAAATCGATTAAATTGCGACGACGCAGCAATTATACTTGTCGTTAGGGGTTTCCGTGATTAAACGTCGCCATTGATGCAACGCACACATAGGTTTTTGTCAATCGTGTGGTTGCCTTTGGATGCTTCCTGGATCCCAGGAGCGCAGAAAAGACGCCGCGAGGTTCTGATGGCGAACGTGACAAACAATCGGCCCTTGTCGCCGCATTTGCAGATCTACAAACCAATCCCCACCATGGTCATGTCTATCCTCCACCGTATCACCGGTGGCGCGCTCTATGTCGGAACGCTGCTGATCGCCTGGTGGCTGATCGCGGCCGCGACGGGACAGGCCTATTACGAGTGGGTCAACTGGATTTTCGGCAGTATCGTCGGCAAGCTCGTGCTGCTTGGCTACACCTGGGCGCTGCTGCACCACATGCTCGGCGGTCTGCGCCACTTCATGTGGGATCTCGGCTACGGTTTCGAGAAGGAATTCTCGACCAAACTGGCCAAGGCCAACATCATCGGATCGCTCTGTCTGACCGTGCTGGTCTGGGTGATCGGCTTTATCATTCGCTTCTGAAGGTTGATCTCATGGATATGCGTACCCCTTTGGGTAAGGTTCGCGGCCTTGGCTCGGCCAAGGAAGGAACCGATCATTTCTGGCGCCAGCGCGTGACGGCGGTTGCCAACGTGCCGCTCTTCGTTTTTTTCCTCATCTTCATGATCGTCCATGCCGGCCAGCCCTATGCGGACGTGGTTCATTCGCTGTCGAACCCGTTCGCTGCCGTTGTCATGGGGCTCATGGTCATTTCCGGCATCATTCACATGAAGCTCGGGATGCAGGTCATCATTGAGGATTATGTGCACGGTGAGGTTGCCAAGCTCGGGCTGCTGATGCTGAACACCTTCTTCTCAATCCTGATGGCCGGGCTCTGTCTCTTCGCCATTTTGAAAATTGCATTGGTAGGATAACCGCATCATGGCACCGACTTCACCCGCTCAGAACGGGAAGGCCTACAAATATGTCGATCACTCGTATGATGTGATCGTCGTCGGCGCCGGCGGCGCCGGCCTTCGCGCCACGCTCGGCATGGCCGAACAGGGTTTCCGCACGGCCTGCATCACCAAGGTATTCCCGACGCGCTCGCACACGGTCGCGGCACAGGGTGGCATCGCCGCCTCGCTGCAGAATATGACGCCGGACAGCTGGCAGTGGCACCTCTACGACACCGTCAAGGGTTCCGACTGGCTCGGCGATGTAGACGCCATGCAGTATCTGACCATGGAAGCGCCGAAGGCGGTCTATGAGCTGGAGCACTACGGCGTGCCGTTCTCGCGCAACGAGGAAGGCAAGATCTACCAGCGGCCGTTCGGCGGCCACATGCAGAACTTCGGCGAAGGCCCGCCGGTGCAGCGCACCTGCGCCGTGGCCGACCGTACCGGCCACGCCATCTTGCACACGCTCTATGGCCAGTCGCTGCGCCACAACGCAGAATTCTTCATCGAATATTTCGCGCTCGACCTGATCATGTCGGACGACGGCAGCCGCTGTACAGGCGTCGTTGCCTGGTGCCTTGATGACGGAACGATCCATCGCTTCGCCGCCAAGATGGTGGTGCTGGCGACCGGCGGCTACGGCCGCGCCTATTTCTCGGCAACGTCCGCCCATACCTGCACCGGCGACGGCGGCGGCATGGTGGCACGTGCCGGCCTGCCGCTGCAGGACATGGAGTTCGTGCAGTTCCACCCGACCGGTATCTACGGTTCGGGCTGTCTCATCACCGAAGGCGCACGCGGCGAAGGCGGTTACCTCGTGAATTCCGAGGGCGAGCGCTTTATGGAACGCTACGCTCCTTCGGCCAAGGACCTTGCCTCGCGCGACGTCGTTTCGCGCTGCATGACGTTGGAGATCCGCGAAGGCCGCGGCGTCGGCAAAGCCAAGGACCACATCTTCCTGCATCTCGACCACCTCGACCCGGCCGTTCTGCACGAGCGGCTGCCAGGCATTTCGGAAAGTGCCAGGATCTTTGCCGGTGTCGACGTGACGCGCGAGCCTATCCCGGTTCTGCCGACCGTTCACTACAACATGGGCGGCATTCCGACCAACTACTGGGGCGAAGTGTTGAACGCCGACAGCAGCAATCCGGAGCGGATCATTCCGGGCCTGATGGCTGTTGGTGAAGCCGGTTGCGCCTCGGTGCACGGCGCCAACCGCCTCGGCTCCAACTCGCTGATCGACCTCGTGGTGTTCGGCCGCGCCGCTGCCATCCGCGCCGGCGAGGTCATCGACCGGGCATCGCCGGTTCCGCACCTCAACGTTGCGGCCTGCGACAAGATCATGGACCGCTTCGACAGCCTGCGTCACGCCAGCGGCGGCACGCCGACGGCCGTGCTGCGCGAGAAGATGCAGCGCGCCATGCAGGAAGACGCGGCCGTGTTCCGCACGCAGGAATCGCTTGAATCGGGTTGTCAGCGCATCTCGGCCATCTGGCAGGAAATGCGTGATATCAAGGTCACTGACCGCTCGATGATCTGGAATTCCGACCTCGTGGAAACGCTGGAGCTGCAGAACCTGATGGCCAACGCCATCACGACGATCTACGGCGCCGAGGCCCGCAAGGAGAGCCGCGGCTCGCATGCCCGCGAGGACTACACGCAAGGCGCATTTTCTGGCCGCGACGACGTTAACTGGCGCAAGCACACGCTTGCCTGGGTCAATGACGCAGGCGACGTCAAGCTCGACTACCGCCCGGTTCACACCGAGCTCATTGCAGAGGGCATCGATCCCCAGAAGATCGCGCCCAAGGCTCGCGTGTACTAAGAGGAACTGGACATGGTTGAACTCGCTCTTCCCAAGAACTCCCAGATGCGCGAAGGCAAGGTCTGGCCGAAGCCGGCGGATGCCAAGAACACCCGGGAGTTTCGCGTCTACCGCTGGAGCCCGGACGATGGCCAGAATCCGTCGATCGACACTTTCTATATCGATGTCGACAATTGCGGCCCGATGGTGCTCGATGGCCTGCTCTACATCAAGAACAACATCGACCCGACATTGACGCTGCGCCGTTCCTGTCGCGAGGGTATCTGCGGCTCGTGCGCGATGAATATCGACGGCACGAACACGCTCGCCTGCACGAAGGGTCTCGACGACATCAAGGGCACGGTGAAGATCTATCCGCTGCCGCATCTGCCTGTCGTCAAGGACCTGGTTCCCGACCTTACGAATTTCTACGCCCAACACCGTTCGATCGAGCCCTGGCTGAAGACGGTGTCGCCGGCGCCGGCCAAGGAGTGGAAGCAGAGCCACGAGGATCGTCAGAAGCTGGACGGTCTCTACGAGTGCATTCTGTGCGCCTGCTGCTCGACCTCCTGTCCGAGCTACTGGTGGAACGGCGACCGCTATCTTGGCCCGGCCGTTCTGCTGCAGGCCTATCGCTGGCTGATCGATTCCAGAGACGAAGCGACCGGCGAACGCCTCGACAATCTCGAGGATCCGTTCCGCCTCTATCGCTGCCACACGATCATGAACTGTGCGCAGACCTGCCCCAAGGGCTTGAACCCGGCAAAGGCAATCGCCGAGATCAAGAAGATGATGGTCGAACGTCGGGTTTGACGGATCGAAACGGTGGGGCCGCGTTTGCGGCCCTTTCCTTTTATCCGATCACGAGGCCCTTGATTTGTGCCGAATTGCATCAAATTCGCTCAGGGGTTGCCGACTTGCTTCCAGGATGACACAAATTCTCCTTGTTCTGGCTTGATTCAACACAGCCTTTCAAGATAATTCCGCCGTGATGGCACGGCAACTTCAGGGCAATACTGGAAAGATCAGGAGTATCATGATGCAGTTCAGACATATGGCGACAGGTCTCGTAGTCATTCTGTCGTTAGCTGGCTGCCAGCGCACCGCGTATAATGATGCCAGCTACAGTGCTGCTCCGGCACCGCTGACGGCTCAGCCGGTTCCGTCAGTTCAGGGTGGCCAGCTTCCGCCGCCGTCCGGCTCCTCGCAGTTTCCTGCCGCTCCAACGACGACTGCGCCGGTGGCTGGTGGTCAACCAGGTGCGGTGGCTTCGAACGCGATGGACGTCACCAAGGAATCGATGGTCGGCAGCTGGCGCGTCAACGGTTCGTGCGACATGTTCCTGACCCTTACAAATCTCGGCAGCGGATCGCGCGGCGGTACGCGTGGCTGTGTCGGCGAGCTGACGGCGATGGGCTCCTGGGAAGTCTCGGGTAAGCAGGTACTTCTGAAAGACCGCAGCGGCAATCAGATCGGCAGCGTCTACAAGACCGCCGACAAAGCGTTCAGCGGCCAGACGAACACCGGGCAGCCGATCACCCTCAGCCGATAAGCGATACGGCGGCTTGACCGCCGATCATGCATAGGCGGACATTCATGCAACCGATGCCGGACTACAGCTTGAGCGTCAGCGAACAATTGAAGTCGCTGACGGCTTTGGGCGCGCTGCAAATCGATTCAGCCCAGATGCATGTGGCGAAGTGCCTGGACCGGGTGCTTTCGGAGCTGAAGCGGAAGCGGCCGGCGGCCAAGGCGAGTGCACTCGGTTGGCTGTTCGCGGCCAAGAAGAAGCCATCGGAGACGTTCAAGGGCCTCTACATCCATGGCAGCGTCGGTCGCGGCAAGACCATGCTGATGGACATGTTCTTCGCCATGGCGCCTTGCTCCAAGAAGCGGCGCGCGCATTTTCACGCGTTCATGGCCGATGTGCACAACCGTATCGCAGCCCACCGCCTGAAGTTGAAGCAGGGAGAGACGAAGCAGGCCGACCCGATCCCCGTGGTCGCCGCGGCGCTCTACGACGAAGCCGAGCTGCTTTGCTTCGATGAATTCACGGTTACAGATATTGCCGACGCGATGATCCTGTCGCGACTGTTTTCAGATCTTTTCCGGCGCGGATGCATTCTCATCGCCACGTCCAACGTCGAGCCTGACAACCTCTACAGGGATGGGCTCAACCGCAGCCTCTTCCTGCCCTTCGTCGATCTGCTGCAGCAGAATGTCGATGTGGTGACCCTGGATTCGCCCACGGACTACCGGATGGAGAAGCTGGACAGTCAGCCGGTCTATCTGGCGCCCATCAACGACCATGCCGACATGGCGATGGACGCTTCGTGGATGCAGGCGCTGCATGGGCGCAAGCCACATCCACTCGAGATCCCGATGAAGGGGCGCTCGATCCATGTTCCGCTCGCCGCCGACCGCATCGCGCGCTTTTCCTTCGCTGACCTTTGCGACAAGCCGCTCGGGGCTGCGGACTTTCTTGCGATCTGCGAGCGCTTCGATGCGATCTTTCTCGATCACGTGCCTCTCCTCGGGCCGGAGAAGCGCAACCAGACCAAGCGGTTCATCATTCTCGTCGATACGCTCTACGACCACGCAGTGCGACTTTATGTGTCGGCAGCTGCCATGCCGGAGAACTTATTGACACACGTGCGTGGTACCGAAGGTTTCGAATTCGATCGGACCGTCTCTCGGCTGTTTGAAATGAGGAGCGCGGAATATCTGGCGCTGCATCACGACAGACGGGCTGCAGAGTAACGATCCAGTCATAAAAGTATTACGTTTACGTAAGAGTTTTATGATCTAAACGATTGAAATTGCTGGCCCAGAAATAATCGGTTGCCATTTTTTTGCTTTGGGTCTATGCGATTGCGGCATTGGGCGCTGCCCCTCCGCGCGTCGCCTGACGAATTTTGATCGCAAAGGAAACAGCGAAATGGCGCGTAACAAGATCGCACTCATTGGTTCTGGCATGATTGGTGGCACGCTGGCACACCTCGCCGGCCTGAAGGAACTGGGTGACATCGTTCTCTTCGATATCGCCGATGGTATTCCCCAGGGTAAGGGCCTCGACATTGCGCAGTCCTCGCCGGTCGAAGGGTTCGACGTGAACCTCTCGGGCGCCAGCGACTATTCCGCGATCGAAGGTGCCGACGTCTGCATCGTCACCGCCGGAGTTGCCCGCAAGCCGGGCATGAGCCGCGACGACCTTCTCGGCATCAACCTCAAGGTCATGGAGCAGGTCGGCGCCGGCATCAAGAAGTACGCCCCTGATGCCTTTGTCATCTGCATCACCAACCCGCTCGACGCGATGGTCTGGGCGCTGCAGAAGTTCTCCGGCCTTCCGGCCAACAAGGTCGTCGGCATGGCCGGTGTTCTGGACAGCTCGCGCTTCCGCCTGTTCCTCTCCAAGGAATTCAACGTTTCCGTTCAGGACGTCACAGCATTCGTTCTCGGCGGCCATGGCGACACGATGGTCCCGCTCGCCCGCTACTCGACTGTTGGCGGCATTCCGCTGACCGACCTCGTCACCATGGGTTGGGTCACCAAGGAACGCCTCGAAGAGATCATCCAGCGCACCCGTGACGGCGGCGCCGAAATCGTCGGTCTGCTGAAGACGGGCTCGGCCTACTATGCGCCTGCAGCGTCTGCGATCGAGATGGCCGAATCCTATCTCAAGGACAAGAAGCGCGTTCTGCCTTGCGCAGCACAGCTCACCGGCCAGTACGGCGTCAAGGACATGTATGTCGGCGTTCCCACTATCATCGGTGCGGGCGGCGTCGAGCGCATCATTGAGATCGACCTCAACAAGGCCGAGAAGGACGCTTTCGACAAGTCTGTCGCTGCTGTCGCCGGCCTGTGCGAAGCCTGCATCAATATCGCGCCGTCGCTGAAGTAACCAGGCCGCGCTGACGCAATCCAAACAGGAACAGACCCATGAATATTCACGAATACCAGGCCAAGGCTCTGCTGAAGGGCTATGGCGCGCCGGTCGCAGAAGGCGTGGCGATCTTCTCCGCAGACGAAGCGGAAGCGGCGGCAAAGTCGCTCCCGGGTCCGCTTTACGTTGTGAAGAGCCAGATCCATGCAGGCGGCCGCGGCAAGGGCAAGTTCAAGGAACTCGGCCCTGACGCAAAGGGCGGTGTTCGCCTCGCCTTCTCGATCGATGAAGCCAAGGCGCACGCCAAGGAAATGCTCGGCAACACGCTGGTGACCAAGCAGACCGGCGACGCCGGCAAGCAGGTCAACCGTCTCTATATCGAAGACGGCGCCGACATCGACCGCGAGCTTTATCTTTCGCTGCTCGTCGACCGTGCGGTTGGCCAGGTTTCCTTCGTGGTTTCCACGGAAGGCGGCATGGACATCGAAACCGTCGCTCACGATACGCCTGAGAAGATCATCAACGTGGCGATCGATCCGATCGCCGGTGTCACGGCTGCAAACCTTGCTGCGCTGACTTCGGCCCTGAAGCTCGAAGGCGAAGCCAAGGCCGATGCCGAAAAGCTCTTCCCGATCCTCTACAAGGCCTTTGTCGAAAAGGACATGGCGCTCCTTGAGATCAACCCGCTGATCGTCATGAAGAATGGCCGCGTGCGCGTTCTGGACGCCAAGGTGTCCTTCGACGGCAACGCGCTGTTTCGCCACGAAGACGTCGTTGCGCTGCGCGACAAGTCTGAAGAAGACGAAAAGGAAATCGAAGCTTCGAAATACGATCTGGCCTATGTCGCCCTCGACGGCAACATCGGCTGCATGGTCAATGGTGCCGGTCTTGCCATGGCGACGATGGACATCATCAAGCTTTACGGTGCCGAGCCCGCGAACTTCCTCGACGTCGGTGGCGGCGCTTCGAAGGAAAAGGTCACGGCTGCCTTCAAGATCATCACTGCCGATCCGGCCGTGAAAGGCATCTTGGTCAACATCTTCGGCGGCATCATGAAGTGCGACGTCATTGCCGAAGGGGTGATCGCTGCCGTCAAGGAAGTCGGCCTCCAGGTTCCGCTCGTCGTTCGTCTCGAAGGCACCAATGTCGAGCTCGGCAAGAAGATCATCAATGAATCCGGTCTCAACGTCATTTCGGCCGACGACCTGGACGACGCTGCGCAGAAGATCGTCGCAGCCGTAAAGGGAGCCTGAGACCTATGTCGATCCTTATCAACAAGAACACCAAGATCCTCGTTCAGGGTCTGACCGGCAAAACGGGCACCTTCCACACGGAACAGGCGCTCGCTTACCACGGCACGAAGATGGTCGGCGGCATCCATCCCAAGAAGGGTGGCGAAACCTGGACCGGTTCGAAGGGCGAAAGCCTGCCGATCTTCGCTTCGGTTGCCGAAGGCAAGAAGGTCACCGGCGCTGACGCTTCGGTCATCTACGTTCCGCCGGCTGGTGCCGCTGAAGCCATCCTCGAAGCCATCGATGCCGAAATCCCGCTGATCGTCTGCATCACGGAAGGCATTCCGGTTGCCGACATGATCAAGGTCAAGGCCAAGCTCGACACGTCCAAGTCGCGCCTGATCGGCCCGAACTGCCCAGGCGTCATGACGCCTGACGAGTGCAAGATCGGCATCATGCCGGGCTCCATCTTCAAGAAGGGCTCCGTCGGCGTTCTGTCGCGTTCCGGCACGCTCACCTACGAAGCCGTGTTCCAGACGACCAACGAAGGCCTCGGTCAGACGTCGGCTGTCGGCATCGGCGGCGACCCGGTCAAGGGCACCGAATTCATCGACATCCTGGAGATGTTCCTGGCGGACGAAGAAACCAAGTCGATCATCATGATCGGCGAAATCGGTGGTTCGGCTGAAGAAGATGCGGCTCAGTTCCTCAAGGATGAAGCCAAGAAGGGCCGCAAGAAGCCGATGGTCGGCTTCATCGCTGGCCGGACCGCTCCGGAAGGCCGTACGATGGGCCATGCCGGCGCAGTCATCTCCGGCGGCAAGGGCGGCGCGGAAGACAAGATCGCGGCCATGGAATCGGCAGGCATTCGCGTGTCGCCGTCTCCGGCACGGCTCGGCAAGACGCTGGTTGAAGTCCTGAAGGGCTAAGCCAATCTATAGACCCGGGCAGCAAGGTCTTTCGTCCTGCTGCCCGGTTTTAACCAAGACACGGAATGAGCCGCGGACAGGCGGCTGAAGACAGATGCGGCGCCGATCGATGTATCGGCAAAATCACAAGAGTCAGGAGGCGGACGGTAGCGTCCGCATGCAACCATGGCACGGCAAGAAGCCAACGAGCAGTTTCAGATCACCTCCTTCCTGGATGGCGCCAACGCTGCGTATATCGAGCAGCTTTACGCGCGCTACGAAGACGATCCGGCATCGGTCAACGAGGAGTGGCGGGCGTTCTTCAGGGCGCTGGAAGACAATCCGGACGACGTGAAGCGGGCAGCCAAGGGCGCGTCCTGGCGCAAGAAGAACTGGCCTCTGCAGGCCAGCGGCGATCTCGTTTCCGCGCTCGACGGCGACTGGGGCGTGATCGAGAAGGTTATCGAAACCAAGGTCAAGGCAAAGGCTGAAGCAGCTGGCAAGCCGGCCGACGGCGCAGACGTTCTTCAGGCGACGCGCGATTCGGTGCGCGCCATCATGATGATCCGCGCCTATCGCATGCGCGGCCACCTGCACGCCAAGCTCGATCCACTCGGCATTGCCGCACCTGTGGACGACTTCAAGGAATTGTCGCCGGAAGCCTATGGCTTCACGGCCGCGGACAACGACCGCAAGATCTTCATCGACAACGTGCTTGGCCTCGAATACGCGACCATCCCGCAGATGATCGAGATCCTCGAGCGCACCTACTGCTCGACGCTCGGTGTCGAGTTCATGCACATCTCCAATCCGGAAGAAAAAGCCTGGATCCAGGAGCGCATCGAAGGTCCCGACAAGGGCGTGGCATTTACGCCCGAGGGCAAGAAGGCGATTCTGGCGAAGATCATCGAAGCCGAAGGCTACGAGCAGTTCCTCGACGTCAAGTTCAAGGGCACCAAGCGCTTCGGCCTTGACGGCGGCGAATCGCTTATTCCGGCGCTGGAGCAGATCCTCAAGCGCGGCGGCCATCTCGGCCTCAAGGAAGCGGTGTTCGGCATGGCCCATCGCGGCCGCCTGAACGTGCTTTCCCAGGTCATGGGCAAGCCGCACCGCGCCATCTTCCACGAGTTCAAGGGTGGCTCCTACGCACCGGACGAAGTCGAAGGCTCGGGCGACGTCAAGTACCATCTGGGTGCCTCCTCCGACCGCGAATTCGACGGCAACAAGATCCACGTTTCGCTGACGGCCAACCCCTCGCACCTCGAAATCGTCGATCCTGTCGTCATGGGCAAGGCGCGCGCCAAGCAGGACATGGGTGCCACCGTCTGGGACGGCGATACCATTCCGCTCACCGAACGCTCCAAGGTTCTGCCGCTTCTGATCCACGGCGACGCAGCCTTTGCCGGCCAGGGCGTCATTGCAGAAATCCTCGGCCTCTCCGGTCTGCGCGGCCATCGCGTCGCCGGCACGATGCACGTGATCATCAACAACCAGATCGGCTTCACCACCAATCCGGCCTTCTCGCGCTCGTCGCCCTATCCGTCCGACGTCGCCAAGATGATCGAGGCGCCGATCCTGCATGTGAACGGAGACGATCCGGAAGCGGTCGTCTACGGTGCCAAGATCGCCATGGAATTCCGCATGAAGTTCCACAAGCCTGTGGTTCTCGACATGTTCTGCTACCGTCGCTATGGCCACAACGAAGGCGATGAACCGTCCTTCACGCAGCCGAAGATGTACAAGGTCATTCGCGGCCACAAGACGGTGCTGCAGCTCTATGCCGATCGTCTCGTTGCCGAAGGCCTGCTGACCGACGGCGAAGTCGAGAAGATGAAGGCCGACTGGCGCGCCCATCTCGAGCAGGAATTCGAGGCCGGGCAGCACTACAAGCCGAACAAGGCCGACTGGCTGGACGGCGAGTGGTCGGGCCTGCGCACGGCTGACAATGCCGACGAGCAGCGTCGTGGCAAGACGGCCGTGCCGATGAAGCAGTTGAAGGAAATCGGCCGCAAGCTTTCGGAAATTCCGGAAGGCTTCCATGCGCACCGTACCATCCAGCGCTTCATGGAAAACCGTGCCAACATGATCGCCACCGGCGAAGGCATCGACTGGGCGACGGCCGAGGCGCTCGCATTCGGCGCGCTCTGTGTCGAAGGCCACAAGATCCGCCTCTCCGGCCAGGATTGCGAACGCGGTACGTTCTCGCAACGCCACTCGGTTCTCTACGATCAGGAGACCGAGGAGCGCTACATCCCGCTTGCCAACCTGTCGCCGACACAGGCACGCTACGAAGTCATCAACTCGATGCTTTCGGAAGAAGCGGTTCTCGGCTTCGAGTACGGCTATTCGCTGGCCCGCCCGAACGCGCTGACCCTGTGGGAAGCCCAGTTCGGCGACTTCGCCAACGGTGCTCAGGTCGTCTTCGACCAGTTCATCTCCTCGGGCGAACGCAAGTGGCTGCGCATGTCGGGCCTCGTCTGCCTGCTGCCTCACGGCTATGAAGGCCAGGGTCCGGAGCACTCCTCGGCTCGTCTCGAACGCTTCCTGCAGCTTTGCGCTGAAGACAACATGCAGGTCGCCAACGTCACGACGCCGGCGAACTACTTCCACATCCTGCGCCGTCAGCTGAAGCGCGACTTCCGCAAGCCTCTGGTCCTGATGACGCCGAAGTCGCTGCTGCGCCACAAGCGTGCGGTATCCGGTCTGGCTGAGATGGCGGGCGAATCCTCCTTCCACCGTCTCCTTTGGGACGATGCGGAGGTCATCAAGGACGGTCCGATCAAGCTGCAGAAGGACAACAAGATCCGTCGCGTCGTCATGTGCACCGGCAAGGTCTACTACGACCTTCTCGAAGAGCGTGAGAAGCGCGGCGTCGACGACGTCTACCTGTTGCGCGTCGAACAGCTCTATCCGTTCCCGGCCAAGGCGCTCATCAATGAGCTCTCCCGCTTCCGCAATGCGGAAATGGTCTGGTGCCAGGAAGAGCCGAAGAACATGGGCGCGTGGTCGTTCATTGACCCGTATCTGGAATGGGTGCTCGCCCATATCGATGCGAAATACCAGCGCGTCCGCTATACGGGACGTCCGGCAGCCGCTTCGCCGGCAACCGGCCTGATGTCCAAGCATCTGGCGCAGCTTGCCGCATTCCTCGAGGATGCGCTGGGCGGCTGAGGATTTTGGCGGCGGCACATGTCTTTGACAGACGGCGCCGCCGCTTTCCACAAGACGCGACCGGGGAGGAAATGACCGCAATGACATGTTCGGTGGTCGTTTCGGTAGGGGATCGGCAGGCGGCACTGCTCGCCGATGCTGATCCAGTTATTCGCTCCGGCCTCGGTTTCCGCTTCGATATTTTGCCGATGCCCTCGATCATTCTCCGGCCGTCCGCCGCCGGAAACGAATAAAACGAACACAAGCAAATCAGGATTTGAACAATGGCCACAGAAATCCGCGTTCCAACACTCGGTGAATCCGTCAGCGAGGCAACCGTCGGCACCTGGTTCAAGAAGGTCGGCGATGTCATCAAAGCCGACGAACCGCTCGTCGAGCTTGAAACCGACAAGGTGACCATTGAAGTTCCAGCACCGGCTTCCGGCGTTCTTTCGGAAATCGTCGCCCAGGCGGGCGAGACTGTCGGTCTCGACGCGTTGCTCGGCCAGATCTCGGTCGCAGCAGCAGGCGCCGCTGCCGCTGCTCCGGCTGCTGCCCCTGCAAAGGCTGCCGAGCCGGCTGCGGCTGCCCCGGCGCCGGTCGCTGCGGCTGCGGCTGCTTCCTCGGCATCCGTCTCCTCCATGCCGCCTGCACCGGCGGCATCGAAGATGCTGGCTGAAAACAACATCTCGGCCGATCAGGTCGACGGCAGCGGCAAGCGCGGCCAGGTCCTGAAGGGCGATGTCATTGCCGCCGTTGCCAAAGGTCTTTCGGCTCCGGCTGCAGCACCTGCTGCACCTGCCGCGCCGCGCGGTCCGTCGACCGTTGAGGATGCGGGCCGCGAAGAGCGCGTGAAGATGACGCGCCTGCGCCAGACGATCGCCAAGCGCCTCAAGGATGCGCAGAACACGGCTGCCATGCTCACCACCTACAACGAGGTGGATATGAAGGCCGTCATGGAGCTGCGCGCCAAGTACAAGGACGTCTTCGAAAAGAAGCATGGCGTGAAGCTCGGCTTCATGGGCTTCTTCACCAAGGCCGTCACCCACGCCCTGAAGGAACTGCCGGCTGTCAACGCCGAGATCGACGGCACCGACATCATCTACAAGAACTACTGCCACGTAGGCATGGCCGTGGGCACGGACAAGGGGCTCGTCGTTCCGATCATCCGCGACGCCGACCAGATGTCCATCGCCGAGATCGAGAAGGACCTTGGTCGTCTTGCCAAGGCTGCCCGCGACGGTACGCTTTCCATGGCCGACATGCAGGGCGGCACCTTCACGATCACCAATGGCGGCGTCTACGGTTCGCTGATGTCCTCGCCGATCCTCAACGCACCGCAGTCGGGCATTCTCGGCATGCACAAGATCCAGGATCGCCCGGTCGTCGTCGGCGGCCAGATCGTCATCCGTCCGATGATGTACCTGGCACTCTCCTACGATCACCGAATCGTCGACGGCAAGGAAGCGGTAACCTTCCTCGTCCGCGTCAAGGAAAGCCTGGAAGATCCGGAACGTCTGGTTCTCGATCTCTAAGGAATAGCAGGGCCGCGTGAGCGGCCCTTTTCGCCTCAGCCTCGGAACACCTGATGTCGCTGGAACTTTCCTACCTGCTCTGGAGTGCGGTGCTCGCTTTCGCCTATCTGACGGCGCAGGCGGCAGCCTTCCGTTTGCAGGCGGGCCTCAGGGATGCGAGTTCGACCCGGGACCATGAGCCCGAGCCGAACCTCCTCACCGGGCGAGCAACGCGGGCGTTCAGGAATTTTCAGGAAACCTACCCGATCTTCATCGCGCTGACCGTGGTGACGATCGCTGCCGGCCGGTCCGACAGCTTCACCCAGTGGGGCACGATCACCTGGTTCTGGGCGCGCGCGGCCTATCTGCCCGCTTATCTCTTGGGTCTCAGTCCCTACCGGTCGTGGATCTGGACCGCCTCGGCGATCGGACTGATCCTGATCTTTGCAGGCATTGTTTGGTGAGGGGATGATGGACACGTTTTCAGCCGCTATGGCCGCCGTATTTCTGGTATCTGCCACAGGCCAGCCTGTCTTTGCTGCCGATTGCAAGCAGGCGAGCGCCGTCTATATCGATCACGACGGCGCCTACGAGCTTCGCTTCACACCGATCAATTCGCAAGCGGCGGTGGCAAGCAATCAGTTCAAGTTGAGCGTGCTCAAAACCGCCATTGTATTCGACGGATACGTCATGCCTGCCGACGATCCGGCGCGTGCCAACGGTCTTTTAATGTTCAATTGTCCCGGTGGCGATGTCACGACAGCCGATCTCAATGCTTGCACCATCTGGCAAGGCGCGGTCTACGGCGTGAACGCCGATGGCGGCATCGACAACCTGCAGCCGGAAGCGGCCGATGCAGCGGACAAGGTCCTCCTGCCCGGTCTCGGGCCGGCAATCCGTGCTTCCTCGGTCTGGGGTGCCGGGAAGGCAACCGTTGCGCCCTGGGATGTGCTTGATTTCAAGGAGTGCGCGAAATGAGTGAAGGTCCTGTTCTGCTCGTAACCGGCGGCAGCCGTGGCATCGGTGCCGCCATCAGCCAGCTTGCAGCCCAAAGGGGGTGGCGTGTTGCCGTCAACTATGCCGTCAACAAGGCAGCGGCTGACGCCGTTGTTTCCAAGATAGAAGCCGGTGGCGGCGAGGCGTTTGCGATTAAGGGCGACGTCGGCAGTGCCTCAGATATCGCCGCCATGTTTACGGCGGTCGATCGGCATTTCGGGCGGCTGGATGGGCTCGCGAACAATGCCGGCATCGTGGATGCTCCAGCCCGTGTGGACGAGATGTCCGTCGAGCGTATCGAGCGGATGATGCGGATCAATATCACCGGCTCCATTCTCTGCGCCGGCGAGGCGGTACGCCGGATGTCGAGCCGCCACGGCGGCAAGGGCGGTGCGATCGTCAATATTTCGTCGATGGCGGCGGTCATCGGCTCGCCTTGCCAGTATGTCGACTACGCTGCCTCGAAGGCTGCGATCGATACATTGACCGTTGGGCTCGCACGCGAGGTCGCAAGCGAAGGGGTGCGGGTGAACGCCGTGCGGCCTGGTGTCATCGACACCGAGATCCATGCTTCCGGCGGCCTGCCGGATCGCGCTCGCGACATGGCGCCTGGTATTCCGATGAAGCGCGCCGGAACGGCCGAGGAGATCGCTGACGCGGTGCTCTATCTGCTTTCGCCGTCCGCTTCCTATATAACGGGCGCGATCCTCAATGTTAGCGGCGGTCGGTGACCCCAAGGGCGGTGTGAACATGCAATACGTTCTGGAATTTCTCGGCCTGATGGCCGTCTTCTCGATCTTCATCGTCGTGCCGGGCGCCGATTTTGCCGTCATCCTGCGCCAGAGCATTGTGCATGGTCGCCGTGCGGCCATGATGACTGGCCTCGGCATGGGCTTCTCGCTGCTCTTTCACATCAGCTACACGATTCTCGGCCTCGGCCTGATCGTGTCGCAGTCGCTGATGCTGTTTTCGATGATCAAGTGGGCCGGTGTCGCCTACCTCGTCTATCTCGGAACCAAGTCGTTGCGGGATCCGGGCTTCAACGTCCAGGAGATCGAAGTCACGGAAGACGATCGCAAGCCGCTTTCGGCGATCAAGTGCCTGGGGATGGGCTTCATCACCAATGCGCTGAACCCGAAGCCGGTGCTGTTCTTCCTGTCGCTGTTTTCGACGCTGGTGCACCACGATACCCCGGCGCTCATTCAGTTCAGCTATGGCATCGGCATGGCAACTGCGCTTGTCGCCTGGTTTGCCGGCGTCTCCGTCTTCTTCACCGTCAAGCCCATTCGCGACCGCTTCATTGCCAGCGGCAAATGGTTCAACCGCATTACCGGCGCCGCATTGGTCGGCTTCGGCTTCCGCCTCGCGCTCACCCGCGCGGCTGACTAAGCAAATTACGAAAAGGAAAACTATCCATGTCCTATGATGTGATCGTTATTGGAACCGGCCCTGGCGGCTATGTTGCAGCCATCAAGGCAGCCCAGCTCGGCCTCAAGGTTGCCGTCGTCGAAAAGCGCGCGACCTTCGGGGGCACCTGCCTCAACGTCGGTTGCATTCCGTCCAAGGCTCTGCTGCACGCTTCCGAAATGTTCCATCAGGCAGGTCACGGCATGGATGTGCTCGGAATCGAGGTCGCGGCACCCAAGCTCAACCTTGAAAAGATGTTGGCACACAAGGATGCGACCGTGAAGTCCAATGTCGATGGCGTTGCCTTCCTCTTCAAGAAGAACAAGATCGAAAGCTTCCAGGGAACTGGCAAGATCGTTTCGGCGGGCAAGGTTGCTGTGACCGCCGACGACGGCAAGGTGCAGGAAATCGAGGGCAAGAACATCGTCATCGCCACCGGCTCAGACGTTGCCGGCATTCCGGGCGTCCAGGTCGACATCGATGAGAAGATCATCATCTCGTCCACCGGCGGTATCGCGCTCGAGCAGGTTCCCGAGACGATGATCGTCGTCGGCGGCGGTGTCATCGGACTTGAGCTCGGCTCGGTATGGTCGCGCCTCGGTGCCAAGGTTACCGTCGTCGAATACCTCGACACGATCCTCGCAGGCATGGACGGCGACGTTGCCAAGCAGTTCCATCGCATGCTTGCCAAGCAGGGCATCGACTTCAACCTCGGCGCCAAGGTTGTCGGCGTTGAAAAGGGTGGCAAGGGCGCCAAGGTGACATTCGAGCCGGTCAAGGGCGGCGACAAGGTTACGCTCGAAGCCAACGTTGTGCTCATTGCAACCGGTCGCAAGCCCTACACGGCAGGCCTTGGCCTTGAGGAAGCGGGCGTCAAGCTGGACAATCGCGGCCGTGTCGAGATCGACGGTCACTTCAAGACCAATGTTGCCGGCATCTATGCCATCGGCGACGTTGTTAAGGGACCGATGCTGGCGCACAAGGCCGAAGACGAAGGTGTGGCGCTCGCCGAAATCCTCGCTGGCCAGGCCGGCCATGTGAACTACGATGTCATTCCGAGCGTCGTCTACACGCAGCCGGAAGTCGCCTCGGTCGGCAAGACCGAGGAGGAGCTCAAGGCCGCAGGCATCGCCTATAAGGTGGGTAAGTTCCCGTTCACCGCAAACGGCCGCGCCCGCGCAATGCTTTCCACGGACGGCTTCGTGAAGATCCTGTCGGACAAGACGACCGATCGCGTCCTCGGCGGCCATATCGTCGGCTTCGGCGCCGGCGAGATGATCCACGAGATCGCCGTGCTGATGGAATTCGGTGGTTCGGCCGAAGACCTCGGCCGCACCTGCCATGCGCACCCGACGATGTCCGAAGCGGTCAAGGAAGCTGCGCTCGCTGCGTTCTTCAAGCCGATCCACATGTAATATTAAATTTCGGCAATGCAGGGGATGGCCGCTTGTCTGAAGACAGGCGGCTGTTCTAGTTTTGAACTGCTCTAATATGCCTCTCAAAAGGAAGCCAATGCCGTCCGCACCTGTCGATTCATACAGTTTGCCGCAGCGCCTTGTTCACTGGCTGATGGCTCTGCTTATCTTCTACAATCTGTTGTTTCCTGACGGCATGAACGAATGGCATCGCGCCGTGCGGCGCGGCGGCATCCCATCCGTCGATCAGATCGCGTCGGCAAATGTGCATGCCTATGTCGGCATTGCCGTTCTGGCGCTTGCCGTTGTTCGCGTCTGTCTACGTCTCATTCAGGGCGCGCCCGAAGAGATCGCGGAAGAACCGGCGCTGTTTCGCTTTGCGGCGAAAGTCGTGCATATCGGCTTGTACGCGTTCATCTTTGCAATGCCGCTTTCGGGGATTGCGGCCTATTATTTCGGGATCGATGCCGCAGGATCTTTGCATGCCGACCTTCTGAAGGTCATATTGTGGGCGCTGATCGCAGCGCATGTGGCAGGCGCCCTCGTTCATCACTTCTACTGGAAGAGCAACGTTCTTCGGCGCATGACCGTCGGGCGCTAATTCATCGCCGTCACGGTAAAGCCCTGCTTGCGCAGCAGTTCAACAACGCCGCCTTCGCCTGGAAGGTGCAGGGCACCGACCGCCATGAAGACGTTGCCATTGGCCAGGATCGGCGCGGCGCGTTCTGCCATGACCTTGTTTCGGTCAAGGATGATGCGCTGCTCGAAGGCGGCGTAGTCGCTGTCCTCATCCTTGCCGTCGGGCGAGACGGTCTTCAGCATCGGGATCGTCATGCCGATGTCGCCGGAGAGATAGAGATCGGTCATCGTTTCCACGACATCGTTCATCTTCGATCCGAGCGCGAGCGTTTCGATCAGCGATTTCAGGTGGAACTCGGTCGGCAGTTCGGCCATCGCCTGCAATTGCTCGGAGAGCGACTCCAGGCCCTTTACCTGCTTGCCCGCTGCAATCGCGTCTGTAGCGATCTTCTGGTCGAGGAACTGGACGCCCCTTGCCTTGCGGGCCATTTCGCAGCCGGGCAGGGCAACCACGCTGGAGATCATCCACGGCCGCATGCGCGAGACGGCTGCAAGCGGGATGCCGCGCTGCTTCAAGCCTTCCTCCAGCCGCACGTAGTCGTCGTGTGACAGAAGCTTTTCGATGGTGGTGCCATCGGTGAACATCGTCAGCTCCGGCCGCATCAGAAGCGCTGCGGATGCCTTCTTCTCGTCCAGGATCTCATCGGATTCGATGACGATGGTGTCGGCGGCGTCGTGCGCCGCTTGCGTGCGCGGCGGCAGCGTCAGCACGCGCGGGTCGGTGACATGCATGCTGCCGAGCAGCCAGGAGGGTTTCACGCCCGACTTTTCGATCTTCCAGAAAATGCCCTTGCCGTTCGGCACCGCATCCGCTTCCTTGACCGCTTGTGCGTAGCGCGCCGGGTCATTCTGCTTGAGGTCGGTCAGCACATTGCGACCGGTGCAGCTCGCGTCGTCGGCCGCTGCCGGCGAGACGGAAAAGAGCACGGCCAGCAGGGTTGCGGCGAGCAGCACATGGAAGGCGGCAATCAGCCAGAGCAGGACATTGCCTGGAGATGCGATGTGCAGACTGCGGTGGCCGATGGAGATCGTCATGATGGTGTTCCGGTCACGATAAATAGGGTTCAAGCTCTACGCCTTCCCGTGCGCATATTCCTTTAAGAGAAGGCGTTAACAAAAGATTACGCCCTGGGGTGGGCACGATCGTAAACTTCCAGCAGGCGCGCGGAATCCACGCCTGTGTAGACCTGCGTGGTCGACAGGCTGGCGTGGCCGAGCAATTCCTGAATCGTCCGGAGATCGCCTCCGCCGGCCAGCAGGTGGGTTGCGAAGGAATGCCGTAGCGCATGCGGGGTCGCCGTTTCAGGGAGGCCGAAGGCGCTGCGCATCTTCTGCATGGTGCGCTGGATAATCGCCGCCTGCAGCTTGCCGCCACGTGCGCCGCGAAAGAGCGGCTGGGCGGCTTCCAGATGATAGGGGCAGAGAGACCGGTACCTTTCCACAGCGTCGAAGACGACCGAGAGCAGCGGCACCAGCCGGGTCTTGTTGCCCTTGCCGGTGATGCGCAGCGTCGTCGCACCGGCATGCAGGTCGCCGGGCGTCAGGTCGAGGGCTTCCGATATGCGCAGGCCGCAGCCATAAAGCAGGATCATGACAGCCGCGTCGCGTGCGGCGATCCAGGGTTCCTCGTGAAGCTGGGCTTCGTCGCTGACGACCGTCATAGCCTGCTTGTCGGACAGCGGCTTGGGCAGCGACTTTGGCTGCTTGGGCGAGCGGACGGCGGCGGCGCCGGCGGCGTTCACCAGGCCTTTCTTTTCGAAGTAACGCAGGAGTGAACGCAGGCCAGCGAGGTTGCGGCCGAGCGATCGCGGACCGGAACCTTCCTTGCGGCGGGCGGCCAGAAAGGCGCGGAAGTCGGCCGGACGCAGCGCATGAATATCCTTCAGCGTCGTGGGACCGGCGAGATGCCCCGTCAGGAACGTCAGGAAC
The DNA here is from genome assembly GCF_056397845.1 of Rhizobium sp. 05L419. Classification (NCBI taxonomy): domain Bacteria; kingdom Pseudomonadati; phylum Pseudomonadota; class Alphaproteobacteria; order Hyphomicrobiales; family Rhizobiaceae; genus Rhizobium; species Rhizobium sp. 05L419. Next base: position 228,510 of record NZ_JBFTOF010000004.1, read on the forward strand.
TGGCGCGTATCGCGTTCGTAGGCGGTGAGCGTGTGTTCGGAAAGGCGCCTTTCGCTGGCAAGGTTCTGCAGCCATCGGGCGCGTTCGGCCATCAGCTGCGGGTCGGCGATAATCAGGAGTTCGTTCACATCTGCGGCCCTTGAATTTGCCATTCCGGCCGCCAATTCTGGAGCAGGGACAGTTATGGAATTGCTAATGCCGGCCAAGTGCTTGTCATGCTTTCACTCTAAAATCGAAACAACTGACCATCCAACGACGCAGGATCTTGTATGGCACAACGCCAACCCATGACGGCTTTCGGACAATTCGCGGAAGCGATCGCGCTGGTCTCGCAAGGTAAACCCGGACATATCGTCGATACGCTCATTGCCGAACGCGGCCAGAGGATCGTGCGCAACCCGCTGTGGCCGGCAATGCGGCCATTTCTCTACACTCTGCTGCGCTACAACAGGGCGATCAAGTTCGCCAACGATGTCGCCAATATGCCGGGCTTCCAGTGCTTGGAGTATATGAGCGACCTTCTGAAACTCGAAATCAATGTCAGCCACTGCGAACGCATACCGGCATCAGGGGCGTTTCTTCTTGTGAGCAACCATCCGACCGGGATTGCTGACGGTGTCGCGGTGTTCGACCTTCTGAAGAGCCGGCGGCCGGACATGATGCTCTTTGCCAACCGGGATGCCGTCCGTGTCAATCCACGCTTTGCCGAGGTCGTCATCCCAGTCGAATGGCGTGAGGAGTACAAGAGCAAGCCCAAGACACGCGAGACGCTGCTCCTGACCAACCATGCCGTTCGGGAAGGGAAGGCGACGATACTCTTCCCCTCCGGTCGCATCGCCTACTGGGCGAGTGGCCGGCTGAACGAGCGCCCCTGGAAAACCTCGGCCGTCGGGCTGGCCCGCAAGTACAATCTGCCGATTCTTCCCGTCCACGTGACGGCGCGAAACTCCGGCCTCTTCTATTGGTTTGCGAAGTGGTCCACCGAGCTGCGGGACATGACCGTTTTTCACGAGCTTTTGAACAAGCGCGGCGATCGCTTCGATTTCGTGATCGGCGACCTGATCCCCGTGGAGCATCTGGACGGTGACATAAACGAGGTCACCAAGGCGCTGGAGAAGCATGCCGTACACGATCTCAATGCCGATGCCGATGCGCGATTCCTGCCGGTGGTGCAGCCGGTTGAGAACGTGGCCAGAGCCCATTCATTTCGTTGAATGGATAGGGTAAAGCGAGGCATGCTGCTCTGCTCGATCTTTGCCCAGAATTACCGGTCGCTACGATCGATCCGCATGGATCTGTCGGACCCCACGCTTTTTCTCGGCGAGAACGGCGTCGGAAAGTCCAATTTATATCAAGCCCTTCAGCCGGTGCAGGTTGCCGCCAAAGGCAGACTGGTGCACGAACGCGCGACGAGCTGTGACGTTTCGCTCCCAGGGGAGGGTGGGCTGCGGATCGTTACCCACTTCGCGCAACTGGCCGAAGCCGCCCGCCAACGGTGCGGCGTGAGGCCGCGCAATGCGATCTTCGAAAACGGCGCGACATGGATCGAAGGCATGCGGCTGACGGGCGTGATAGCTGGCGAAAGCGATGATGAAGACTAGGCAGGGACGTTTGTCGCGGGTTTCAATTCGGTGCTGTTGCGGGCATGGTCTCGCTCGATGAGCACAGATTCGTCCGATCTCTTCGGAGCACTGTTTGAGACGCCGCCTTCGAGCCGCACGGTTGCGGTGCTCGTGCCCATGCCCGCGCCCAAACCCTATTCCTACGCGGTGCCGGACGGCATGGCGGTCGAGCCGGGCTCGGTCGTGCAGGTGCCCCTCGGGCCGAGGCAAGTGATCGGCGTCGTCTGGGACGGAGGCGAGGAAGGTGTCGACCCGAAGAAGCTCCGGCCGATCAGCCATGTCTTCGATTGCCCACCGCTCTCAAGGGAAATGCGCGATTTCATAGACTGGGTTGCGAGTTACACGCTGTCGCCGCCCGGGCTGGTGGCGCGCATGGCGCTGCGTGCGCCGAACGCTTTCGAGCCGGAACCGATGGTGGAGGGCTTGCGCTTTGTCGGCGGCGAACCGGAGCGGATGACGCCGGCGCGCGGTCGTGTGCTCGACATTGCCGGCGACGGGTTGTCATGGACGCGAAGCGGGCTTGCCCATGCGGCCGGGGTGTCGACAAGTGTCGTCGGTGGCTTGGTGAGCCAGGGCATCTTCGAAACAGTGTTCCTGCCGCCGCCGCCTGTTGTCGCAAAGCCGGATCCCGATTTTGCGACCTCGCGGCTCGAGGGGCCGCAGAAGGAAGCGGCCGAAGAGATACTTGGCGAAGTCCGAAAGGGCGAATTCGCCGTGTCGCTGATCGATGGCGTCACCGGGTCGGGCAAGACCGAGGTCTACTTCGAGGCGATTGCGGAGACGTTGAAGCAAGGCAAACAGGTGTTGATCCTTTTGCCGGAAATTGCCCTTACGGCGAGCTTTCTGGAGCGGTTTCAGGATCGCTTCGGTGCCAAGCCTGCCGAATGGCACTCAGATCTTGCGCCGCGTATGCGCGAAAAAGTGTGGCGGCAGGCGGTCACCGGCGAGGTGCGCGTCGTGGCCGGCGCTCGTTCGGCGCTGTTTCTTCCGTTCGAGGAACTCGGCCTGATCATCGTCGACGAGGAACACGACCCTGCCTACAAGCAGGAAGACCGCGTTTTCTACAATGCCCGCGACATGGCCGTGGTGCGCGGGCGGATCGGCGACTTTCCGGTGGTGCTCGTCTCGGCGACACCGTCGGTCGAAAGCCAGGTCAACGGCCAGAGCGGTCGCTACAGCACCATTCATCTGCCGACACGTTTCGGCGATGCCGCGCTTCCCGATCTGCATCTGGTCGATATGCGCCGACACGCGCCGGAACGCGGTGGCTTCCTGTCACCGGTACTCGTGCGCGCGATCGGCAAGACGGTCGAGAAGAAGCAGCAGGCATTGCTGTTTCTCAACCGACGCGGCTACGCGCCGCTGACGCTTTGCCGCGTCTGCGGCCATCGCTTCCAGTGCCCGCAATGCTCCAGCTGGCTTGTCGAACACCGCTTCAAGAAGCAGCTGCAATGCCATCAGTGCGGTCACAACGAGCGCACGCCGGAGGCCTGCCCGGAGTGCGGGACGCTTGATCATCTGGTCGCCTGCGGCCCCGGGGTCGAGCGGATCGCCGAGGAGGTCGAACGGCATTTTCCGGATGCGCGCACGATCGTGCTGTCGTCGGACATCATGGGCGGCGTCAAGCGGCTGCGCCTGGAGCTCGACGCGATCGCCAAGGGGGAGGCCGATATCGTCATCGGCACGCAGCTGGTCGCCAAGGGACATAATTTTCCGCTGATGACGCTGGTTGGGATCGTCGACGCCGATCTTGGGCTTGCAAACGGCGACCCGCGGGCTGCCGAAAGGACGTTTCAGCTTCTGTCGCAGGTCACCGGCCGGGCCGGGCGCACCGGCCTTAAGAGCCACGGCCTGCTGCAGACCTACCAGCCGCAGCATCCTGTCATGCAGGCGATTGTCTCCGGAGATGCGGGCGCATTTTACGAGCGCGAGATCGCCGAGCGGGAGCGCGCCATCCTGCCGCCGTTCGGCCGGCTGGCGTCGATCATCGTCTCGGCGGAGACGCGCCACGATGCGGAAAACCACGCCCGCGCGATGCGCAATGCTGCGCCGCAGGTGACCGGCATTTCGGTGCTTGGCCCTGCCGAAGCGCCGCTGGCGCTGGTGCGCGGACGCCACCGGTTCCGTCTGCTGGTGCATGGACGCCGAAACTCCGACATGCAGGGCTTTCTACGCGCCATGCTGTCGCAATCGCCCAAGGAGCGGGGCTCAGTGCACGTGCAGCTCGATATCGATCCGCAGAGCTTCCTCTAGGTCGGGACGTTCAGGGCTTTTGCCGACTGCCGCAATCGTGGCATAAGGACGCGAAGCAGGGTATTCGGGGTCGATTCATGGATTTCTATTTTCCGACGGAGCTGGGCGAGCGGCTTGCCTTTGGCGCGGCGGCGTTTACGGCGCTGGCAGGTCTCATCATCATGTTCGCGCCTGGCTACGCCATGCGGCTCTTTGGACTGCAGCCGCGCGAGGGCCGGCGCGATGGATATGCCGAACAGCGCTCCATGGGCGGTTTTTATCTCGGCTTTGGCCTTTCGGCGGTTATGCTGGCGCAGGACTGGATCTACATGGCGCTTGGGGCTGCCTTCGCCATGGCAGCCTTTGCACGCCTCATCTCGCTCCTTTCCGATAGGGGCGGTACGATTCTCAACTATTTACTTATGGTTGTGCAAATCGTCCTCGCCGCGCTGCCGCTCGGTTACGTTTTCGGTTTCTTTTCAATGTGACTTGTGTGGATATCGGGCGGGTTCCGGGCTCCCTTTCGAAGCATTCCGCATTTTTGCGCCAGAAATCGATGCTAAAGCCGTATTCGGGCGTTACGCGTGTTGCGAGTCCGCAGATCCTATGTTAGACGGACCCCGAATTTCGGAAGAAGCAAGAGGCTTCTCTTGCGATTTCTGGGGGAAATCATAACGAATTCAGGAATTTAGATCAGGCGCCCGCCGGAAGCCGGATTCTTGGATTGAAATCAGGGAAATTTGTGCCCGTGGCAGACACGTCCCAGCTTACATCTGGTGTTGCAGAACGATATGCCTCGTCGCTGTTTGAACTGGCGCTCGAGCAGGGTGCAGTCAAGACAGTGACTGCCGATCTCGACCGGTTCCAGGCGATGCTGGATGAGAGCGACGATCTGAAGCGTTTCGTTTTGAGCCCGGTTTTCTCGGCCGAGGATCAGCTGAAGGCGATCGTCGCGATCAGCGAGAAGGCCGGTATCAGTGGCTTCTTCGCAAACTTTCTGAAGGTCGTGGCGCGTAACCGCCGCCTCTTTGCCCTTCCGGGCATGATCAAGGCCTTCCGCATCATCGCTGCCAAGCAGCGTGGCGAAATTTCTGCCGAGGTTACCTCGGCCCATGCGCTGACCGCGGCGCAGGAAACTGAATTGAAGGCGGCGCTCAAGGGCGTCACCGGCAAAGACGTGGCGATTGCCGTCACGATTGATCCGTCGATCCTTGGCGGACTGATCGTGAAGGTCGGGTCCCGTCAGATTGACACGTCTCTTCGTACCAAACTCTCTACCCTTAAGCTTGCATTGAAAGAGGTTGGCTGATGGATATCCGCGCCGCGGAAATTTCCGCAATTCTCAAAGATCAGATTAAAAATTTCGGCAAAGAGGCAGAAGTCTCGGAAGTCGGTCAGGTGCTCTCCGTCGGTGACGGTATCGCTCGCGTTTACGGTCTGGACAATGTCCAGGCAGGCGAGATGGTCGAGTTCCCGGGCGGCATCCGTGGCATGGCGCTGAACCTTGAGTCCGATAACGTCGGTGTTGTCATTTTCGGCTCTGACCGTAGCATCAAGGAAGGCGACACCGTTAAGCGGACCGGCGCAATCGTTGACGTCCCGGTTGGTCCCGAACTGCTCGGCCGCGTTGTCGACGCTCTCGGTAACCCGATCGACGGCAAGGGCCCTATCAATACGACACGCCGTTCGCGCGTCGATATCAAGGCTCCTGGCATCATTCCGCGTAAGTCGGTTCATGAGCCGATGTCGACCGGCCTCAAGGCTATCGACGCGCTCATCCCGGTTGGCCGCGGCCAGCGCGAGCTCGTCATCGGCGACCGTCAGACCGGCAAGACCGCGATCATTCTCGACGCGATCTTGAACCAGAAGGCTATTCATGACAACGGCCCGGACAGTGAAAAGCTGTACTGCGTCTACGTCGCTATCGGCCAGAAGCGTTCGACCGTTGCCCAGTTCGTCAAGGTTCTCGAAGAACGCGGCGCTCTGAAGTACTCGATCATCGTTGCCGCGACGGCTTCCGACCCGGCGCCGATGCAGTACCTGGCTCCGTTTGCCGGCTGCACCATGGGCGAATACTTCCGTGATAACGGACAGCATGCGCTGATCGGTTACGACGACCTGTCCAAGCAGGCTGTCGCTTACCGCCAGATGTCGCTGCTGCTGCGCCGCCCGCCGGGCCGCGAAGCCTATCCGGGCGACGTCTTCTATCTGCACTCGCGTCTTCTCGAGCGGGCTGCAAAGCTCTCCGACGAAAAGGGCGCTGGTTCGCTGACGGCTCTGCCTGTCATCGAAACGCAGGGCAACGACGTTTCGGCGTTCATCCCGACCAACGTGATCTCGATCACCGACGGCCAGATCTTCCTCGAAACCGACCTGTTCTACCAGGGTATCCGCCCGGCTGTTAACGTCGGCCTGTCGGTTTCGCGCGTCGGTTCTGCCGCGCAGATCAAGGCGATGAAGCAGGTTGCCGGCTCGATCAAGGGCGAACTCGCCCAGTATCGTGAAATGGCCGCCTTCGCACAGTTCGGTTCGGACCTTGACGCTGCAACGCAGCGCCTGCTGAACCGTGGTGCGCGCCTGACCGAGCTTCTGAAGCAGCCGCAGTTCTCGCCGCTGAAGACGGAAGAGCAGGTCGCGGTGATCTTCGCCGGCGTTAACGGCTACCTCGACAAGGTCGCGGTCGCCCAGGTCGGCAAGTTCGAACAGGGCCTGTTGTCATACCTCCGCTCGGAAGGCTCTGCCATCCTCGACACGATCCGCACGGAAAAGGCAATCAGCGACGATACGAAGGGCAAGCTCACAGCTGCCATCGATAGCTTCGCGAAGTCTTTCTCGTAATCGGACCCAGTTAGGACGGATAACGGATGCCTTCACTTAAGGATCTGAAAAACCGGATCGCCTCCGTCAAGGCGACGCAGAAGATCACCAAGGCGATGAAAATGGTCGCCGCGGCGAAGCTTCGGCGTGCGCAGGAGGCGGCCGAAGCCGCCCGGCCGTATTCGCAACGCATGGGTACGGTCTTGGCAAACATCGCCAACGCCGTCACCGATGCGGACGGTGCGCCGCAGCTGATGACCGGGACCGGCAAGGACCAGGTTCATCTGCTGGTGGTCTGCACTGCGGAGCGCGGCCTTTGCGGTGGCTTCAACTCGCAGATCTCGCGTTTTGCGCGCGACCATGCTCGCAAGCTTGTCGCCGAAGGCAAGACGGTGAAGATCTTCACCGTCGGCAAGAAGGGTTACGACGTTCTGCGTCGCGAATTCGCTTCGCTCATCGTTGAGCGCAAGGAGCTACGCGATGTGAAGCGTGTCGGCTTCGACAACGCGGACGAGATCGGCAAGCGCATCATCGAGATGTTCGAAGCCGGTGAGTTCGACGTGTGCACGCTGTTCTACTCCGAGTTCAAGTCGGTCATCTCGCAGATTCCGACGGCTCTGCAGCTCATCCCGGCCTCGGTTCCGACGGCCGTGGTCGAAGATGCTGAGCACGCGGGTGCGGTCTACGAATACGAACCGGACCCGGCATCGATCCTGAACGATCTGATCCCGCGCAACATTTCGGTCCAGGTCTTCCGCGCGCTCCTTGAGAACGTCGCTGGTGAAATGGGCGCCAAGATGAGCGCCATGGACAATGCGACGCGTAACGCCGGTGAGATGATCAACAAACTGACGCTCAGCTACAACCGTCAGCGTCAGGCGCAGATCACCAAGGAACTCATTGAAATCATTTCGGGCGCGGAAGCGCTCTGAGGTTAGGGAAAGAGGGTAAGAAGATGGCTAAGGCAGCTACCCCCAAGACGACTGCGGCAGGCTCTGCCGGTAAGGTCACGCAGGTTATCGGCGCCGTCGTTGACGTTGCTTTCGAAGGCGAACTGCCGGCGATTTTGAACGCGCTCGAAACGACGAACACGGGCAACCGCCTGGTTCTCGAAGTCGCGCAGCACCTGGGTGAAAACGTCGTTCGCACGATCGCCATGGACTCGACCGAAGGTCTGGTTCGCGGTCAGGCGGTGACAGACACCGGTGCACCGATCTCTGTTCCGGTCGGTCCGGAAACGCTCGGCCGCATCATGAACGTCATCGGCGAGCCGGTTGACGAAGCAGGCCCTCTGGTGACCGCTTCCAGGCGCTCCATTCACCAGGATGCTCCGGCTTACGTCGAACAGTCCACGGAATCGCAGATTCTTGTCACCGGCATCAAGGTCGTCGATCTCCTCGCACCCTACGCCAAGGGCGGTAAGATCGGCCTGTTCGGCGGCGCCGGCGTCGGCAAGACCGTTCTCATCATGGAACTGATCAACAACGTCGCCAAGGCGCACGGTGGTTTCTCGGTATTCGCCGGCGTGGGTGAACGTACCCGCGAAGGCAACGACCTCTACCACGAAATGATCGAATCCGGCGTCAACAAGCATGGCGGTGGCGAAGGCTCCAAGGCCGCGCTCGTTTACGGCCAGATGAACGAACCGCCGGGCGCACGCGCACGCGTCGCTCTGACCGGTCTGACGGTTGCCGAAAACTTCCGCGACCAGGGCCAGGACGTTCTGTTCTTCGTCGACAACATCTTCCGCTTTACGCAGGCAGGTTCCGAAGTGTCGGCTCTGCTTGGCCGTATCCCGTCGGCCGTTGGCTACCAGCCGACTCTTGCCACTGATATGGGCCAGATGCAGGAACGCATCACGACGACGACGACCGGCTCGATCACCTCGGTTCAGGCCATTTACGTCCCTGCCGACGACTTGACCGACCCGGCTCCGGCAACATCGTTCGCCCACTTGGACGCCACGACCGTCCTGTCTCGCTCGATCGCTGAAAAGGGTATCTACCCGGCCGTTGACCCGCTCGACTCGACCTCGCGCATGCTCGACCCGCTGGTCGTCGGCGAAGAGCACTACGAGATCGCTCGTAAGGTTCAGTCGACGTTGCAGCGCTACAAGTCTCTGCAGGACATCATCGCGATTCTCGGCATGGACGAACTGTCTGAAGAGGACAAGCTCTCCGTCGCCCGCGCCCGCAAGATCGAGCGCTTCCTGTCGCAGCCGTTCTTCGTTGCCGAAGTCTTCACCGGTTCGCCGGGCAAGCTGGTTGCTCTGGAGGACACGATCAAGGGCTTCAAGGGTCTCGTCAACGGCGACTACGACCACCTGCCGGAAGCTGCCTTCTACATGGTCGGCTCGATGGAAGAAGCCATCGAAAAGGCCAAGAAGCTCTCCGCAGCGGCTTGATGCATTCACTTACGGCGCGCTGGGATCGCCCATGCGCGCCGTCTCTCGTTTCAAAGACAATCAAGAAGTGAAACGTCATGGCTGACAATTTCAATTTTGAACTCGTATCTCCGGAGCGTCTGCTCCTGTCGGAGATGGTGACCGAAGTTGTCATTCCGGCAACCGAGGGCGAGATGACCGTCATGGCGCACCACGCCCCGACGATGACAACCATCAAGCCGGGCATCGTCAGCGTTCGTACCGCAAGCGGCGCCAAGCAGGACTACGTGGTTTTCGGCGGTTTCGCCGACATCCTGCCGACGGGCTGCACGCTGCTCGCCGAATCGGCGGTTGCCGTTGAGGAGCTGCAGAAAGACGAGCTGGCGCGCCGTATCGCCGCCGCGAAGAGCGAGCTGGAAGACACCCAGCACCACGAGCGCAAGTCGAGGCTCGAACATCACATCATGGAACTGACGCATCTGAGCGGCGTCATCCAGCAGGACTGACAGCAGCAGATATGGACTTCACGGAAGCGGCCCTTTGGCCGCTTTTTTGTTGGCTCGGCTACGCGCACTCTGGTGTGCGCTATGGGTCTGTGGATGTTTGAACTGTCGTCGGTGGCGATGCGCCTACCGATTGGAATGGCGCAAGCGCATCCCGTGAAAATGCCTTGCCAGTTGCAAGCTGTCGCTGTCATTTTGACGGCTGCGTAACGGGACATTGCCCTGCCGCGGATACAGTCTAAATTGGCAGTTGGTGTGCAGTTGGTGTTCTGCCATCTGAATTCGGAGGGGATATGTTTCATCCAAGGCTGTTTGAAAATCGCAATGTCGTCGTGACAGGTGCCGGGAGGGGTATTGGCCTCGAAGTGGCGCGACAGTTTCTCGATTGCGGGGCGAAGGTCCTCGTTCATGTCGGTCGAGCCAAAGACCGCCCGCTTCCGGATTTCCTGCTGACGGCGGAAGAAGACCGGCGTGCGTTCCTCATTCCCGCCGATTTTTCGTCTGGCCGGGAAACGCTCGAATTCGCGGCAAAGGTGCTGACGGTCTTCGACCGGGTGCACGTACTCGTCAACAATGCCGGAACGATGTTCGGGCGTTTTCCGGCCGATACGCTGACCGATGAACAATACAGGTCGATTGTACAGCTGAACCAGACCTCGGTCGTCGAGCTCACTCGAGCATTGCTGCCTGCTTTGCGAGCAGCGCAAGGGGCCGCCATTGTCAACACCGTGTCGATCTCCGCACTGACCGGAGGGAGCCCGGGCTCGGCGATCTATTCGGCATCCAAGGCGTTCGTCGCAACCTATTCGAAGGCGCTGGCCAGGGAGCTCGCGCCTGACGGAATACGCGTCAACTGCGTCTCGCCCGGAACCATCGAGACCGATTTTCATCAACGCTATTCCTCGCCGGAGAAGCTGGAACAGACCCGAAAGAGCATACCGCTCCAGCGGTTGGGTACGGCTGAGGATTGTGCCCCCGCTTATCTCTTCCTGGCGGCTCCATCCCTTTCCGGTTACGTCACCGGGCAAACGCTCGAGATCAATGGCGGCCAGCTGATCTGCTGATGGGTCGCGACTTTTTTTGGCATTTTAGGAAATCCAAACAATCGTTCTCCTCGTATATGTTATTCTGATGGTTCGCTTTTCGATGTTTATGCAACTAGAGATTCAGAATGCATTTGCCCACACTGAGATCGGGTATGGCCGATCAAGAACTTCAGAGGTTTTCGAGGAGGGCACGCGAGGCGAGTGATCTTCTCAAGGCACTCGCTCATCACACGCGGCTGCTCATTCTGTGCATTCTCGCCGAGGAGGAAAAGACCGTCGGCGAGATGGAAGATATCCTCGGCATCCAGCAGGCAATGGTGTCGCAGCAGCTGGCGCGGTTGCGGCAGGAAGGATTGGTCGCAACGCGTCGCGAAGGCCGTCTGATCTACTATCGCGTCAGCAAACCGGCTACAGTGTCGTTTCTCGGATCCCTCTTCGTCATGGTGCCGCCGGCGCAGGACTGATTTCAGGGACTTGCGAATTGCTATTTTTCTGGCGCAAATGAGGGCAAGCCGTGGGTTCGGCGCGGAGGCCGAATGATCGACAAGCTGGAATTCTTCATCGCGCTTGCCAATGAGAAGCACTTCGGCCGCGCCGCGGAGGAATGCGGGGTCTCGCAACCCACCCTTTCTGCCGCCATCCGCCAACTGGAGGATCAGCTCGGCGTCATGCTCGTCAGCCGAGGATCGCGTTTCCAGGGACTGACGCCAGAGGGCCAACGGGTGCTGGAATGGGCGCGGCGGATCGTGGGAGACGCCCGCACCATGCGCGAGGAAATGCGCGCGGCGCGCAAAGGGCTCTCCGGTCATATCAAGATTGCGGTCATTCCGACGGCGCTGGCGATGCTGCCGCGCATCACGACGCCGTTTCAGGAGCGGCATCCGGATGTGACCTTCTCCATCATCTCGCGGAACTCGCTGCAGGTGTTGAGCATGCTGGAGAATCTGGAGATTGATGCCGGCATCACCTACCTCGAGAACGAGCCGCTCGGCCGCGTCACCAGCGTGCCGCTTTATGCCGAGCACTACAATCTGATCACCGCCTCCGGCAGCCCCCTGTCCGAACGAGACAGCGTCACCTGGAAGGAAGTCGGCGATCTTAGGCTTTGTCTATTGACCGCGGACATGCAAAATCGCCGGATCATCAATCAACTTCTCGAGCAGGCAGGCGCGACCGCCCATCCGACGCTCGAATCGAATTCGATGATCGTGCTGTTTTCGCATGTGAGAACAGGGCGCTGGGCCAGCATCATGCCGCGCAATGTGGCAAAATCATTCGGTTTTCCTGCGGAGATCCGCATGATCCCGATCGTCGAGCCGCAGGTGCACCATGTTGTCGGTCTGGTCGCCACGCATCGCGAACCCTTCGCGCCGCTGGTCTCTGCGCTTTTGCACGAGGCGAGAATTCTCGCCGCGCAGACCGATGATTGATAGGAATATCCTATCGCCTGACGGAACAGCCGTATTGATCGCTTCGCGCTTCCCTGAGAAGGTTCTATAATGAACGTACGTTAGCGGTTCCGTCGGCCACAGGTTTCGGAAGAAAGCCCGCCCCAACCGGTTCCGCGCAGTGTGCAGGCCTTGGGAGGGCTGCTGATGAATATCCATATCGCCAAGGGCGATATCCCGACGCGCACCCGCGCCATTATCGACAATCTCAAGGCGCTCGAAGGTCCGCTGCTGCCGATCCTGCACGAGATTCAGGACGAGTTCGGCTATATCCCGCGGGAGGCRCTTCCCGTAATCGCCGACGAGCTCAACCTGTCACGCGCCGAGGTGCACGGCGTTGTCACATTCTATCACGATTATCGCGATCATCCGGCCGGTCGGCATGTGCTGCGGCTCTGTCGCGCCGAGGCGTGCCAGTCGATGGGCGGTGATGCTCTGGCGGAGAGTGTCAAGCAGATGCTCGGCGTCGATTGGCACGGCACGACACCAGACGGTGCGATCACGCTCGAGCCTGTCTTTTGCCTTGGGCTCTGTTCGTGCTCGCCGTCTGCGATGATGGACGGCGAGGTGCATGGCCGGGTGAATGCTGCCGATCTGGAAGAGCTGATTTCGGAGGCACGCCGATGACCGCCAGGATCTATGTTCCGCGCGATGCCGCAGCGCTGGCGCTCGGGGCCGAAAACGTGGCGAAGGCAATTGCCCGGGAGATTGCCACCCGCGGTCTCGATGCGAAGATCGTGCGCAACGGTTCGCGCGGAATGCACTGGCTGGAGCCGCTCGTCGAAATCGAAGTGGCGGGCAAACGGATCGGCTACGGACCGGTGAAGGCGAAGGATGTTGCCGCGCTGTTCGATGCTGACCTGATGTCGGGTGGCGACCACGCGCTCTGTCTCGGTGCCGTGGACGAACTGCCGTTCCTCAAGCGGCAGACGCGCCTGACATTCGCCCGCTGCGGCATCACCGATCCCCTATCGTTTGATGATTATGAGGCGCATGGCGGCCTTGCGGGGCTTCGCCGCGCGATCTCCATGCTGCCTGCTGACGTCGTCAGGGAAGTTACCGATGCCGGCCTGCGCGGACGCGGCGGCGCCGGCTTTCCTACGGGCATCAAGTGGAAGACCGTGCTCGATGCGCCGGGCACGCGCAAATACATCGTCTGCAACGCCGACGAAGGCGACAGCGGCACCTTTGCCGACCGGATGATCATGGAGGGCGATCCCTTCGTGTTGATCGAAGGCATGGCGATATCGGGTCTCGCGACCGGGGCGACCAAGGGGTTCGTCTATACGCGCTCTGAGTATCCGCATGCGATTGCGGCCATGAGCAGGGCGATCGATATCGCGAGGAGTGCCGGCATACTCGGGCTATCCGTTCTCGGCTCGGGCAGGGCATTCGATATGGAGGTTCGCACCGGCGCCGGCGCCTATGTCTGCGGCGAGGAAACCGCATTGCTGAACAGCCTCGAGGGCAAGCGCGGCATCGTGCGCGCCAAGCCGCCGCTGCCCGCCCACAAGGGCCTGTTTGACTGTCCCACCGTCATCAACAACGTGATCTCGCTTGCCTCCGTGCCGGTGATCATGGAGAGGGGTGCGGCCTACTATCGCGATTTCGGCATGGGCCGGTCCCGCGGCACGATCCCACTGCAGATTGCCGGCAATGTGAAATATGCCGGGTTGTTCGAAACCGCGTTCGGCGTTTCGCTCGGCGAGATCGTCGATGAGATCGGCGGCGGAACGGCATCCGGCCGGCCGGTAAAGGCCGTGCAGGTCGGCGGTCCGCTGGGGGCATATTTCCCGCGCGCGCTGTTCGACACGCCTTTCGACTACGAGGCTTTTGCGGCCCGGGACGGTCTGATCGGCCATGCCGGCATCGTTGTTTTCGACGACAGCGCCGACATGCTGAAGCAGGCGCGTTTTGCGATGGAATTCTGCGCGGTCGAAAGCTGCGGCAAGTGCACGCCCTGCCGCATCGGCTCGACGCGTGGCGTGGAAACAGCCGACAAGATCGCGCAAGGCATCGAGCCGCAGAAAAACCGCGAATTGCTCGCCGATCTCTGCAACACCATGAAGTTCGGGTCGCTCTGCGCGCTCGGCGGTTTCACGCCCTATCCCGTGATGAGCGCCATGACGCATTTCCCTGACGATTTCGCACCCACCCCCCTTATCGAAGCGGCGGAGTAAGACCATGTCCCTCGTTCCAGAAACCGACTACGGCACGCCGGCCTCGACATCGGAAACCATGGTGACGCTGACCATCGACGGCAACGAGATCACGGTGCCCGAGGGTACGTCGATCATGCGCGCCTCCATGGACGCCGGCATCGAGATCCCGAAGCTGTGCGCCACAGACATGATGGAAGCCTTCGGCTCCTGCCGGCTCTGTCTGGTCGAGGTCAAGGGCCGGGCCGGCATGCCGGCTTCCTGCACCACGCCGGTTGCTCCGGGCATGGTTGTCTCGACGCAGACGAACCTGCTGAAGGACGTTCGCCGGGGGGTGATGGAGCTTTACATCTCCGACCATCCACTCGACTGCCTGACTTGTGCGGCGAATGGCGATTGCGAGCTTCAGGACATGGCAGGCGCCGTCGGTCTTCGTGACGTTCGCTACGGCTATGACGGCGACAACCACGTGAAGACGCGCGACAACGGCGGCATCAATCTCAAATGGGCGCCGAAGGACGAGTCCAATCCGTACTTCACCTTCGATCCTTCAAAATGCATCGTCTGCTCGCGTTGCGTGCGCGCCTGCGAGGAGGTTCAGGGGACGTTCGCGCTGACCATCGAAGGGCGCGGCTTCGATTCGCGCGTTTCGGCCGGCATGCACGAGGACTTCGTTTCGTCGGAATGCGTGTCGTGCGGTGCCTGCGTTCAGGCCTGCCCGACGGCGACGCTGACGGAAAAATCGGTCATCGCGATCGGCCAGCCCGAGCATTCGGTCGTTACCACCTGTGCCTATTGCGGCGTCGGCTGTTCGTTTAAGGCGGAGATGCGCGGCGAAGAGCTGGTGCGCATGGTGCCTTGGAAGGACGGGCAGGCGAACCGCGGGCATTCCTGCGTCAAGGGGCGTTTCGCCTATGGCTATTCCAGCCATAGGGACCGGGTCCTCAATCCGATGATCCGCGAGAAGATTACCGATCCCTGGCGGGAGGTGACCTGGGACGAGGCCTTCTCCCATGTCGCCACGGAGTTCCGCCGTATCCAGTATCAGTATGGCCGCGATTCGGTCGGCGGCATCACGTCGTCACGCTGCACGAACGAGGAAACCTATCTGGTCCAGAAGCTGGTGCGCGCCGGCTTCGGCAACAACAACGTCGATACCTGCGCCCGCGTTTGCCATTCGCCGACCGGCTACGGTCTCGGTCAGGCCTTCGGCACATCGGCGGGAACACAGAATTTCGACAGCGTCGAAAAGAGCGATGTCGTCGTCATCATCGGGGCCAATCCGACCGACGGCCATCCGGTGTTTGCCTCGAGGCTGAAGAAGCGCCTGCGCCAGGGCGCCAAGCTGATCGTCATCGATCCGCGTCGTACGGATATCGTTCGCTCGCCGCATATCGAGGCGTCCTATCATCTGCCGCTCACTCCGGGCACCAACGTTGCGGTCCTGACGGCGATGGCGCATGTGATCGTGACCGAGGGACTGTTCAACGAAGCCTTCATCCGCGAGCGTTGCGACTGGTCGGAGTTCGAGGATTGGGCAGGCTTCGTCGCCGAGCCCCATCACAGCCCGGAAGCCTCGGAGAAATTCACCGGCGTTCCGCCCGAGCTTGTGCGCGGGGCGGCCCGCCTCTATGCGACCGGCGGCAATGGCGCGATCTACTACGGTCTCGGCGTCACCGAGCACAGCCAGGGCTCGACGACGGTGATGGCGATCGCCAACCTGTCGATGGTCACCGGCAACATCGGCCGTCCCGGCGTCGGCGTGAACCCGTTGCGCGGCCAGAACAATGTGCAGGGCTCCTGCGACATGGGCTCCTTCCCGCACGAGCTGCCGGGGTATCGCCACGTGTCGGACGACGCCACGCGTGACATCTTCGAAAAGCTCTGGGGCGTGAAGATCAGCGAAGAGCCGGGCCTGCGCATCCCGAACATGCTGGACGCCGCCGTCGACGGCTCGTTCAAGGGCCTCTACGTGCAGGGCGAGGACATCTTGCAGTCCGATCCGGATACCAAGCATGTCGCGGCGGGTCTTGCGGCGATGGAATGCGTCGTCGTCCACGACCTCTTCCTCAACGAGACGGCAAACTATGCGCATGTCTTCCTGCCGGGTTCGAGCTTCCTGGAGAAGGATGGCACCTTCACCAATGCCGAGCGCCGCATCAATCGCGTGCGCAAGGTGATGAGCCCGAAGAACGGTTATGGCGACTGGGAAGTGACGCAGAAGCTGGCACAGGCGATGGGTCTTGCCTGGAACTACAAGCATCCCTCTGAAATCATGGATGAGATCGCGGCGACGACGCCGAGCTTCGCGCTCGTCTCTTACGGCTATCTGGACAAAATGGGATCGGTGCAGTGGCCTTGCAACGAGGCGCATCCAGAGGGATCGCCGATCATGCACGTGGATGGCTTCGTGCGCGGCAAGGGTAAGTTCATACGTACGGAATATGTGGCCACGGACGAGCGGACCGGACCTCGTTTCCCGCTGCTTCTGACGACCGGACGCATCCTCAGCCAGTACAATGTCGGGGCGCAGACGCGGCGCACGGACAATGTCGTCTGGCATGCGGAAGACCGGCTGGAGATCCATCCGCACGATGCCGAGCAGCGCGGCATTCGCGATGGCGACTGGGTGAAGCTGATGAGCCGGTCCGGCGATACGACGCTGCGCTCGCTGATCACCGATCGCGTCGCGCCCGGTGTGGTCTATACGACGTTCCACCACCCTGATACGCAAGCCAACGTCATTACCACCGACTTCTCCGACTGGGCGACCAACTGCCCGGAATACAAGGTGACGGCAGTACAGGTTTCGCCCTCCAACGGTCCATCCGACTGGCAGGTGGAGTATGACGAGCAGGCGCGGCAGAGCCGACGCATATCCGGCAAGCTGGAGGCGGCTGAGTAATGACGCAACGGCCGACCCGGATTGCCGTCCGACGGACTGCCCGCAGCGGCGGCGTCGTCACATCAGGCGAGCGTATCGTGCCTGACGAGGTGCCGATCGCCTTTTCGTACGGCGGCACGACGCATGCCGTGATGATGGGGACGCCAGGGGATATCGAGGATTTTGCCCTCGGCTTCACGCTGACGGAAGGGATCGTTTCGGGCGGCGCCCAAATCGCGTCCATCGATGTCGTCGAAGTCGAACTGGGCATCGACATCCAGATCGCCCTGGTCGACAAGGCTGCCGATGCTTTGAGGGCGCGTCGCCGCAGCATGGCAGGACCGGTCGGCTGCGGCCTCTGCGGCATCGAAACGATCGAGCAGGCGGTTCGCAAGGTGCCGGACGTTTCGGCCGGGGCGATGACGATCACCTATCGGGACATCGTCGGGGCGGTCGCGCTGCTCAATGCTGCACAACCGTTGCATCGTGAAACCCGGGCGGTCCACGGCGCGGGCTTTTATGTTCCGGGCAAGGGGCTTGTCGCTGTCCGCGAGGATGTCGGCCGTCACAATGCGCTCGACAAGCTGTGTGGCGCGGTCATTCGTTCGGGATTGCCGGGCGCCGACGGCGTCGTTGTCGTTACCAGCCGCCTGTCAGTCGAGATGGTGCAGAAGGCTGCGATCCTCGGAAGTCCTGTCCTGATCGCCATTTCAGCGCCTACAGCGCTTGCGATCCGGACCGCAGAGGAGGCCGGCATGACACTGGTTGCACTGGTGCGTGGCGAGGATTTCGAGATTTTCACGCATCCGCACCGCATCCAGCCGGGGAGCATCTCCGATGTCGCATGATACCCAAGCCAAGCTCGTCTACATGGCCAACCAGATCGCGACCTTCTTCAAGAGCCAGCCCCCAAGCGAAGCCGCGCAGGGGGTAGCGACGCACATCAACAAGTTCTGGGAACCGCGGATGCGGCGCCAGCTTTTCGAGATACTGGAGCGAGAAGACAGCGGCCTCAACCCCCTGGTCGTTCAGGCGGCCGCTTTGGTCAAGAGGCCGGAACCGGCCCCAATGCCGGCGAGCAAGGGCAGACCGGCGTAGTGCAAGGGCGCCGGCCCTCCTGCGGCGTTGACGATGCAGCCGGGACGGGTTTCAAGCCTCCGGTGTCCAATCCGGTGGCGCCATCTCGAAGCTGGTGAACTCGAAGCCCGGCGAGACCGTGCAGCCGACAAGCGTATAGTCACCGAGCGTTTCGGCCGATTGCCACCAGCCGGCAGGGATGATGGCTTGTGGGCGTTCGCCGTTTAAGATGTCCGTGCCGAGTTTGAGTATCTCGCTCCTGCCACCGTTTTCTGCACGGTGGAGGGCCAGCGGTGCGCCGGCGTAATAATGCCAGACTTCGGCGGCGTCGTGGACGCGATGCCAGTGCGACCGCTGCCCGGCCGTCAGGAGATAGTAGATCGCGGTCGAATGCCCGCGTGAACCACCTTCGGCGTCTCGAAAGGTCTGGACGTACCAGCCGCCTTCGGGGTGCGGCTGCATCGAAAGCTCGCGGATAATATCGTCAGGCGACATCAGAAACTATCCTTGCGCTTGCGGATTTCGGCAAATACCTCCTCGTTGGTCCTGCTCTCCATCAGGAGATTGCGGCGGATGGCAGGATCGGCGGCACGCAGGAACGGATTGGTTTCCTTTTCCATCGCCAGCGTTGTCGGGATTGTGAACTTGCCTGCGGCACGCAACGCCTCGATGTCAGCAGCGCGGCTCTTCAGGCGTTCGTTGTCAGGGTCGATGGTCAAGGCGAAGCGCGCGTTCGACAGCGTATATTCATGGCCGAAGTAGATGGCCGTCTCATCCGGCAGCACGGCAAGCTTCTGCAGAGAATGCCACATCTCCGCCGCCGGTCGTTCGAACAGGCGGCCGCAACCGAGCGCAAAGAGCGTGTCGGCGGCAAAGAGCAGCTTGTCATCGACGAAGTGGTAACAGATATGGCCAGCCGTATGGCCGGGCGTCTCGATGACCTTCACCGCATGGTTGCCGAAGAGGAAGGTGTCGCCGTCGGCCATCGTCTTGTCGAGACCGGGGATCGCAACCGCCTCGTTGATGGGGCCGACGATTTCGCAGCCGTACCGCTCCTTCAGCGCAAGGTTGCCCTCGACGTGGTCGGTATGGTGGTGCGTCGTGAAGATGTGGGTGATCTTCCAGCCGCGGCGCTCTGCTGCCGATATGACGGCGTTCGCGTCCGGGGCGTCGATCGAGGCGGTGAAGCCGGTTTCGGGATCGTGGACAAGCACACCGAAATTGTCGGAACGGCATAGAAAAACGTCTAATTCCAAAGGGCTCATAGTCTCAAATACCTCTTTATCGCGGACATACCGGGAATGTAGAGGTTCCGGCCTTGAAGTCCAACCGCCCGCTGATAACATTTGTTGCGATGCACGCCGATATTGTCGACCTACGCCAGTTTTATCATTCCGACCTCGGCCGTATCGCCGAGCAGTCGATCGCGATGGCATTGTCCTCGCTCTGGGTGCGGCTTCCGCAGGAACGCCTGGTGGGGATCGGCTATGCCGTCCCCTTCCTCGATCGTTTCCAGGCGGATACGGAACGAACCTTCGCGTTCATGCCGGCCGGGCAGGGTGCGGTGAACTGGCCGATGGGCTCGCTGTCTTGCACTGCACTGATCTTCGACGAGGAACTGCCGCTGCCGGATTCCTCGATCGACCGCGTGCTGATGGTGCATTCGCTCGAGTTTGCCGAGAGCCCCCGCGAGACGTTGAAGGAACTGTGGCGGGTGCTGGCGCCCGGCGGGCGGCTTGTGATCGTCGTGCCGAACCGCCGCGGCGTCTGGGCGCGGATGGAACACACGCCGTTCGGCTCGGGGCGCCCCTATTCGCGCGGCCAGCTCACTCATTTGCTGCGTGAAACAAACTTCACGCCGGGCGCGACGGCCGAAGCACTGTTGTTTCCGCCCTCCAAGCTTCGAACGATGATGCGGCTTCGAAGCGTTTTCGAGCGGGTCGGGCGGACGATGTGGCCGGCCTTCTCAGGTGTCATCATCGTGGAAGCGCAGAAGCGGCTCTATCAAGGCCTGCCGGTGGCGGCCCGCGCCTCGCGGCGTGTCTTCGTGCCGGTGCTGGCACCGCACGGCGTTCCGACCACACGCAGCCGATAGGCCGCCCACTCGACAAGATCGTCTTTCCGTTCTATTGCCACTGGGCAATTTTCAGCCGGATTTAGCGGCATTTTCCAAGGTCGATCCCATGAGCGTAGAGATAAGCAAGCCTGTTCCGCGTCCCGGTATTCTGGACATCGCGGCCTATGTTCCTGGCAAGGAACACGCGCCGGGCGTCGCACGCGTCTACAAGCTTTCCTCGAACGAAACGCCGCTCGGTGCCAGCCCCAAGGCGATCGAGGCTTTCCGCGCCGCGGCAGACAGCCTGGAACGCTATCCGGACGGCCAGGCGGTCGAGCTGCGCGAGGCGATTGCCGCGGTTCACGGTCTTAACGCGGCCAACATCATGTGCGGCAACGGCTCCGACGAGCTGCTAGGCCTTCTCTGCCACGTCTATCTTGGTGCCGGCGATGAGGCGGTCATCACCGAGCACGGGTTTCTCGTCTACAAGATCCAGATCATGGGCGCGGGCGCGACTGCCGTCGTTGCCAAGGAGAATGACGCGAGGGTCGACGTCGACGCCATTCTGGCGGCCGTGACGCCGAAGACGAAGATGGTGTTCATCGCAAATCCGGGGAACCCGACAGGAACCTATGTTCCCGTCAGCGAAATCCGCCGCCTGCATGCCGGTCTGCCGAAGAACGTCATCCTCGTTCTCGATGCGGCCTATGCGGAATATGTCCGCCGCAACGACTACGAGGCCGGCATAGAGATCGTCTCGTCCAATCCCAACGTCGTCATGACGCGGACCTTCTCGAAGGTTTACGGCCTTGCTGCGCTGCGCGTCGGATGGATGTACGCGCCGGCTGAAATCATCGACGCGCTCAATCGCGTCCGCGGGCCGTTCAACATGAATTCGGCGGCGATATCGGCGGGTGCTGCCGCCATACGCGATCAGGCGTTCGTGCAGGAAGCCGTTTCCTTCAATCAGATGTGGATCGAGAAGCTGACAGGGGCATTCGAAACGTTGGGTCTGAAAGTCACGCCTTCGGTTGCCAACTTCGTCCTGGTTCATTTTCCTGACGTCGATGGCAAGCGTGCTGTCGACGCGGACGAGTTCCTGACCAGCCGCGGCTACATCCTGCGGGCTGTCAGGGGCTATGGCTTTGCCAACTCGCTACGCATGAGCATCGGTCCTGAAGAAGCCAACCGCGGCGTCATAGAGGCGCTCGGCGAGTTTATGGGACGCAAGGCATGACGGTTCAGTTCGATCGCATCGCGCTGATCGGGATAGGCCTGATCGGTTCTTCGCTGGCGCATGACATCAAGCGACTGGGTCTTGCAAAGGACGTGGCTATTGCCACCCGCAGCGCCGAAACGCTGAAGCGGGCGGAAGAACTGCAGCTTGGCGATCGCTATACGACCTCTGCGGCCGAGGCCGCCAAGGATGCCGACCTGGTCATCGTCTCGGTGCCCGTCGGCGCCTCGCAGAGCGTTGCGAAGGAAATTGCCGGCAGCTTGAAGCCAGGGGCGATCGTCACCGATGTCGGTTCGACAAAAGCGTCGGTGATTGCACAGATGCAGCCGCACATACCGCCGCACGCCCACTTCATTCCCGGCCATCCCCTGGCGGGTACGGAAAAGTCCGGTCCCGACGCGGGCTTCCCGGGCCTTTTTGAGGGTCGATGGTGCATCTTTACACCGCTCGCCGGTACGGACGAGACGGCGCTCAAGGCGCTGCGGAATTTCTGGGAAACGCTCGGATCCAAGGTGGACGAGATGGACCCGGAGCATCATGACAAGGTGCTTGCCATCGTCTCGCACCTGCCGCACATCATTGCCTACAACATCGTCGGCACGGCTGACGATCTGGAGACGGTGACGGAATCGGAAGTCATCAAATATTCGGCTTCGGGCTTTCGCGATTTCACACGCCTGGCGGCGTCCGATCCGACCATGTGGCGTGACGTCTGCCTGCACAACAAGGATGCGATCCTGGAGATGCTGGCGCGATTTTCCGAAGACCTCGCCTACCTGCAGCGGGCGATCCGCTGGGGCGAAGGCGACAAGATCTTCGAACTTTTCACCCGCACCCGCACCGTTCGCCGCTCGATCGTGCAGGCCGGCCAGGACGTGGACGCACCCGATTTCGGGCGTCCCCACGCATTGGACAAGAAACCCTGATCCTCAGATCGGGGGTATCGAACCGAGTGGAATGAAGCCGCTCACGGTTGCATTGCCGCGTTGGACGACGAGATCGACCGAGACCTTGTCGCCACCGCCGGCCAGCGCTTTCAGCAGTTTTGCTGCCGTGTCCACGGTCTTGGCCACCTCGGGAAAGGTCTGCTTGATGCTGTCGCGCCAGGGCCCGAGGTTTTCGATCTGAAGCTTGAACTGGCCCGAGAGATAGCCTTCCTCGTCGAAGGAGAAAGGGCCGCTCAGCGTCATGACCTTGCCGTCGCCAATATCGGCGACTGCCTTGCGCAGCTCGCCGCTTGCCCCGTAAAGGCCGTGGCTGTCGCGGCCGTCGATCATGCCCGCCTTTCCGGCAAGGGTGAGGTCGGCGGTCGCCGTGAGCTTTGGCAAGACCTGCGGCCAATCCTTGATAACGGTGTTGGAGCCCATGACCGAAATGGCGCCGTCGAGATCGGGGCCATTCTGGCGGAGATGGATTTCAGCGTGAGTTGCGTCGAAATTGATCGTCTGCCCGGTGGCCGAAGAGATCGCGGTCGCCTTCAGCCCGTCGATGACGGTCGAGGAGCGGTCGACGCCCTTGAATTTGGTGACCAGGCTGGACTGCAGGTTTGCCCACTCGGCGTTGATAGACAATCCGTGTGCCGTACGGATTTCCGCCGGAGAATCCAGCTCCCAGACAATGTGGCCGGGGGCATAGACCTGCGCGGCGGAGCGAAGCTCGCCGAACGTTGCCGAAACGCCGTTGACGTTGTCATCGACATCGACCTTCGAGCAGAAGAGGCCGATCCGGAAGGGATAGCCGCGAAAGTCGATATTGGCGCACTCGCCGGTGACGCCGGCCGTATTGCCTGGGGCGATCGCCTTCAGCACCGTGTTCTTTAGTTCGGACGCGGCATAGAACCAGCCGCCGGTATAAAGCGCGATCACCAAAACGATGCCGCCACCGAGCAACCAGAATCTCCTGCCGCTGCGGGATTGGCTTGACGCTGCCATGATGTTCTCCAATGGTGGTTCGCAAATGGGAATCTCGGTCTGGCGTGCGATATGGACGAATTTTGGGTGTTTGGCTACGGATCGCTGATGTGGAATCCGGGCTTCGAGTTTGTGGAGCGATCTCAAGCTCTCATTTATGGGTATCGCCGTTCGCTTTGCGTGCGCTCCTGGGTGCACAGAGGCACCCAAAAAAATCCCGGCCTCGTGCTGGGTCTTGACCGCGGCGGCTCGTGCCGAGGCATGGCGTTTCGCATTGCGTCCGAACTATGGGCCGAGGTGATCGATTATCTGCGCGCGCGCGAACTGGTGACCAACGTCTATCTCGAACGCAACCTACCGCTTCAGCTTGGAGGCGGCAGAAGCGTGCAAGGCGTCGCATACGTCGTCGATCGCAGTCACACGCAGTATGCCGGGGCGCTCGATACGAGTGCCGCCGCCCGCATCGTCCACGAAGCGCAGGGTCAATCCGGCCCCAACGACGCCTACGTCTTCAATACGCTGGCGCATCTCAAGGAGATGGGCATTCGAGACCATTGGCTGGAGCAGGTGGTGGACGAAGTCGAGCGGTTGCGGGCGGACTGAAGGTCAGGCCGTGGCCGCTTTCGCGCCTCTGAGTTCGGCCAGCCGATGAACGACGGCCGGCGGCAGCGGCAGGTCGGGATTGCGTTCGGCCGTATCGATCAGCAGTTCATCGCTCGCGCGCTCCATCACCTCGATCAAGTGGGCGAAAAAGGCGTCCGGGTCCATGCCCGGCTGGATCGCCGGCAAAATCCTGACCTTGAAATGGCCGGGATAGCGCATGGTGCTGCGGCGGGGCCAGAAGAGGCCCGGATGCATGGCGACTGGCACGACCGGCAGCTTCAGGTCGCGGTACATCCGGGCGATACCGTATTTGTAGGCCGGCTCGGCGCCCGGGGGACGACGCGTGCCCTCGGGGTAGATGATCAGCTGGCGGCCGGTTGCAAGCTCTTGCCTGGTCCGCTTCAGTGCCTCGACCATGACCTTGCCGCGGGCGCCGCGGTTGATCGGGATCATGCGCTGCTTCTTGGCGTACCAGCCGAAGAGCGGGATCCACATCAGTTCGCGCTTGAGAATGTAGACCGGATCCCTCAGCCATGGCAGCAGCGCGTAGGTGTCCCAGAACGACTGGTGCTTCGGCGCCAGGATGTAGCCGCCGTCAGGCAGGTTCTCCATCCCTTCGATCTCGAAGGTCGTGCCGACGATCTTTTCCATCAGCCAGTGGTTGGACAGCGCCCAGTTCTTGGGAACCTGGTAGGCGGTCTTGCGGGGAGCCAGAAAGTAATAGGGCGAAAGCACGATCATCCGGATGATCAGATTGGCGTAGAAGATCGTGTTGAAGAGGACGGAACGCAGGGCGATCATGAACTTTCCCAAGGCCGGTGTCCGCGTGAAGGCGGTTGTGCCCTCCTACACGATATTGACGGCCATAAAAAGCTCTGATCAGCTTTGTCCGGCAGCACTTGCCGAGCGCAAGCCCGGATGGCGGCCGAGCCCGGTCAAATTGCGGGCACCGGCCAGAAGAACCTTGGCATACTCAGCGAGCATGACCCGCATCGCATTCGGATCCGTGAACCAGTTGCTGTTCTTCAGATCGGTATTGACGACCGGGTAGGGAATGAACTGCGTTTCGGGGTCCACATAGGCGAGTTCCGAAAGGCTGCGCGGCATATGGTAGTTGTTGGTGACGACGAGAACGCTCTTGTAGCCCTTCGCGTGGATCCAGTTGCTGGCCTCCTCGGCATTGCCGATCGTATCGAGCGCGTCATAACCGATGTCGACGCAACAGGAAAAGAGTTCCGGCGCAGCCTGGGTCATCCTGCGGATTTGGGCGCGTGTCGTCGTTGGATGGACGCCTGATATCAACAGGCGTTTGCCGGCGCCCTTTTGAAGCAGTTCCACTGCCTGATCGATGCGCTGGTAGCCTCCGGTCAGCACGACGATTGCGTCGGCGCGAGGCTCCGGTGGCGGCCTCAGGGTTGTCACCGAGTCGGCAAAGCGCAGGAAGCCGCCGAAGACGAGTGCTGCAGCCATCACGAATGCGAAACCACCCCAGCGCAGCATACGTCGCAGCAGACTGCGGCGCACGGGTTCGCTTTCGGAGCGGCTAGGCTCCGTCTTGGGACGAATCGGGTTGCGCGACATGTGGCCCATGCTCATGAATCGAAAAATATACGCAGATTAAGGCCGAGAACAGACGCTTTCGTGGCAAAAAGAGCATCGCACGCTCAATTGACAAGGCCATCGGCGCGGGTGGGATCCGAGCGCAGCGTATCGATCTCGTAGATTGTCCGCATGACGGTCAGACGGGCTGTCAGGGTCGTCAGCAGCGCAATGACGATCATCGTCGCGAAGATACCGGCATAGCCGAGAGCTCCGACCGAGAAAGTGCCGAAAAGCGCTGTTGCCTGATCGGTCTGCGGGGTGGCCAGCGTGTGGCTCTGCAGGAACCCCGCACTGAGGAAGAACAAGGCAGCCAGAGCACTGCCGACTGCCGATCCCTTGAGGCTGATCTTCAGGAAGTGCTTCTGGAACTCGTTGGCGACGAACGAGCTTTCAGCGCCGACGAAATGCAGGACCTCGACGATGTGGCGATTGCCGGACAGCGCGCCACGCGTTGCAAAGACCACCGTCAGCACCATCGCCGAAAAGACGAGCAGCAGCACGCCCGTGCCGATCATCACTGTGGTATGCGCCATCGAGACCAGGCGGTCGACCCAGTTGCGGTGATCGTCAAGGGAGGATTGGGGTATACTCTCCTTCAGGAGCGAACGCATCGCCTCGAAATCGGGCGGGTTGCTCTCATCGATCGTGATGATGACGAGGCGGGGAACGKGGAGTTCCTTGATGTCCAGGCCAGCGCCGAGCCAGGGCTCGAGCAGACGTGCTGTCGCTGCCTCATCGACGATCTGGCCGCTCTTCGTGCCGACGAAGGTGAGTGCGATATCGCGGGCCTGGGTCAGGGCCTTTTCCATATCGAGCCCGTCATCGGGCTTGATCTGGATGGTGATCTCGCGGGAAATCTGGCCTTCCCAGCTTGCCGCCGTCGAGCGCACCATGCTGACGCCGCCCAGTGTCAGGCAGGCGAGAAAAGCCATGATGGCGATCACCACCATCAGCGCATTGCCCTGTATGTTCGCGGATGGAAGGATCGGCGCCGTCGGACGCACCTTCATCTCGGGCCGTTTCTGGCTCTTTGCGGGTGGCTGCTTTGTTGGGCGGGGCACGGGCTCAGTCATGGATATCGAGATGCCCCTCCGAGAGAATCATGCGGCGGGCTTCCACCTGGTCCATCAGCGTCAGGTCGTGGGTGGCGATGACGACGGCAGTGCCGAGACGGTTCAGTTCGAGAAACAGGTTCAGCAATCGACGGGCCATCGGCGGGTCGACATTGGCGGTCGGCTCGTCGGCAAGCAGGATTTCCGGCCGATCAATGAGCGCGCGTGCGATTGCCGCGCGCTGCTTCTCGCCGCCCGACAGCACGGGCGGCAGAACATTGATGCGTTCGCCAAGCCCGACCCATTTTAAGAGCTCCAGCACATCTGTTTTGTAGGAACTCTCGTCCTTGCCGCGCACCCGCAGGGGCAGCGCCACATTCTCATAGGTCGTCAGATGGTCGAGAAGGCGGAACTCCTGGAAGATGATGCCGACGCGCCGGCGCATCAGCGGCAGTTCCTGGCGCGGAATATCCGAAATATCACGGCCGAACATGCGGATCAGGCCGCGGGTCGGCTGCAGCGACAGGAAGAGAAGCCTAAGCAGCGTCGTCTTGCCGGCGCCCGAGGGTCCGGTCAGGAACTGGAAGGATTTCTTCGGGATGTCGAAGGTCAGGTCCCGGAGAATTTCCGGTCCCATACCATAGCGCAAACCGACATTCTCGAAGTGGATCAACGGGCAGCTCAGTCTTTTGTTTGTTTGACCGTAGGACTTGTTAACCAACTCCGTTAACAAGTGGTAAATTTCGCCGGAAAGGCGCCCGTTTGAAGGCGATCTTTGCGAAGCATTAACCATTAAAATTTACGACTGAGCCGGATTCGTTTCAATGCCGGATATTTCATTCGGCCTGAAGCCATGTGGACACCGGAAAGGCAGTCATCATGACCTCCTCCTCGTTCAGACGCCGGGCACCCGGCCGGGCCTACGACTTTCTGCCACCCGAGCCTGCCAAACGGGAGGCTTTCCAGAGCCGCGCCGTCGATATTGCGGACGCCGAATTCGTGGTGATCGGCAGCGGTCGCCCACACGAACCCCGCAGCCGCGGCTTCAACGACAATCGCAAGCATAGCTCGGCGACAGAGCCGAGACCGTCACCTTTTTTCAGGCTTGCGTCGTCGCTTGCGCGCGTCGGCGAGGCCTGGTTGCAGCAGGCGTCAACCAAGGGTTTTGCGGCGCTGGTATTTGCACTTTGCGTTCTGGCCTTCGGTCTCTCGGGAGGCTTTTCCGGCTTGGCGAAGCCTGATGCCGTCGATGGCAGCTCGCCGCTTCATTTCACCCACGTTACGGCCACGCCACGCGATGCCAATGGCATGCGTGTGTTGCTGATCAACGGCATCATCGACAATATCAGCGGCACGACGCAGCTCGTTCGCCCCGTTCGCGCAGATCTCTTTGTCGATGAACAGTTGACCGCGAGCGTCATCATCAATCCGTCGGTGGATGTGATCTATGGTGGTCAAAGCCGAGGTTTTTCGACGAGAGTGCAGTATGCCGGTGGAAAAATGCCGGAAGTCCGGCTGTCCTTCCTGCCCTGAGGGGTGTTTCGCGGCGTCGTTTGTGGTAACGGCTTGTGCTTGTTTTCCATGGAGCAAGCGTTAATGCCCGTCGTGCGCGGAAAGAACATCGAGCCTCTCTTCACTGCCGAGCAGATTGCCGAGCGCAATCACGCTATTGCCAAGCAGATCGCGCAGGGACCCACCAACGATCTCCTGGTCATCGCGATCCTCAAGGGGTCCTTCATTTTCGCGGCCGACCTGATCCGCGCCCTGCACGACAGCGGTCTTGCCCCTGAGGTCGAGTTCATCACGCTGTCGAGCTACGGGACGGGCACGGTTTCGCAAGGCGTTCGTATCGTCAAGGACATCGACAGCGACGTGAAGGATCGCGATGTCCTGCTGATCGACGATATTCTTGAGTCCGGTCGCACGCTGTTGTTTGCCAAGGAACTGCTTTACGAGCGCGGTGCCCGCAATGTCACCATCGCCGTGCTGCTCGACAAGCGCGTCAAGCGCAAGGAAAAGCTCGAAGCCGACTATGTCGGTTTCGAATGCCCCGACTATTTCGTCGTCGGCTATGGCATGGACGTCGCTTATGCCTTTCGCGAACTGCCCTTCGTCGGCGTCGTTACCGGCGACGCCTGACTGTGCCGGGACAAGACGGGTTGTTAACCATCCCGTCCATCGCTTTTGGCCGTTTACCGATCGCAAAGGAAAGTCGTGTGATTTCCGTTGCAGGGCATGAAACGGAGCAATGCATACCATGGCAAGAATTCTGATTACGGAAGACGAGGATTCCCTGCGCTCTTTCGTAGCCCGCGCTTTGCGTCTTGACGGTCATGAGACCGAAGAAGCAGCTGACGGTGCAGAAGGACTGGAGAAGCTGAGGGATGGCGCCTACGATCTTCTACTTTCCGATATCCGCATGCCTGTCATGGACGGCATCGAACTCGCCCATCAGGCAAAATCAGCATTTCCGGCGCTGAAGATCCTACTGATGACCGGCTATGCGGAGCAACGCGAGCGCGCTGACGATCTGGCGGAAAAGATCGTGGACGTTGTCTCCAAGCCCTTTGCGCTGCCTGATATCCGCAAGGCGGTGGCACGAGCCCTGGCAGCCTAAGGCGGACCTCGCGAGATCTGCCGGGCAGGTCTCCCCTGGCTAGTGGGGGATGAATTTCCCCTCATAGCGCACCCGAAAATTCCGCCGCTGGAAGTCCTGCTGGAAGCAGACGAAGATCAGCTCGATATCGGGCGTCTCGCCGCGCTTGTGCAGCAGGCTGAGGGTGATCACGATGACGCCGGCATAGCCGCGCGTGAGTTTGAACGCCGCGTTGCGGATCACATTCGCTTCGGCGTCCTGCCGGTCGTCACGCCTTTCGTAGATGATCCAGAAGCGGCAAATGTCCCAGGTCGAGCGCAGGATTTCGGTGACTTCCGCCTGAAACTGTTCGGCATGCATGTCCGGCGCCCAGGAGAGCGTCTGCTCACCTTCGTCGGCCACGACGTTCAGATAGCCGTCGTAGTCGTTGGTGCTGGACAGCGCATTCTCGATCATCTCGAATGCCGTATTTTCACCGATTACCGTCTTGAAAAGAATTGCCATCGAATCGCTATCGTTAGTCGCCTGCTCCAGCGACACTACGAAGCTTCGGGCATGCAGGAATAGTGTTTGTGTGAGGAAATTTGACTGAACGCCATCGCTTCCCGGGCAGGAGGCGATGGCGTTGATGAAACCTATCTATAGTCCGGGCATGCCATGCGCTCGCTCGCGCCACTATTTCCGCCTTGTGTTTGCAGGCTGCCTGGCTTGGGTGGCGCCGGGCAATCCGTTGGCTGCATTCGCTGCGGCGCGCCGTTGGAGATGCTGCCTGTCGTTTCGTTGCTGAACGGTTGGACTTGGCGCGAGGTTGACCTGTAGTTTTCCGCGGCAACGGCCTTGCCGCCGCTATGAGTCGTTCCAAAGCCGGTGATGTCCATTGCACTGGCGGTGCCCACGACTGTTCCAAGTCCGAGGGCAACGCCTGCAATCAGCTTCCATTGCGTTATCATGGGAATACCCTTTACTCTGTCGAGCGGCGCAAAACCTCAGTTTCAACGGAGAGATAGGCGCCGCGCAGGAGAGGCTGGCGATTCTCACGCATTTGTGACCGCGCTCGCAGCATTTCGGACGACCTGCTGCATTACTGGACATCAAGCAGGCGTTCAAGGTAGCGCCGCTCCATCTCCTGCGGCGGATTGTTGCCCAACTTCTCACGGATTGCATCCAGAATTTCGCGAGCCCGCTGGACGTCGATCTCATCAGGCACCTTTACCTGATCGCCGAAGTCCGGTCCGTCGGCACGGCGGGGGCGGCCGAGAGGATCGCGACCGTTCTGGTTGCCTTGCCCGACCTGGCCTTGCGGCCCCTGTCCCTGACCTTGCTGCGCCTGCATCATCTGGTTCATCATGTCGCGAGCGCCCTGGCGAAGCGCCTCCAGGGCGCGTCCCTGGCCCTGGATTGCCGGTTCGCCGCGGCCCTGGCCGAGGTCGCGTCCGGCACCGTCCATCTCACGCTGCGCTTGGCCGAAGCCCGGACCAGGCTTCATGCCCATATCGCCGAGGCCCTTCTGCAGCTCGCCGAGCTGCTTGCCGAGCTCGTCCTGGCGCGAACGCAATTGCTTCAGCGCTTCGCGCAGCTGGTCCGCCGTCATCTGGTCGGAGGGCGACTGGCCCTGCGGATTGTTCTGGTCTTGCTGGCCCTGCTGCTGATCCTGCGGCATGCCATCGTTATCCATCGGCATGTCGTCCAGCAGCGGATCGTTCATTCCCATATTGGGGTCACCGCGCTGCATGCGATCCTTCAGCTGCTGATCCAGCTTGAAGGTCTCTTCCATCAGCTTCTGCTGGTCGCGCAGGATCTGGCCGAGCTTGTCCATCTGCTGGCGCATCTGGCTGTTGTCTTTGCCTTGCTGCCCTTGCTGGGGTCTGCCCGCCTGCAGGTTGTTCATCATCCTTTGCAATTCGGACAGCATCTGCTGAGCGGCGTCGCGATTGCCGGAGCGCGCGAGATTCTCGATCTGGTCCAGCATCCGCTCCAGATCCTGCTGGCGAAGGACGTTCTGGGCATTCTGGTTGGGTTGCATCGGCGCATTGCGCATGCGCTGGGCGAGCTCCTTCATGTAGTCCTGCATCGCCTTGCGCAGTTCGTCCATGAGCTTCTTGACTTCCGCATCGGGCGCGTTGCGCTGCAGGGCGTCGGCCAGGTTCTGCTGGGCGTTGCGCAGGTTGCGCTCGGCCTGAGAAAGGTCTCCATCCTCCATCCCGACGGCGATATCCCAAAGGTAGTCCGCGGTGTCCTTCAGGGCCTCCTCGCCTTTTGCCAGCTTCATCCGCGTCAGGGCGGATTGCAGCAGCAGGTAGTTGGTCAGCTTCGGGATCGTCTCTTCCGGGCGGATCGTCAATGCCTCATTGAGTGCAATTGCCTCCGGCATCCTGCGCGTATCGAGCGCGAAAACCTGACGCTCCTCCGCAACGGCAGCCGCAAGCGGCTCGCTGAACGGACGCGCCGGCAACGTCATCTCATGCGGCGGGCTGCGACCCGTCTGGCCGGCGGCATCCTTGGCGACGAGCGTGATGCGAACCCGCTTGCCGGCGAGCGGGTGTTCGGTCAGGTTCTTGCTGGTCAGCCCCTTGGCGTCGCGTGCGTTGCGGCGCGGGACGTCGAGCCGATACTCAGGAAGCGGGTAGAGCGGCGTCGCCGCCGGATCGGTTTCCACGGGAACGATCTGTGCATAGGCGTCCTGCACGCCGTAGTCATCCTTAATCGCAAAGCCGATCTCCAAGGCGCCGTTGACGGTTGGCTTGGGCAGTCCATTGAAGGCGATCTCCGGCGCCTTGTCGGGAATGACGTCAAAGGTCCAGGTCCGGCCGTTTACCAGCAGTGCACCGTTTTTTTCAAGCTTCATGAGGTGGGTACTGGAGGCGGGAGGAAACGCTGCGCCGGGCTGTTGCGCGGTTGGCGCGGGTTGCGTCTTGGCATCCTGCGCAGCGGCGATCTCCAGCGTCTGGCCGTCTTGCGTCTTGAATGTAACATTTTCGTCGACTTTGCTTCCGCTGACACGAACCGTGAGGTTCGACATCTGCGGAATTCGGATCGGTGCCTGCTCCGTCCCGGTCGCCGTCAAATAGACCGGCGCACGGCCGGTATAGGCTGGCGGCGTCACCCAGGCGTCGATGCGAACGGCGGGATCGCTTGCCTGCGGCTCCGGCCGCGACTGCAGGGCATCGGCAATCGAACCGCCATTGGTCGACAGCGAATAACCGAAGGCAATCGCCATCAGCAAAGCGGGAACGGCGCGCAGGGCAAAGCGGTCATGGGCTGCGATGTCGGGTTGCGGAAATCCCGTGTCGAGCGTGGCAATCTTTTCTGCCATGCGCGTCTGGTGTTCCCGCCAGAGGGCCTGGGCGAAGGGCGTATCGAACGCCGGCTCGTCCTCCTGGACGGTGACCGGCTGGTGTGGCAGGCCGTTGCGTTCTTCCAGAAGACGGTCGGCCGAGGCTGTGCTCGGCCATTGCAGCTTTCGCAAGGAGCCAAGCGTCGCGAGAAACCCGACGCCGAAGAGGCTGAGCAGCGTTGTGCGGACCCAATCGGGTGCCATGCGGAAGACACCGAACCAGGACGTTGCGAGGTACAGTGCGACCAGCGACAGGATCGGCAGAAGCAGCGGCAGCAACTGCTCCGACAGCAGGACGAGGCGCGCAAGAAAGCGCTTCGCCGCAACCAGCCGCGCCAAGGGCGGCCTCAGGGCAAACGCACCATTCTTCTCCCTGCTGGAGCTCTTCTTCAATCCGGTCTCCGCGATCTGGCATTTACGGGGCAGAGGGCGCTTCCGGCGATTGCTGGGCAATTCGCTCTCGGGAAAAGATAACATTCTTTGTGGCGAAGGCGAGGGCAAGGCGGCTGCTATGCCGGTTTTTCACGCCCATTCGCCAAAAAGTGATGATCGTGTCGGGCGGCTGTCAGTCCAGCCAGGCCGGAACCGAGTCGAGAGCGATCAGCTCCTCGTAGCCGCCGCGCGGTCGAATCACGTGGAAATCGCTGCCCTTGACGAGAACTTCCGGCACCAGGAGACGGCTGTTGTAGGTGCCGGCCTGGACCGCGCCGTAGGCGCCGGCGGAGCTGACGGCAAACAGGTCGCCAGGCTTCGGCATTGCCATTTCGCGGTCGAGTGCCAGGTAGTCGCCGGTCTCGCAGACCGGGCCGACGATATCGGCCTTGATACGCGGCGCGTTGGCTGCAGAGATCACGACGGGGCGGATCTCGTGATAGGCTTCGTAGAGCGTCGGGCGAATGAGATCGTTCATGGCGCCGTCGACGATCACGAAGGTCTTCTCGCCGCCGTCCTTCACGTAGAGCACTTCGGTTACCAGGATGCCCGCATTGCCGACGATGAGGCGGCCGGGCTCCATGACGATCTTGCAGTTCAGTTCGCGCAGCTGGTTCTTGACGATCGCTGCGTAGGCGTCGGGTAGCGGCGGCGGGTTGTTGTCTTCCTTGTAGGGGATGCCGAGGCCGCCGCCGATGTCGACATGATGGATGTCGTGGCCATCGGCGCGAAGCGTGCTGACGAGCTCGCGCAGCAGTTTGAAGGCTTCGTCGAAAGGCTGCAGCTCCGTGATCTGGCTGCCGATATGCATGTCGATGCCGGTCACTTCGATGGCAGGAAGGGTCGCTGCGCGGGCATAGACGGAACGGGCGCGTTCCCAGGAAATGCCGAACTTGTTTTCCTTCTTGCCGGTCGAAATCTTTGCATGCGTCTTGGCATCGACGTCGGGATTGATGCGGAAGGAAACGGGTGCCTTCTTGCCAGCCTTGACGGCACGCTGATTGAGGATCTCGAGTTCGGGCTCGGATTCGACGTTGAAGCAGTAGATGCCGGCTTCCAACGCAAAGTCCATCTCGCGCGGCGTCTTGCCGACGCCGGAGAACATGATGCGGCTTGCCGGAATGCCGGCGGCGAGCGCACGGCGCAACTCGCCTTCGGACACGACGTCGATGCCGGCGCCGAGCTTGCCGAGCGTCTTCAGCACGGCCTGATTGGAGTTTGCCTTCATGGCGTAGCAGACCATGGAGTCGACATCGCAGAATGCGTCGGAAAAGACCCGGTAGTGTCGTTCGAGCGTTGCCGTCGAATAGCAATAGAAAGGTGTGCCCACAGCCTTGGCGATTTCAGGAACGGGGACGTTCTCGGCGTAGAGGATGCCGTCGCGATACTCGAAATGGTTCACTGGCGTGGCCTGCTAAAGAAGGGGATCGAGGATGAAGGGCCGGTCGACCGCGCCGGGCTGTTTCGTCGGCTTGGACGAGTCGCCACCCTTGGTTGCCTGCACGCTCGGCGGATCGAGGTCGCCTTTGCGTCCACATCCGGCAACGGCAATGCCGATCACGGCGAAAACAACCGTCAGGCGGATGATCTGCGGCAAGCTGGTCTGCATGGGATTCCTCTTGGAGCGGCAGTGGTGGACATCTTCATAGCGAAGTTTATCCACCTTGTGCACCCTGATTGTTGGGCTCAGTTGCTGGCGCGCCTTGCGAAAGCGCGACCCGGCATCCACTTCACCTGGAATGCTTAGTTGCGGGTGCGCCAGAAGGCGATCTGCCTGCGCACCTCGGACGGAGCGGTGCCGCCGAAGCTCTTGCGGCTTGCCACCGAAGCCTCGACGGTCAGAACGTCGTAGACCTTGTCGGTGATTGCCGCGTTGATCGCCTGCAGATCGGCAAGCGGCAGCTCCGCGAGATCGCAGCTCCTGCTCTCGGCAAGGGCGACTGCGCGGCCGGTGACATGGTGCGCGTCGCGGAAGGGCAGGCCGGCTTCGCGCACCAGCCAGTCGGCAAGGTCGGTCGCGGTCGAATAGCCCGAGCCGGCAGCCGCCTTCATGCGAGCGGTGTTGATCGTCAGGTCGCGCACCATGCCTGTCATCGCTGATATCGCCAGTTCAAGGCTCTCGGCGGCGTCGAAGACCTGTTCCTTGTCTTCCTGCATATCCTTGGAATAGGCGAGCGGCAGGCCCTTCATGATCGTCAGCAGGGCGATCAGCGAACCGTTGATGCGGCCGGTCTTGGCGCGGACGAGTTCGGCGGCATCGGGATTCTTCTTCTGAGGCATGATGGACGAGCCCGTGGAGAAAGCGTCGGACAGGCGCACGAAGCCGAACTGCGGCGTCGACCAGATGACGATTTCTTCTGCAAGGCGCGACAGATGCATGGCTGAGATCGCGGCGATCGACAGGAATTCGATGGCGAAATCGCGGTCGGACACGGTGTCGATGGAGTTGCGGGTCGGCTCACGGAAGCCGAGCGCCTTTGCCGTCATGTGACGGTCGATCGGATAGCCGGTGCCGGCAAGGGCGGCAGCACCGATCGGGCTCTCGTCGAGATGCTCGATGGCGTGGCGCACGCGCGAGCGGTCGCGGCCGAACATTTCGACGTAAGCCATGCAGTGGTGGCCGAATGTAACGGGTTGCGCCGTCTGCAGATGCGTGAAGCCGGGCATGACAGTTTCGGCGTGCTCTTCGGCGCGATCGAGGAAGGCGGCGATGAGGTTCGTCAGTAGCTGCTCGGTCTTCTGCAGCTCTTCCTTGACCCAGAGGCGGAAGTCGAGGGCGACCTGGTCGTTGCGGGAGCGGGCCGTGTGCAGGCGTCCGGCCGCCGGGCCGATCAACGTCGCAAGTCGTGCCTCGACATTCATGTGAATGTCTTCGAGCTTGCGCGAGAACTCGAAATTGCCGCTCTCGATCTCTGACAGGATCGTGTTTAGCCCGTGAACGATCTTGTCCTTATCCTCTGCAGAAATGATGGCTTGGTGGGCAAGCATGGTGGCGTGGGCGATCGAACCGCGGATGTCCTGCGCAA
Organism: Rhizobium sp. 05L419; assembly: GCF_056397845.1. NCBI lineage: Bacteria > Pseudomonadati > Pseudomonadota > Alphaproteobacteria > Hyphomicrobiales > Rhizobiaceae > Rhizobium > Rhizobium sp. 05L419. The sequence goes on from NZ_JBFTOF010000004.1 coordinate 264,529, forward strand.
ACAGCTTCTTGTCGAAACCGATCGAGGCATTTATCTCCTCCATGATCGCATCGGGACCGGACGCGAAACGCCCGCCCCACATCTGGTTGGAAGATTTGGTATCCGTGGTGCTTTCGGCCATGAAGGTACCTACCTTGAAGAACGCATGTCGCGGAGAATGAAATGACGACGAGAACGCCCTTGCGCCTGCCATCCCTCAAGCTCATCGGGATCGCGGCCGTCGCAGGCATCGTTGCCGGTGCGGCAGCGGTTTACATGAAGGAAGCCGGGTATGGCAATGGCGGAGCGGAAACGGCATCGGCCGAATGTGCGGCGACGAAGGATGTTGCCACGAGAATTACGCCGCTGTTGAAGGGGCAGGTTGCCGCGATGGTTGCCGCGAGCGAGCCGCGCAGGCTGTCTGCCGTCACCTTCAAGGATGCCGACGGCAAGCCGATGACGCTCGACAACTTCGCCGGCAAGACGGTGCTCTTCAATCTCTGGGCTACGTGGTGCGTGCCGTGCCGCGAGGAGATGCCGGCGCTGAACGCGCTGGAGAAGGAGATGGGCGGCGAGAGGTTCCAGGTCGTGCCTGTCAATATCGACACCGGCGACGACGAAAAGCCGAAGGCGTTTCTTGCCGAAACCGGGGTCGATGCGCTGCAGCTTTATCGCGACAACACGATCGAGGTGTTCAACAGCCTGAAGAAGGAAGGCCTGGCCTTCGGCCTCCCGGTTACGCTGCTGATCGACGGCAAGGGCTGCCTGATCTCGGCGATGAACGGCCCCGCCGCATGGGACAGCGAAGAGGCCAAGGCGCTGATCAAGGGGGCGATCGGGTCGTAGAGCTCCAGGTGCCGAGCGGGTCACCACATCTCTTCTCCCATCGCGGACAAGGTGCCGGCAGGCGGATGAGGGACGGGTGGTTCGGCCGTCGCTTATCGCTCCGTCCGCCCGGCAGGCCCGCGTCAGCGCGTTGGAACGGGTACTTCGCCGCGATAGTCGTAGAAGCCGCGGCCCGACTTGCGCCCTAGCCAGCCGGCTTCGACGTATTTGACGAGGAGCGGGCAGGGGCGGTACTTGGAATCCGCCAAGCCATCGTGCAGCACCTGCATGATCGACAAGCAGGTGTCGAGGCCGATGAAATCGGCCAGTTGCAAAGGGCCCATCGGGTGGTTGGCGCCGAGTTTCATGGCGGTGTCGATCGCGTCGACCGTGCCGACGCCTTCGTAGAGCGTGTAGATCGCCTCGTTGATCATCGGCAGCAGGATGCGATTGACGATGAAGGCCGGGAAGTCCTCGGCGACCGTCACGGTCTTTTCCAGCGAGGCGACGAATTCGCGGGCAGCCGAGAAGGTCTTCTCTTCCGTCGCTATGCCGCGCACCAGCTCGACCAGCTTCATCACCGGCACGGGGTTCATGAAATGAATGCCCATGAAGCGCTCTGGACGATCCGTCGCCGATGCCAAACGGGTGATGGAGAGGGAAGAGGTATTGGTTGCCAGGATGGCTTCCGGCTTCAGGACTGGACAGACAAGGTTGTAAATCTTCCGCTTGACGCTTTCGTCCTCGGTCGCCGCTTCGATGACGAGATCCGATGCGGCCAGATCGTTGACGTCGGATGAGCCGGAAATCAGCGCAAGCGTGGCGGAACGCTCCTCGTCGGTCATCTTGCCGCTGGTGACCTGGCGGGCGAGATTGCCGTTTATCGTGGCGAGGCCGTGCTCGATGCGATCCTGAGACAGATCGTAGATTTGGATCTTGTAGCCCGCGCCCGCCGAAACCTGCGCGATGCCGCAACCCATCTGGCCCGCACCGATAATGCCAATCGTCTTCAACACCGCACTCATCTCCAAATCCCCACTCGGCACTCGCCCCCGCGCCTGCCGCATTCTTCTAACAAAACTGCCGGGCAAAGGATTGCCCGGCAGCAGTAGTAGACCCTAAAAGGATAATTTTCCAGTCTCTCGCAAGTGCGAAAGAACGGGAATTTGCGCAATCACAACGCCTTCTCGAGCTCGGGCAGAGCCTCAAACAGATCGGCGACAAGACCATAGTCTGCGACCTGGAAGATCGGGGCCTCCTCGTCCTTGTTGATGGCGACGATGACCTTGGAGTCCTTCATGCCGGCGAGGTGCTGGATGGCGCCCGAGATGCCGCAGGCGATGTAGAGCTGTGGTGCGACCACCTTGCCTGTCTGACCGACCTGCCAGTCGTTCGGCGCGTAGCCGGCGTCGACGGCGGCGCGGCTGGCACCGACGGCGGCCCCCAGCTTGTCGGCAACGGGAAGGATGACTTGCCTGAACTTCTCGGCAGAACCAAGTGCACGACCACCCGAGATGATGATCCTGGCCGACGTCAGTTCCGGACGGTCGGACGCCGACAGTGCATCCCCGACGAAGGTCGACAGACCGGGATCGGAAGCGGCCGAGATCGCTTCGACCGAAGCGGAGCCGCCTTCCGCTGCCGCGGCGAACGATGCCGTGCGCACGGTGATGACCTTCGTGGCATCGGTCGCCTGCACCGTCTGGATGGCGTTGCCGGCATAGATCGGACGCTTGAAGGTGTCGGATGAGACGACTTCTGTTATCTCCGAGACCTGGGCGACGTCGAGCAGGGCTGCGACGCGCGGCAGCACGTTCTTGCCTGTCGAGGTGGCGGCCGAGATGATCGTATCGTAGCTGGCTGCCAGCGAGACGATCAGGGCCGCCAGTGGTTCGGCGAGGTTGTTGGCAAGGCTTGCGTCCTCGGCAACAAGAACCTTGGAAACGCCCGAGAGCCTTGCGGCCTGCTCGGCCGCAGCCTTGGCGCCAGCGCCGGCGACGAGGACGTGTATGTCGCCCCCGATCTTTGCGGCCGCCGTCAGCGTCTTGGCGGTCTGGTCGGAAAGGTGGTTGCTGTCGTGGTCAGCCAGAAGAAGAATGGCCATGGTAGAATCTCCCTTTCTCGAACCTTAGAGGACGCCGGCTTCGGTCTTTAGCTTTTCGACGAGCTCGGCGACCGACTTGACCTTGACGCCTGCCTTGCGGCCTGACGGCTCCTCGGTCTTCAGGACCTTGAGGCGGGGCGTGGTGGAGACGCCGAAGTCGGCCGGGCTCTTCTTGTCGAGCGGCTTCTTCTTCGCCTTCATGATGTTCGGCAGCGAGGCATAGCGGGGCTCGTTCAGGCGCAGGTCGGTGGTCACCACAGCCGGCAACTTGATTTCGATCGTCTGCAGGCCGCCATCGACTTCGCGGGTCACCTTTGCCTTGCCCCCAGGACCAGGGATTTCGATCTCGATCTTTGAGGCAAAGGTTGCCTGAGCGGTGCCCATCAGGGCCGCGAGCATCTGGCCGGTCTGGTTCGAGTCGTCGTCGATCGCCTGCTTGCCGGTGATGACAAGACCCGGCGCTTCCGCGTCGACAATACCCTTGAGGATCTTGGCAACGGCAAGCGGCTCGACCTGATCGTCGGTCTCGACCAGGATTGCCCGGTCGGCGCCCATGGCGAGTGCCGTGCGCAGCGTTTCTTCGGCCTTGGCCGGGCCGATCGACACGACGATCACTTCGTCGGCCTTGCCGGCTTCCTTCAGCCTAAGTGCTTCCTCGACGGAGATTTCGTCGAAGGGGTTCATCGACATCTTTACATTCGCGAGTTCGACGCCTGTGCCATCCGGCTTCACGCGGATCTTCACGTTGTAGTCAACCACCCGCTTGACGGGGACGAGAATTTTCATGGGGACCTTCCTTCAACTCTTTCGCCAAGAAAATGCGCGCTTCGGCGGCGCTCCGATTGTCGAATGGCGACATGGATACGCGTTTTTCCTCCAAACACAACGCTTCCATGACGCAGACAGGCAAATTGCACCCGCAAATATATGACGGTTACGTTCACGTCAATAATGCTGGTTATCGCTTGTCCCAGGGCAGGCGCGGACGTGGCAGTTGGCCGGATATCGCCACCATCGCGGGGGTGGATCCGGGCCGGTCCCTGACGGCTCTTGGCGTCACCACTTCGCGGTCGAACAGAGGCACGCCGCGGCGGCGCATGATGAGCACCAGCAAGCCGCCAGCGACGATGCCGCCGACATGCGCGCCCCAGGACACGCCGCCGTCCGGATCGAGCGCCAGCATCACGAACTGCTGGCCGATCCAAAGGACCAACGGCACGAAGGCCGGCAAGGGCAGCGGAACGCGCATGAACACCAGAACCCAGACCCTCACTCTGGGGTGCAGCACCAAATAGGCTGCCACGACACCGGAAATCGCTCCCGAAGCGCCGATCAGCGGCGCTTGCGAGGTGGTTGCGACAAGGCCGTGGCAAAGCGCGCCGGCAATCGCGCAAAGGAGATAGAAGACGAGGAAGCGAACATGCCCCATCGCATCCTCGACATTGTCGCCGAAGACCCAGAGGAACAGCATGTTCGAAGCGAGGTGCCAGAAGCCCGAATGGACGAAGGCGTAGGTGATGTAGGTCAGCGGCTCCGGCACGAGTTCCAGCGACGGCGGCAGCACCGCATCGTCAAAGGCAACAGCCGGAATGTAGCCGAGACCGAGGAAAGTCGCCTTCGACACCTGTTCGCTGGCAATCAGCCCGGTAAACAGCCAGACCACAAGGTTGGCTGCAATCAAACCCAAGGTCACCCACTGGAGCTTGATGTGCTTTAGCGTATTGGCATCGTGCAGCGGTATGAACATGCAGGCCTGTCCCCGGGTTCCCTGTCACTTTGGAGGCAAGCCTATCTGTTTTTCCCCGGAACCCAAAGTACATCCGCAAGGCCGCGATCGTTGGCGTGACGTGCGGCGACGAAGAGGAAATCCGACAGCCGGTTGACGTATTTCAACGCCGCCTCGCTGACGATTTCGCCCTTGCCGCGGGCAAGCGTCACCATCAGCCGTTCGGCGCGACGGGTGATGGTTCTAGCGAGATGCAGATGGGCTGCCGCCGAATGGCCGCCGGGCAGCACGAATGATTTCAGCGGCTGCAGATCGGCGTTCAGCTGATCGATGTCGTTTTCGATCCGGGCCACTTGCGTTTCGATGATGCGCAGCGGCTCGTATTCGGGCTTTTCGCCCGTATCGGGTGTCGCGAGATCGGCGCCGAGGTCGAAAAGGTCGTTTTGGATCAGCATCAGCATCGCGTCGAGCACCGGCATGCCCTGCATGTGCAGCCGCGCGATGCCGATCGCCGAATTGGCCTCGTCGATGGTGCCGTAGGCTTCAACGCGCAGATCGTCCTTCAAACGTCGCGGACCGGAGACCAGCGCGGTGGTGCCGTCGTCGCCTGTCTTTGTGTAGATCTTGTTTAGCTTGACCATGCCACCCTCCCACTTCTCGTTATCAGGTAGGGCGACCGCCGCCGGTCAGCCAGAGCGTCAGCATGATGAGAAACACCGCGATCGCCTGCAGGAGCACGCGCAGCTGCATCAGCTTGTTGGACGTATTCGCATCACCGCCCTTCAGCATGTTGAAGAGACCGCGGATCAGCACGATGGCGACGAGGCCCATGACGATGATCGCGAGAACGTAGGTGACCGTAGACATTTCGTTGGCTTTCCTGCTCAGTCCACCCAGCGCATCAGACGGTAAAAGAGATCGGCGGGAAGCAGTCTCTTCAGTACCAGGCCCTGCTTTGCCGGGGTGGTTACGGGGTAATGTGGTCTCGGACTATTCGAGTTCAATGCGTGCTTGAGCACGGCATAGACAGCCTCCGGGCCAAGCTTATGTCGATTGGGCTCCCCCGATCCGTCAAGGCGCGCGAGCTGCCGGCGGTAATCGGTCGCATGCACGGAGTTCCTGAGGTCGATGTGTTCGTTCATCTTCGCGAGCGCGTTGGCGGTGAAGCGCGAAGTGATCGGCCCGGGCTCGATCAGGCTCACGTGGATGCCGCTGCCCTGAAGCTCCATGCGCAGAGTGACGCTGAGACCTTCGATCGCGAATTTCGAAGCCGTGTAGGCGCCGCGGTAGCGATAAGGCACGACGCCGAGGATCGACGAGCACTGGACGATACGCCCCTGGCCGCGCTTGCGCATCAGCGGGATGATTTGCCGCGTCAGTTCATGCCAGCCGAAGACGTTGGTTTCGAACTGTTCGCGCAGGACGTCGGTCTTCAGGTCCTCGACTGCTCCGGGTTGGCCATAGGCGCCGTTGTTGAACAGCGCATCGATGCGGCCGCCGCTTAGCGCGGTCGCCTCGCGCACGAAATCTGCGATCGAATCGGTGCTGGTGTAGTCCATTCGAAACGCCTCGATGCCATCGGCTGCGAGCGGAGCAAGATCTTCCTGTTTGCGAACGGTCGCAAAGACCCGCCAGCCATCCGCCTTCAGCGCGCGGGCACAATAGGCGCCGATCCCGGACGAACATCCGGTGACGATGATTGTGCGCTGATCCGACATGGAATGATTCCTGTACAAAGTCGGACTCGTTTCCCATATTCGGACGGGCGACACAATGAGGAATGCCGGGAGTTGGAATGCCGAAGATTTTTCGCATCTTCTATGATGTGGCCTATGACGCGATCTGGCACTTCATCGAAGATGACGGTTTCGCAATGGCAAGCCATGTCGCCTTGTCAAGTCTGCTTGCGGTCTTCCCTTTCCTGATCTTCGGTACGGCGCTCGCCAATTTTCTCGGCGCGGACCAGTTCTCCTCGACGGCTGTTCACCTTGTCTTCGATACTTGGCCGGAGGCGATTGCCAAGCCGCTGGCCGACCAGGTCCTGCAGGTGCTGACCGTTCCGCGCGGTGGGCTGCTGACGATTTCCGTGCTGGCGGCCGCCTATTTTGCCTCCAACGGCGTCGAGGCGTTGCGCATCTCGCTCAACCGCGCCTATCGCGTTCAGGAGACGCGCCCATGGTATTTCACCCGCCTTGCCAGCCTCGGCTACGTGCTGATCGCGGTCGTCATATTCGCGGCCATCAGCATTCTGCTGGTGGCTGTGCCGTTGGCGCTCGATTACGCCCGCCGATGGTTCCCGCTATTTGCCGACACGCTTGATGTGGTCTTCGACTGGCGTATCTACGGCACACTGTTGGTTCTGACGGTCGGCCTCTTCGTCGCGCACCTCTGGTTGCCGGCTGGACGGCGACGGATTTTGGATGTCGTGCCGGGCGTGCTGCTGACGCTGGTGTGCTGGTTTGTCGGCGCCCTGATTTTTGCCTATTACCTGGCGACCTTCGCCAACTATACGGCGACCTATGCCGGCCTCGCTTCGGTGATGATCGCGCTGATTTTCCTCTACATGATCGGGGTGATCTTCATCATCGGCGCGGAGATAAACGCGGCGCTGATGAAGTTCCGCGTTCGCGCGATCTTCAAGCACAATTTCCTGAGCGGCCAGGGCACGAAGGCGTCAAAGCCCGACAAGATGGCGGATGTCGGCCACTGACAGGCCCTTGTCGCGCAGCTCCGCAAGACCTTTATCACCCTCGCTCTTGGAGAGCTTGCGGCCGTCGGTGCCGACAATCAGGCGGTGGTGGTGATAGGTGGGTGCGGGCAGACCGAGCAGAGCCTGCAGCAGCCGGTGCACCGAGGTCGCGTGGAAGAGGTCGAGCCCGCGCACGACGTGGGTCACTGCCTGGAGCGCATCGTCGACGACGACGGAGAGATGATAGCTCGACGGCGCGTCGGATCGCGACAGGATGACATCGCCCCATGCGCCGGGGTCGGCGGTGATGTCGCCCCTTTCTGCGTCGCCCGCTTCTTTCCACGACAGCGCGCCAACGAGCGCCAGCGCCTTTTCCGTGTCGAGCCGCCAGGCATGCTTCAGCCCGGAGGCCAGCAATTGCTGCCGGTCGAACTCGGAGCGCTCGCGGTCGTCTGGTGGATAGAGGGGCGAGCCGTCGGGGTCGCGAGGCCAGGGTGTGGCGGTGTCCTGCAAGGCCGCAACGCGTGCCTTGACCTCGCCGCGGGTCAGAAAGGAGGGGTAGGCAAGTCCGCGATCGATCAACTGGCTTAGCGCTGCCTGATAGTCTGCGAAATGCTCGGACTGCCGCCTTGTCGGCGTCTCCCAGGCGATGCCGAGCCATTCAAGATCGGCATGGATGCCGGCTTCGAATTCGGGTGTACAGCGGGTCAGATCGATGTCTTCAATACGTAGCAGCAAGCGACCGCCGGCCGCGTTCGCCATGTCGCGGTTGAGGAAGGCGGAGAGCGCGTGACCGAGATGCAGCGGCCCGTTGGGGCTCGGCGCAAAACGAAAGACGGGCTTTTGACGGGGATTTGCAATCATGCTTTCTTCTGCCACGGATTCGAAACGATCGCGAGGAAGCGTGCAGATCATTCGCAATGACGAAGATGTGAGACAAGGGCTGGAGCAGTTGCTACGCCTCGATCCGCGCCTCGTCCCTATTGCCGCTGCGGCCGGTTCCCTGCCGCTGCGGCTGCGCGAGCCCGGCTTCGAGGGGTTGGCGCATATCATCGTCTCGCAGATGGTGTCGCGCGCCAGCGCCGAGGCGATCTGGCGTCGCATGCTGCCGGTCGAGGGGATACTGACGGCGCAACACTACGCTCTGCTCCATCCCGAGGCCTGGCGGGCGTTCGGTCTGTCGCGCGCCAAGGCGGAGACCCTGTCGCGCATCGCAGCGAAAGCCGTGTCCGGCGGGCTAGATTTGCCTGCGCTCTCCGGCAAGCCGCCCGACGAGGCGCTTGCCGAACTGACGGCGCTCAAGGGTGTCGGTCCGTGGACGGCACAGGTCTATTTGATGTTCTGCGGTGGGCATGCCGATGTTTTTCCCGCCGGCGACGTGGCGCTTCAGAATGCCGTGGTTGCGGCATTCGGTCTCGCCGAGCGACCCACTCCAAAGAAACTTGCAGCACTGGCAGAGGCGTGGTCGCCGTGGAGATCTGTCGCAGCCCGGCTTTTCTGGGCTTATTATGCCGCAAAGCTCGGGCGCGGCCTGCTGCCTGTGGCCTGAAGTGCCACACTTATAAACGCCATGATGTTGCTTGAATTTATTGGACTTCACAATGCCGTCACAACCGGCCTAATATAAGAATGCAGATGCCGAATCGATCAGGAGAGTCCCTTGACGATTGCAGTCTCCCCCCAGGCCCTGCCAGCGCTCGTCCTGAACGCTGACTACAGGCCGCTGAGTTATTATCCCTTGTCGCTCTGGTCCTGGCAGGACGCGATCAAGGCGGTCTTCCTTGACCGTGTGAATATCATAGCAGAGTACGAACACTCGGTTTCCTCCCCGAGTTTTTCGATGCGGCTTCCGAGTGTCGTGTGCCTGAAGACTTATGTCCAGCCCTCCCGCAATCCGGCTTTCACGCGGTTCAACGTGTTCCTGCGCGACAGGTTCGAGTGCCAGTATTGCGGCGAGCATGACGATCTGACCTTCGACCATGTCATCCCTCGCGCCCATGGCGGCGAGACGACCTGGCAGAATGTCGTGGCGGCTTGTTCCCCCTGCAATCTCAGGAAGGGCAGCAAGCTGCCGAAGCAGGCAGGCATGTTCCCGCATCAGAAGCCGTATCAGCCGACGGTGCAGGATCTGCACAACAACGGCCGGCTCTTCCCGCCAAACTATCTGCACGACAGCTGGCTCGATTATCTCTACTGGGATAGCGAACTGCAGCCCTGATCAATTTATCGATCAGCGTGAGGCTCAAGCCGATCTGCGCACGCCGATGAAAGCCAAGGCCGCAAGAAGGATGCTTGCGATAACGTTCCAGCCGGCGAAGGACAGCCCCAGAACGCGTAGCGCTGCGTCCGTGCAGGATGGGCCCTTGATCGTATTGAGCTCCGTCAACAGATCGCCGGCGTTCTGAGACATGCTGCTGGCCGTGGTCGAGCAGGTCGCGGGGCCCGCCCAGAAGTGCCATTCGACACCTGCATGATAGACGCCCATGCCTGCGCCGACGAGCATCAGCATACCGCCGGCCAAAAGGAATGTGCGGCCGATCCAGTTCGGCAGGCCGATGGCCGAGGCGACTGCGCCGATGATGACGATCGGGACGGCGTAGTAGTAGGGCTGGCGCTGCATCAGGCAGAGTGCGCAGGGGATATAGCCGCCGATGTACTGGAAACCGAGCGCGGTGCCGACGACGGCCGCCATGCCTGTTGCAAGCAGGATCGAATAGATGAAGGCCGGGCGGCGGAGGGAGAACGAGGCAGGCATGCAGGAGCTCCGGGCGGTTGGCTCAGTGGGCGAGTAATTTGTAGGCGATGCCGAGGGCGATCAGGACTGCGGCGCCAATGCCCGCAACCTGGCCGAGGCGCTTTTCGATGAAATGGCGGATCGGCTCACCATAGCGGCGAAGCAGCCAGGCGAGAAACAGGAAGCGGGCGCCGCGGGCGACGATCGCCGAGATGACGAAGAAACCGAGGTTCATGTGGATGACGCCGGCGAGAATCGTCACCACCTTGATCGGCGGCAGGTGTGCCAGACCGGAGGTTACCAGGAGCAGAAGCAGGATTTCCCACTCGTCGTGAATGTAGACCCTCAGTTGTTCGAATGCGTCGAGCTTGCCGTAAAATTCGAGGACGGGGCGAGCGAGCGCGTCGTAGGCGTAGTAGCCGAGCATCCAGCCGGCGATGCCGCCGAGGACAGAAGCGACAGTTGCCACCAGCGCATATCGGTAGGCGCGCTCGGGCTTTGCAAGCGCCATCGGCAGGAAGAGAACGTCGGCCGGAACCAGAAAGATGGAGCTTTCGACGAAGGCGATAACGGCAAGCCATACCTCCGCCGATTTGCGGCCGGCAAGCGACATGGTCCAGTCGTACAGTCTGCGAAGCATTCCGATCCTTTCGCGTTGGGTGCATGAGCTTTATGGGGCGCGCATCCGCCTGTAAATGCTTGCTGTGTCGTTCATGCGGCGGTGCGGCGAAAAAATCTTCGTGATTGGCGGGGCCCCGTTCTGGGAAATCAGGACGCGATGCCGGAGCGTTCGTCGTGTTTCTGGCGCATGACGTTCATCTCGGTTCGCTCGCGCGCCATTTGGCTGACCGCCTCGCGCAGGGTGGGGTGCTTTGCGGTGAACATGTTGAAGTCGCGTCGTTCCAGAACGAAGAACTGGCAGAAGTCGACCGCAACGACGTCGGCCGTGCGGCGGCCGCCGCTCAAAAGCGCCATCTCGCCGAAGAAGGCACCCGGCTCGAGCCGGATCGGCACCCCGGGGAGCTGCACTTCCACCGCACCGGAGGAGAGAAAGTACATGCCGTCGCCGCGATCCCCCTTGCGCATCACGCGTTCGCCGGGCAGGGCGGATTTCGGGCGAAAGAGCAGCAGCAATTCCTCCTGCGAATCCTCGCCGACCTTGGCGAAAAGCGGGAAAGTTTCGATCAGTTCCTGCATCTCCAATTGATGCTGACGCTCCCGCTCCTCGTTCAGCCCGCGGATCTTTTCGAGTTCACGGCCGAGCGCCTCGTGCCGGTGATGGCCGAAGCGGGCGTAAAGCGCCGGCCACCGGTGATGCACATGCGTGTCCAGCGCTTCCGCTGCGACGCAGACAAGCGGGTTCAAAGTGATCGAGATGATGGCAGCGGCGAGGATGACATCCTGCCCTTCATGCGGCAGCAAGCCGAGCGAAACGCCAAGGCTTGCCAGAATGAAGGAAAATTCGCCGATCTGCGCAAGGCCGCCCGCCACCGTCAGGCCCATGCCGATCGGATAACGAAGCATCACGACGACGGCGAAGGAGATGATTGCCTTGCCGACAATGATCAGCGCGAGGGCTGCAAGAACGGCCATCGGTTGGCGCACGAGAATCGACGGATCGAACAGCATGCCGACCGAGACGAAGAACAGCACCGAAAAGGCATTCTGCAGCGGCAGGGAATCGGCTGCGGCCCGGTGGCTGAGATTGGATTCGCTCATCACGACGCCCGCGAAGAAGGCGCCAAGTGCAAAGGACACACCGAAAATCTGCGCCGAGCCGAAAGCAATGCCGAGCGCGATCGCCAGAACCGTCAGCGTGAAGAGCTCGCGCGATCCCGTCCTTGCGACGCGGGTGAGGAGCCAGGGCACGACCTTCGGCCCCAGGAAGATCGCCATCACGGCAAAAGCGCCGACCTTCAGCAGCGTGAGCGCGATGGTCAATGGCAGCGGCAGACCCGCACCATGTACTGCGCCTTCGGCCGCATGGCCGCCGAGCAGTTCGGCAAGGGCGGGCAGCAGCACCAGTGCAAGGACCATCGCCAGATCCTCGACGATCAGCCATCCGATGGCGACGCGCCMGCTCGCCGACTCGACGAGGTTATGCTCTTCGAGCGCTTTGAGGAGAACGACGGTGCTGGCAACGGAAAGGCTAAGGCCGAAGACGATGCCGGCCCCCAGCCCCCAGCCCCACCATTGTGCCAGGCCAATCCCAAGGAGTGTCGCGATCAGGATCTGGACGATTGCGCCAGGCACGGCAACGCCGCGCACGGCAAGGAGATCGGCGGCTGAGAAATGCAGGCCGACGCCGAACATCAAAAGGATGACGCCCATCTCCGCCAGCTGGCTGGCAAGGCCGGCATCGGCAACAAAGCCGGGCGTGATCGGACCCATGAAGATGCCGGCCATCAGATATCCGACCAACGGCGGCAGCCGCAACCGATCGGCGATGTAGCCGAGCACCGCTGCGCAGACAAAGCTGACGGCTACGGTGGCGATAAGCGATACTTCCTGATGCACGTGGCGCTTTCCCTCTTAGCGGCGCCACTTTGACCGAAGTGCGAGGGAAATTAAACAGTTGATTTGGAAAGGAACACGTGCGCTCCGCTACGGCGGGCTTCTCAACTGCCGGCTGCGGGAACGCTCAAGGGAGCAATGGCATCACGAAAGCGTTATGCCGTTGGTTTCCGCCGTTCTTCATTCTTCTCCCGACTGATTGCTTTGTAGCGCGTTCGGGCGCATTGTCAGTCCTTCAGTAGCCACTTTTACGGGCGCTGCTGGTTGAGGGTCACCAAACCCTAGCCCTACACCGAAAGGAGGACCTGAATGTCTTCCGACGTGGATACAAAGTACCTCTCAGGCGACGATCTTGATTTTCTGCACGGCATTCTTGCCGACGCGGGATATTCGGACGACGACGGCGCGCTCGAACAGCCTCGCTCTGCGGGCGTTGCGGCCAACTTGCTGATCCGGCTGTTCCAGGAGGGCGTAACGGGGCATGCCGACCTTACCTTGCAGCTCGAACGTCACTTTGGACGCTTCGTGCAGGTCAGGAAAAGTTCGATTTCTCCTTTCCATCGCTATGCAATCCAGGGGCTTCCGCTGAGACTTCGCAAACGTCCCGTGCGCCTGCCGCGTGAGAGCACGAATGGACATTGAGGCGCCAAGCTTTTATGCCGATGACGCGTTGCGCAGCGGCGAATGTCGCCGCGTATTCGATCAGGCGGCCAGGGCGCTCGTGCTCCGGGCCGTTCAAGCCGGCTGGCGCGAAAGCGAAGCTGCGATGGCGCTCGCGGATGCTGCCGACCGCTATGTGATGTATCTCGCCACCGTGCCTCGCAATGCCCCCTTGGCTGCAAACAGCAACCTGCTGCCCAGCGCCGGCTGCGGCGTGTGACGAATAATCCTTGAGACCTTATGCCTCGCTTTCCGGATGCACCGCCGACCGATCCGATTTGATCATTGCTGCAATGAGGTCGTGTTCGAAAATATGGGACCTTAGGGTTTCGTTCAGATCAACCAGCTGATCGCGAGCCAAACCGCTCGCCTCCCCGCGTAGCGTGGTCCCATCAATCGAGGCCTCCAGCGAAGCAATACGCTTCCTGTCCTCCGTCACACGCCGACGTGACAACTCCAGATCGCTGAGAGAGTAGCTCATTGGTGGATCATAGCACGGCTTTGGTGGCGCTGCATCGGCCAATGGCGTGTCCTCAAAATCGATCTCATGTTCGTCGGTGGCGCCCCACGCCGGAGTACAACATCCTGGCAATATCAATAGCTTGTGAAAATGCGAGGCAGAGCAGGCTTGCGCTGAAACGCTATGCTTTTCAGATTTTGTGTCTCACTCGCAGGCTCGCGCTTCAGTAGCTGCATGAGCGGTCGTTATTCGGTCTGAAGCCATCCGCACAAGCTGGGTTCACGGAAGTCCTTGGTTGGTATTGAAAATCGGCGCGATTTGAATTGTGTGCGGGCGTGCACGCCGAAATAATCGTGGCTAGCCCGATCAGCGATCCGGCTATGATAATTGCTGGCAGTGTGCTCATCTTTGTCTCCTTGCCATAGCTGGACAGAAAAAACGCAGCGAGGTCGTCAGGGGCGACCTCACTAGATTCCCGCTGAACCCGGAACTTCATAAACCGCCGCGTTATCTTGCACTTCGCGAAGCCCCTTGTAGGATGCATGTCGAAGCATTCCGTCATGCGTCCACCCGCGATACTCGATCTCAGCGATGAGTGTCGGCTGCGCCCAAACGAGATCCTTACGCTTGCCGGCATAGGAGACCGGCGGCGTCTTCTGCTTCAGCCGATCGAGCATAGGCCGGAGTTTTAGTGCCTCGCGTTCTTTGAAGCCGGTCCCCACTGATCCGACATAGATCAGGTCATTGCCCTTTCGCGCCGCCAGCATGAGACTTCCAATCCCGCCTCGCGCTGACATCGAGTGTTCGTAGCCGACGATCATAAAGCTTTCGCTCTGGATGCACTTCACTTTCAGCCAGTCGCCCAACCGGCCGGAGCGGTAGCTGCTATCCCTGTCCTTGGCGATAATCCCTTCGAGGCCGTACTCGACGGCAGCATTGAAAATCTCAGCGCCATCACCGTCGCTCTGTTGGGAGATCTGGATGGCGCCTTGCTCATTTGCCAGCAGCGATTCCAGCAGATGCCGCCGGCTGGATAGCTCCATGCTCCGGATGTCGTGACCGTCGAAGTAGAGAAGGTCAAACGCGTAAAGCATAGCGTCCCCCGCCGGTAGCTTGCCGCCCCGCCCGCCGAGCGCGTTCTGTAGTCTCGCGAAGTCCGGCCTGCCCTGCTCGTCCAGAACAACCGCCTCGCCATCGAATATCGCAGTCGCGACGCCGAGCCGCTTGGCTGCGTCGACGATCGCCGGAAAGCGGTGCGTCCAGTCATGGCCTCCCCTGGTGATGACACGGATCCGGTTGGGCTCGATATGAACCGCGACGCGGTACCCGTCCCATTTGATTTCATAGGTCCATTCCGGTCCTACCGGCGGCTTGGATTTCAGCAAAGCAAGGCACGGCTCGATACGATCGGGCATTGGGTCGAATGGAAGGTGCGGCTGCGCCGGGTCGCGCGGCTTGCGGGCGCGGCTACGGAGCGGTTTGTAATCCGCCAGGAGAGGTTTCGTGCGACGCATAGCGCAGGACCCTTTCGACAAGCCTCGATTCGATACATGGCAGGCGATTAATTTTCGTCCAGTGGCTCAAAACGCGAGTCTTGACTCTTTCATGCGAGATGAGAACATAGAGGGAACAAATGTTACTCCGAACGATTGACCAACTGAAATAACACCGGACCAATCCAGTGCCTGAAATGAACGAGAGCAGAAAGCTGAGCCGTTGGTCGCTGACGAACGCGGCCGAGGCTGGTCAGTTGATTGTCGTAACCTGTCATCACTGCCGGATCACACATCGCTATCTGCCGCGTGATCTGCTGCAGTTTCGCGATGATGTCAGCCTTGATCGGCTGTCTGGACATTTCAGATGTGAGCGGTGCGGAAACGGCCGCTATATCGTGCTCAAGGTCCACGATCCGTTCGGCGCTGATTTCGGCAATCTGCCGATCCGCCGTTTGGAAAAGGTCCAGATCAGGAAGATCCCGATCTGGAAGGATGGCGTCCTATGAGACGTCGGAGCACACCCTCCCGCTTCATGCTATCGACAACACACCCGCAGCAGGTTGCCTTGTGTTGGGATGACCTCACCTATGTCGAGCGTGGGCCATTATGTCTGCGGCGACGAAACTCGATCGATCGCATCGCTCGTATGATGCAAGCCTTTATGAAAAGGGCTATCTCGTGTTTTCTTTTTCCGTGCGCCAGACTGCGCTGGAATTCAGGGCGCTCGTTTAGGGTGAGTTCATCGAACCAACCGACGTCGACAAGTTCGGGCTTTGGCGACCCACGGAGACCAGTATGTGCAACCTATACCGCATGACCTCGAACCAAGAGGCTATCCGGCAGTTCACCAGAGCCATGATCGACGCCTCCGGCAATCTTGAGCCGATGGTGGAAGTCTTTCCGGATCGACCCGGGCCCGTGGTGCGAAACACGCCAGAGGGCCGCGAGATCGCCATGTTGCATTGGGGTATGCCGTCACCACCGATTGTCACCGCTGGCAAGCCCGATACTGGCGTCACCAACATTCGTCGTGTGGACTCCCCGCATTGGCGGGGCTGGCTAAGACCGGAGAACCGTTGTGTCGTTCCGTGGACTGAATTCTGCGAATGGGAAGACACCAAACCAAAGAAGACAAAACGCTGGTTTGCTCTCGACGAGGACAAGCCGCTGGCCTTTTTTGCYGGCATTTGGACCGGTTGGAGCGGCGAGCGAGGATCCATGAAGACCCCGCGCCCAGGACGCCATGAACTGTTCGGCTTCCTGACATGCGAGCCGAACTCCGTAGTCGCCTCGATCCACCCGAAAGCCATGCCGGTAATCCTCACGAACAAAGAGGAGATTGAACTCTGGATGACTGCGCCCTGGGACGAAGCAAAGAAACTGCAGCGCCCATTGCTCAACGACCAGATAGTTCTGCTGCCGGTCGAAGAAGTGGCTGGACCATGAACGATGATGGACGCAGTGCCGCCGCCGGCGCGACAATCCACGTGAACCATTTTTGCGACGTGACTGGCTGCGGAAAACGGGGAGGCTTCGGCTTTGCCTCGGCGGCCAGCGTCGAGATGCGCTGGTGGTACCGGGAGACCGACGTTCCCATTGAAGCTGAATTCTCGTCAAGCTGATGCCGTTTTGAGCGATATGACAAGCGTCGGAGGATTCGCAGGCGATGCCACGAACCCATAGTGCTCATAGAACGCTTTTGCCTCTTCGGAAATCGCATGGACCAGAAGGCCGCGAATGCCCATGATATGAGCCGCCTGTCCGGTACGTAGCACGGCGTCCTGCAACAGCGCGGCTCCGATACCTTTTCCCTGCCAGTTGCGGTCGATGGCCAGACGACCAAGGACCGACAAGGGAATGGGGTCCGGCATGTTGCGCCGGATCGGCCCCAGTGCGTCCACAACGGCGAGCGCGCCCGATGACAGGCAATAATACCCGACAACGCGCTCGGCCTCGCAAACCACATAGGTACGCGATGCGCCGCTGACCTGATTGGCCCGCGCACGGCGGCGCAGCCATTCGTCGAGGCTATCATGCGCACTGTCGAATAGCTGGAGATTGTGCGCTTCGCCGAGAAGCGTCGGTGCCGACAACATTACGGCTGCCAGGGTTTGGGGGCATTCATCAACCGCTCGAAGCCTTCGCCGCCCGGCGGCTGGTCGAGCACGGAGAGATAGTGTTTGTAGCTGTTGGGATCGACTTGCACCAATGTCTGGTCGATAAGCGCATCTTCGGCAGCACGGCGTGAGGCGTCGATCATGAAATCGGACCGGGTCTTGCCGTGGGCTTTGGCGGCACGGTCGATCAGGACGCGAACGTCTTCACGAACCCTCAAATTAACGGCGCGGGTATGGGTATCGGTCGAGTTTTTGCTGCTCATAATGTTTTTCCTTCAGTCCCAAATGCCATAAGCGCATACACAATGTGTACCTGTCTTTTCTCGTGATAGGCCGTGCGAGGATGTAGGCGATCTCGTCGATGGCGAGGCCGGCAACTGCCGGCAGCAGGGCGTTGATGCCATTCACCTGCGACTGCGATGAGCCGCGCGCAAACAGCCCGCTGGCTCGCAGCGCGGCGTAGAATTTTTCGGGTGTCATTGAGTTTCCGTTCACGACCAGGCGCGCCGAAGCACCCGGCGGACGTCGGGGTGGTTCGTGTGTGTCTTCCGGGAAATGCAAATGGAAAGCGCGTGAACGAGTGTTGCTGTTCCGCACTCGACTCGTCGTGAAAGCAATGCTTCACTGCCATCACAGTGTGGGAGTGGACGATGTACTACGAGTGGAATGAAGCCAAGGCGAACAGACAGTATCTGATAAAGTTTGCCTCGGCCTGGCTAGCCGCTATTGCTTTGGCTTTTCTTCCTGTTTGGTGGCTCGTGCAGGAAACGACATTCTAGTCTGGGATTCTGCGCACTCGATGTATAGTCGAGTATAACCCCGTCGTGCCAAAGCCGATCCATATCAGCCGATGACAATGCGCCGATAGCGCCGAAGAACTCGACGAAGCCGTTGGTCCGCCTGAACTCGGTAGTTCGCCAAATGTGTGGGCAAAACCCGTTCAATTACCTCACAAAAACAATCGCGTTCTTGTGAAGTGGTGCCCCATGCCGGAGTCGAACCAGCACTTCTTTCGAAACTCGATTTTGAGTCGAGCGCGTCTACCAATTCCGCCAATGGGGCAACGGATACCGACGAGGCGGGTGTCTAACATGCGTTTGCCCGCGCGCGCAAGACGGCGGGTGAAGTTATCGGGCTGATTTGATGGAGCTTCCGGCCGGAGGCATTCGGCCGGAAGCTCCAGTTCAGTGAGCGATGGCGGAGCCCGGCGCGATGCCACCGGATTTCTTGAGCGTGATCGCGAGAACGGACGCAAGCAGGCAGAATGCGCCGGCAATGAAGAAGGCTGGCAGATAGCTCGACAGTTCGGTTCGCGACAGGCCTGCGCCATAGGCGGCGGTGGCCGCACCCAGCTGGTGACCGGTGAAGATCCAGCCGAAGACTATCCCTGCCTTTTCCCGACCGAAGCTGTCGGCTGCGATCTTCACGGTCGGCGGAACGGTGGCGATCCAGTCGAGGCCGTAGAAGACAGCGAAGATCGACAGGCCGTAGAAGCTGAAATCGCTGAAGGGCAGGAAGAGCAGCGACAGGCCGCGCAGACCGTAATACCAAAAGAGCAGCCAGCGGTTGTCGAAACGGTCCGAAAGCCAGCCGGAGCCGATGGTGCCGAAGAAGTCGAAGATGCCCATGACGGCGAGCACGCTGGCGGCTGCCACCGGCAGGATGCCGAAATCGCCGCAGAGCGTCACGAAGTGGGTCTGGATCAAGCCGTTGGTGCTGAGGCCGCAGATGAAGAAGGTGGCGAAGAGGATCCAGAAGGTGGAGGTCTTCGACACGTCCTTGAGCACGGTGATCGGCGTAGCGAGCATTGCCAGCAGACCGGATTGCGCCGGTGGCGGCGGTGTGACGTGCTCTTCACCGAAGGACGGCAGGTTGAGATCGGATGGGCGGTCGCGCATGAAGCCCAGAACCACCAATGCGGCGAACATGATCATGCCGCAGACGAAGAAGACCGTTGCGCGCCAGCCGTAGCGCTCGGTCAATTCCGCCATGAAAGGCAGGAAGACGAGCTGGCCGGTCGCGGAACTTGCCGACAGCATGCCAACGACGAGACCACGGTGCCTGGTGAACCAGCGGGCAGAAACGGTTGCGGCAAGCACCATTGCCGTCAGGCCCGTGCCCAGGCCGACGACGACGCCCCAGAGGAGAAGCAGCTGCCAGAGTTCGGTCATGAACAGCGAGCCGACGAAGCCGCTGGCGATCATGATCATGGCGAAGACGATGACCTTGCGAACGCCGAAATAGTTCATGAAGGCCGCCGAGAAGGGGCCCATCAGGCCGAAGAGCAGCAGTCGCACGGCAAGCGCCGACGAGATCTGCGACGTCTCCCAACCGAATTCGTCCTGCAGCGGCTTGATGAGCACCCCGGGCGCGCCCATGGCGCCCGCTGTGACGAGCATGGTGACAAAGGTTGCTGCGACGACAACCCATCCGTAGTGGATGTTGCGCCGCGCCAGCGAAGAGGCAAGTGCAGTGGAGACCATTGGGCTGTTCCGTTTGGGGTTGTCGGAAGGGATGGCAGGCCTTTAGATGATGATCATCATATTTGTTGATTATTGATGATGGACGTCATATAAATTGTCAAGCAGCTATTTTGCGGAGAACCGAATGCGGGTCAGCCGAGAGAAATTTGCCGAAAACCGGGAGAAGATCCTGCAGGTCGCCGGGGTGCTCTTTCGCGAGAAGGGATTTGACGGCATCGGCGTTGCCGAAATCATGAAGGCCGCGGGAATGACCCATGGCGGCTTCTACGGGCACTTCGAATCCAAGGAGGATCTGGCGCTCGAGGTCAGTCGCGCGCTGATCGAGAAGGTCAAGATCCGCTGGAACGAGATCATATCAGCCGCTCCCGACCGTCCGCTCGATGCGTTGGTCCACCACTATCTCGCGCGTTGCAGCGTCGACGATCCGGGCGGCAGCTGCGTCTTTGCCTCGCTGGTGCAGGAGGTGAGCCGCAGCCGCGGCGAGGTGCGCGAGACATTCAATGATGGGCTGTCGGCGCTGGTCGACATCCTGTCGGGGATCGCCCCGGGCGGTACGGACAAGGAGCGACGCGACAAGGGGTTCACGACGCTTTCGGCGATGATGGGGGCCGTTATCCTGGCACGCGCCGTCGAAAGCCGGGAGCTTTCCGACAGCTTCCTGTTTACGGCGCGCGATGCACTCTCTTGCGCTAAAAGCTAGCTGCCTCTCAGCCGCGTCGTGCGATCCGGCCACTGATTTCGACGGTTTCGGAGAAGCAGCCATCGTTTGAGCGCGGCGCGAAGTTCGCTTTCGAACGCATCGGCACTGGGGCACTGGGGCTCTGGGGCTCTGGGGCCCTGGGGTTCGAGGGTCTCCGGCGAGGTGGCGCGTGTTGAAGGCACGCTCCCGACGATGGCGTCGATGGAAAGCTGGCCTTGCCTGACGGCCGATCCTGGGCCGTATGGCGTTATTTGAAGCCCTCGACCCGATGGGGAACATAGGGTTCCTCCAGCGCCGCCACATCCTCGGGTGCGAGCTTGACGGAGAGGGCGCCAACCGCGTCGACCAGGTGGTTGGCCTTCGAGGCACCGATGATCGGTGCGGTGACGGCGCTTTTCTGCAGGATCCAGGCGGTGGCGATCTGTGCCCGGGAGACGCCGTACTTCTGCGCCAGTTCGCCAACGATACCGATGATCGCTCGGTCGGCATCTTCCGCCTGATGGTAGAGGGTCTTGCCGAACTCGTCGGTCTCGCTGCGCGCGGTCTTTTCGTCCCAGTCCCGGGTCAGGCGGCCACGGGCCAGCGGGCTCCATGGGATCACGGCGATCTTCTCGTCCTGGCAGAATGGCAGCATTTCGCGCTCTTCCTCGCGGTAGAGCAGATTGAGGTGATCCTGCATGCTGACGAACGGGGTCCAGCCATTGGCCCGCGACGTGTAGAGCATCTTGGCGAATTGCCAAGCATACATGGAGGAGGCGCCGATATAGCGGGTCTTGCCTGCCTTGACGACATCATGCAGGGCTTCCAGCGTCTCTTCGATCGGCGTCGTATCGTCGAAACGGTGGATCTGGTAGAGGTCGACATAGTCGGTCCCCAGACGCTGCAGGCTGTTGTCGATCTCGTCAAATATGGCCTTGCGCGACAGACCGGCACCGTTGGGGCCGGGCCGCATGCGGTTGAAGACCTTGGTGGCGAGCACGATATCGTCGCGTCTGGCAAAGTCCCTGATCGCCCGGCCGACAATCTCCTCGGAAGATCCGTCGGAATAGGTATTGGCCGTATCGAGGAAATTGATGCCGAGGTCGATCGCCTGCCTGATCAGGATGCGACTGTCTTCCTCGCGGAGTGTCCAGCTATGGTTGCCACGGTCCGGTTCGCCGAATGTCATGCAGCCGAGGCAGATCTTCGACACCTCGAGCCCTGTGCCGCCAAGTTTCAAATAGTCCATGAAATTGCTCCGTCACGATCGCCACCCCGGCGCTTCTTCTGATCTAGGGCGGCGATCGCAAAAATGTCAGCCATTCGGTCGAAGAATGTTTGGCGCGTCAGCGCGGGACCGCTGGTCGGTTGTGCGCTTGCGCGCACCGTGTACAAGGTGTTAGCTGGTGCAGCATAATCGGACCTCGCCCATGAAACTGCCGCCGCGCGATCGCTATGACGATCTCTATCGCGATTTTGCCTGGACCGTTCCGGACGATTTCAACATCGGCCGGGCGGTCAGCGACGATTGGGCAGAGCTTGCACCGGACCGCATCTGCCTTGAGCATTTCGGTCCCGATGGCAACCATCTTTCCATGACCTACAGTGAGCTCGCGGCCCGCTCCTCGTCGCTTGCCAATGCGCTTGTCTCCATGGGTTTCAAGCGCGGCGACCGCATCGCATTGCTTCTGCCGCAATCGTTCGAGACGGTGATCGCGCATGTGGCGATTTACAAGATGGGGGCAATCGCGGTGCCGCTTGCGCTGCTGTTCGGCGTCGAGGCTCTGGAATATCGGCTCAAAATTGCCGGCGTGGCGGCTGTGATCACCAACAGTTTTGGGCTTGAGCGAATCCGGCGGATCAGAGAGCGCCTGCCCGATCTGGTGTCCGTCATCAGTGTCGATGCCGGTGGCGATGCATTGTCCTTTGCCGGGTTGGTGGAGGCGCATTCGCCTGTTTTCGAGGTTGCTGCGACCGGGCCGGACGAACCGGCGCTGATGATCTTCACCTCAGGCACCACCGGGCCGCCAAAGGGTGCGCTGCATGGTCATAGAGTTCTGGCTGGCCACATTCCGGGTATGCAGTTTGCGCATGAGGGGTTTCCGCAGCCGGGAGACAAGATGTGGACGCCGTCGGACTGGGCCTGGGCGGGCGGCTTGCTGAACGCGCTGCTGCCTAGTCTTTTGCTCGGCGTGCCGGTCGTCTCGTCGCCGGCGCAGAAGTTCGATCCTGACATGGCCTATCGCATCATGGCCGAGATGAAGGTGCGCAACGGTTTCATTCCGCCGACTGCACTTCGCCTGATGAAGGCGGTGCCCGATCCCCTTGCCAAGTACGATCTTGCGCTCCGCACGATCGGAGCTGCCGGCGAATCGCTGGGCGCGGAAACCTACGATTGGGTCAGGCGGACGCTCGGCGTCGAGGTCAACGAGTTTTACGGTCAGACCGAGTGCAATTTTGTGCTGTCATCGAGCGCTGCCATGGGTGTCAGCAAGGCAGGCGCCATCGGCCGTGCGGTGCCGGGCCACCGCGTTGCCGTCATAAACGGCAGCGGCGAAAAGGTGGCTTGCGGTCAGGTAGGCCAGATTGCGGTCAAACGCCCAGATCCGGTGATGTTTCTCGGCTACTGGAACGATCTGGAAGCGACGGAGCGCAAGTTTGTCCGCGATTGGCTGCTGACCGGCGATATCGGCCGGCAGGACGAAGAAGGGTACGTTACCTTTCTCGGTCGCGACGACGACGTCATTACCTCGTCCGGATACCGGATCGGGCCTGCCGAGATCGAGGACTGTCTGAGCGGGCATCCGGCCGTTCAGCTTGCGGCTGCGGTCGGGAAGCCGGATTCGCTGCGCACCGAGATCGTCAAGGCCTATGTCGTTCTCGTGCCGGGCTTTGAAGCGAGTTCAGCGCTAGCACTCGATATCCGCGACTGGGTGAAGATGCGGCTTTCGATGCACGAGTATCCGCGCGAGGTCGAATTCGTCGGCGAGCTGCCGCTGACGACCTCAGGCAAGGTGATCCGCCGTCTGCTGCGGGAGCGGGCTGCCGCGGAGACTGCTATCCCCGCTTTGCAAGCGACATGATTTTCTGGCGCAGCATCTTCGCGACATTGCGGGTGCTGCTGTACATGTGAAGCTGGGCTGCGACCTGGCGCACATCACGGTCGCCGTTTTGCGACAGGCCGATCACCACCGTGCCCATGTCTTCGCGCTCCCGCCAGAAGCGGCTCATGATCGGATGATCGGGGACGGCGCAGGAATCGGAGCGCACGATGTTGGCGTCATCGAGGTGCCATTCGGTCAGTTCTCCCATCAGCAGCTTGCCCGGGGAATAACGCGCATAGGTCTCGTCATAGGCGGTCTTCCACGTGTAAGCCTCGCCGCCCATCAGCAGCACCACCGTCGAGGCGATTGCCCGGCCGTTGACATCGATGCTGTGTATGCGCACGGCATCGACGGCTGCGAGATTGGAGATGGCCTCACGGGCAAAGGCCGTGTGATAGCGGTCGGTGACGAGCGCGCTGCGCCTCTTGCCTTTCCAGCCGCCGCCTTCGAGTGCTAGGAATTCCTCGAAGCGCGTGTGGATCTCATGTGGTTGACGTGCGACGCTGTAAGCGACCGCGCCCTTCTCCTCCAGCAACCGCCACTGCCTGCGCATCTCGCGCATATGGGAGGAGGAGACCGCCTTGCCAAGATAGACGGTGGCATCCTCGTCGCTCTGCAGCATCGGGCGCTGATAGGGATTTGTGATCGTGATCGGCAGGTTGCGGCTGATGGCGACCGCGCGCGCCATGCGCGCAAAGATACCGTTCAGCCGCAAATCGGGCAGGACCAGGATCCGCGGCAGCCGCAGATCGCCTGCTGTCAGCCCTTCGAGCAGATTGTCGAGTGTCTCGGCGGCGTCCTCCGTGTCGATCAGAGGTGTGCCCAGGGGTGCGAAACTGTTCGCCCAGACGCGGATGATGGACGGGCCGACGGCAAAGCCGGGCCTTTCCACGGAGAAAGGCATCAGGACACGCAAACGGCTGCGGCCGTCGCTCCGGTCGCGCAGCAGCGCGAAATTGACCTGCCGGTCATCAAGCCGCGGCATTGCCGGCGCAAGGAAACGGCCGGTGAAAAAGACGTTGGGTTCCAGCGCGCGGTTGGAGAGAAAATCGAGTTCATCCTGCAGCTCGTATCCGAGCTTGCCGGAATACACGCACAGTTCGCGGCCAGGCCTTCCGACGTCGATGCGTGCTTCGGCCTGCGGCACATCGAAATCCAACGCCGCAAGCTCGTGAACCATCCGGTTGGCGGTCGCATCTGTCGTCTGGGTAGCGGGGGGATGGCGCACCATTGTGTCAGGCTTCCATGTCTTTATGCGTTCCGGCCGATTTGGCGAAGGCGAAGAGGGCAATGCCGAGCGCTCGGCGGACCGCAAGGTGCAGGAGCGCAGCTTCGACGCCCATGGCCGTTGCGGTTGCGACCGCCGCCCCCTCTATGCCGAAGCGCGGAATGAGGAGCACGTTCAGGCCAACGCTGACCGCCAGGGCGCCGGCGTAGAGCAGGGCGCAGATGTTCTGCTTGCCGGCCATCATCAGCAGCGTCTCGGCTGGTCCCACCAGCGCCTTGGCGAGGATGCCGGCAAGCAGGATAGCCATCAGAATGTAGCCGGCTGTGAAAGCGCCACCGAACAGCGACAGCAGGAGGTGGCCGGCGGCGAGAACCATCAGGCCGACGGCCAGCGCCGGCCAGAACGTCCATCTGGCGGCGTCGATCGCGGCCGCCGAAAGCTCGGAGCGTGTGCCCCCGGCAATGATGCTGGAAAACCGCGGGCCGGAGGCGGCCTTGACGGAAAAATTGATGAAGTGAACCAGCGCCATCGTCTTGGCAGCGGCGAAGTAGATCGCGACATCGTGGGGTTCCAGGAAGATGCCGACCACGACGACGTCGGAGTTGGTCAGCAGGAAGCTGACGCCCTCGATCAGGAACATCGGGAATGCGACGCTGAGCCAGCCGAGGAAGTCGATCTTGCGCGGGCCTGCGTGATAGTGGCGGCGAAGGCGCACGAGGGTCGCCACATACTGTGCGACCGCCGTCACATAAGTGGCGAGGAGGGCCGCCTGCATGGCGGTGATCGCCGTGTGCGGCGCGCCGAGGCCGATTGCTGCCAGCATGAAGAGAATGATCAGGACCGGGCGGACGATGTAGGCCGGGCCCAACGCCATGATCGGCCAGTGGTTGGCGCGCGACGTGCCTTCCAGGATGTCGCCGAGCGCGATCATCGGCATGGCGAGGAGGCCGAGGAAGATCGGAACGACGTAGTAGCTGTGGATCCTGTCGCCGAAGAGGTGCAGCGCGATCATGCCGACGGCAAGCATGGCGGTTCCCGACAGCAGTCCGAAGATGCGCGCGGTTCCGGTCAGCCCGCGAATTTCAGCCAGGGCGCCCGCTGCCTTGTAGTGCGGCAGGAACCTGACGATGGCGGTGTGGAAGCCGAGGCAAGACAGGTCGCCGAAGACTACGATCAGCACCCAGACGAATACGAATATCCCGTACTCGTATTCGCCCATCAGCCGGGCGAGGGCAATCTGCGAGACGAAGGCGAGCGCCGCGCTGATGATGCGGATCGAGAATGCAGTCAGCGCCATGCGCCGGGCGACGGCTTTTTCGCCACGCTCGGTCAAAAGCCCCCCAAGCATGCGCAACGCGCGGCCGCCCGACGGGCGCAGCCCCGCCGGCAACATCTTTTCAGCTGTCTCGATGACCGCCATCATGAACACGCAAAACTCTCTGGCAAATCGTGCCCCGAGTAGTGCCAGAACAGCGTTAAGAAACGGTTGTGGCCGCGTATATTTACTTAACTGCTGGCGAGTTTAGATGCATCCGGCCTGGTCAGCGGCTGGCGCGGGCAAGCGCATGGTCGATCAGTCGGTCAATGATCTCTGGGTAGGTGACGCCGCTCGCGGCCATCGCTTTGGAATACATGCTGATATCGGTAAAGCCCGGGATCGTGTTGAGTTCGTTGACGACGAACGTCATGTCGGCGGTGAGGAAAAAATCGACGCGCGCCATGCCGTCGCAGCCAAGCGCCTTGAACGCCAGCCCGGCGGCCTGCCTGATCTCATCCTCGACGTCCTTCGGCAGTTGCGCCGGAACCCTTAGAGCGGCGCCGTCCTCGTCGATGTATTTCGCTTCATAGCTATAAAAGCCGTGGCTTTGCGAGGGAGCAATCTCGCCCGGCAGGGAGATCAATATCCTGCCGTCGGCATGCTCCAGCACGCTGCACTCGATCTCCCGTCCGCGAATGAACTCCTCGGCAAGCAGCTTGCGGTCGTACGTGAAGCCTTCCGCCAGTGCGCCGGCAAAGTCATCGGCCCGCCCTACCTTGCTGACGCCGACCGACGAGCCCTGGCGCGCGGGCTTGATGAAGATCGGGAGGCCGAGCACATTGACCAGCTCGTCGAAGGACGGTGTGTCGTCGGCGTGAATGCACACCGACCTTGCCACCGGCAGACCTGCCTCCCTCAGCAGTCGCTTGGCGATGTCCTTGTCGATGGCGGTTGCCGACCCCAGTATGCCGCAGCCGGCGAGAGGCACTCGGGCGACCTCGGCCAACCCCTGGATCGAGCCGTCTTCACCATGCATTCCGTGCAGCACCGGGAACAGGACATCGATGCGCGGCAGCTCGATTGCGGGCGTGCCGGGCGAGATGGCAATCAACCGACCGCGGCCGCCCGGCAGCAGGCAAAGCTCTTGCGCACGCTCGTTTGCTACGGCGGACGACAGAACCGCGGTCGGATCCATCATCGTCCAGCGTCCGTCCTTCGTCACGTAGATCGCAAGCACGTCGTAACGTTCCGGATCGAGCGCTTTCAGGACGTTGGTTGCCGACAGGATCGACACATCGTGTTCGGGAGACCGGCCGCCGAATAGAACCGCGACGCGCCGTCGCGGAATTGACGATCGGCTCGTATTGTCGCTCACATTTGGGTTCGGCAATGTGCCTGTCATGAGTAGTGCCCTCAATTTATTCCGGTCCGGATGCTCAAAGTGTTATGGCGATGCCGCGATTGGCGAAGAAGCGGTCGAAGTTCGATACCGGCAAGGCGACATTGGCCTGGCTGCTCCGATCGTGGCCGGACGGGTTGTGAAAGCGGACGGTTTGCGAGCTTGCGGCTGTTACCAGGACGAGATGTCCGCCTTTTGACGGCGGCTCTTGGTCGGGCCAGCGGATGTGGCTGTTCACGGATGCCATGAAATACGTCCTGCTTTGAAGAAGCGCCGGAAGTTCGCTTGTCAAAAGATTGGTGATCGTCTGCGCCTTGAGGCCGAATGTCTGCGCAACGAAGGTGACGAATGGTGCGTAGATCAGGCCCTTGATGGAGCGATCGGCTTCATTGACCACGTAGCCGCCGAAGGCGGTGCATGCCCTGGCCAGATCGATGGTTCGGTGAATTTCGCCACGTGCGGCCAGGACCATCTTCAGGCACGCCATGCCGCAGATATTACTGGCCCAGTGGGCGTATTCCTCGGCCGTCTCGGCGCCGGATTCCGGCCAGAGCGGATCGCCGAGCAGGGCAGATGCGCCTTGCGTGACGACCGGCATCGTCATCGACGGCGTTTCCCACTGGCTGAAGTAGGGTACCGCTAGGGTGCCAATGCTCATGAAATCCCTCGGCAATCATTATAACCATGCCCGCAAGCTCGGTGAACAAAGCGACGCTTTTGCGGCTGAATAATGTGCCGATTGAGATGTCAGGACTTGTGTGAAAACCTGCACAGGCCGGAATCGGAAAGGCCCTCGCAACATCTCCGTCGCGAGGGCCTTTGCTTATCTCAGGGCAATCCGGCTGGCCTCAAGCCTGCTCGAAAGCGCCGTGGCAATGCTTGTACTTCTTACCCGAGCCGCAGGGGCAGACTTCGTTGCGGCCAACCTTGCCCCATGTGGAGGGGTCATCCGGATTGCGGCTTTCCGGCGCGACGATAACTTCCGAAGCCCGATAGATCGGCGCGAAGTCGTCTTCTCCGGTATCCGGATCGAAGTGGTGGGCCTGCATGACAGGCGGTTCCGGCTCGGCCGGCGCCTGCTGCACGAGTTCAACTCGCATCAGTTGGGCAGTGACGGCCTGGCGAAGGTTGTTGAGCAGCGATGTGAAGAGCTCGAACGCTTCCGACTTGTATTCCTGCAACGGATCGCGCTGGGCGTAACCGCGGAAGCCGACGACCGAGCGCAGATGGTCGAGGTTGACGATGTGCTCGCGCCAGAGGGCATCGAGCGTCTGCATGACGATCGAGCGCTCGACATAGTGCATGATGTCGTCGCCGAAACGCTCTGACTTTTCGGTGAAGAGGGCGTTTGCCGCTTCCGTCAGGCGTTCGCGAATATCGTCTTCGCCGATACCTTCTTCCTTGACCCAGCCTTCGATCGGCAGGTCGAGGTTGAGCAGCGCGTTTGTCTGTTCCTTCAGGCCGACGGCATCCCACTGTTCGGCGTAGGCGCGCTCGGGGATGTGCTTGTCGACGAGGTCTTCGATCACCTCGCGGCGCATATCCGAAACGGTCTCGGAGATGTTGGTCGATTCCATAAGCTCCAGACGCTGTTCGAAGACCACCTTGCGCTGGTCGTTCAGAACGTCGTCATATTTGAGCAGGTTCTTGCGGATGTCGAAGTTGCGGGCTTCGACCTTCTTCTGCGCGCGCTCCAGAGCCTTGTTGATCCAGGGGTGAACGATGGCTTCGCCCTCCTTGAGACCCAGCTTGGTCAGCATGCTGTCCATGCGGTCGGAGCCGAAGATACGCATCAGGTCGTCCTGAAGCGACAGGTAGAACTTCGAACGCCCCGGGTCGCCCTGACGGCCAGAACGACCGCGCAACTGGTTGTCGATGCGGCGGCTTTCGTGGCGTTCGGTCGCGATGACGTAAAGGCCACCGGCGGTAATCGCCTTCTGCTTCAGCTCCTTGATTTCCTCGACGATCGTGGCGATCCTGGCGTCACGATCGGGGCCGGGCTCGACTTCGCCGAGCTCGCGTTCGATACGCATGTCCAGGTTGCCGCCGAGCTGGATGTCGGTACCACGACCGGCCATGTTGGTGGCGATCGTGACAGAACCCGGCACGCCGGCCTGGGCGACGATATAGGCTTCCTGCTCGTGGTAGCGGGCGTTCAGAACCTGGAAGTTCGCGAAGCCCTGCTTGCGCATCATCTCGGCGAGCAGTTCCGACTTTTCGATCGACGTGGTGCCGACGAGAACCGGCTGGCCGCGCTTCTGGGCCTCGGCGATCTCGGCGATGATCGCCTTGAACTTCTCGTCGAAGGTCCGGTAGACCTCGTCGTCCTCATCGATACGCAGGATCGGCAGGTTGGTCGGCACTTCGATGACGTCGAGGCCGTAGATGTTGCCAAATTCTTCCGCTTCCGTCTGCGCCGTACCGGTCATGCCGCCGAGCTTGTCGTACATGCGGAAGTAGTTCTGGAAGGTGATCTGCGCCAGCGTCTGGTTTTCCGGCTGGATCTTGACGTGTTCCTTGGCTTCGAGGGCCTGGTGCTGGCCTTCCGAATAACGACGGCCCGGCATCATGCGGCCGGTGAATTCGTCGATGATGACGATTTCGTCGTTGCGGACGATGTAGTCCTTGTCGCGCTGGAACAGCTTGTGGGCCTTCAGCGCGTTGTTGACGTGGTGGACGATCGCGACGTTCTCGATGTCGTAAAGCCCGGTGCCCTTGAGCAATCCAGCTTCACGCAGCAGGTTTTCCAGCTTCTCGGTGCCTTCTTCCGAGAAGTTGGCGGACCGCTGCTTTTCGTCGATCTCGTAGTCGGCTTCGCTGAGAATCGGTATGTAGGCATCGATCGTGTTGTAGAGATCGGAACGATCATCCAGCGGCCCAGAGATGATCAGCGGCGTGCGCGCCTCGTCGACCAGGATCGAGTCGACTTCGTCGACGATCGCGAAGTTGTGGCCGCGCTGGACCATCTGGTTCTTCTCGTACTTCATGTTATCGCGCAGATAATCGAAGCCGAGCTCGTTGTTGGTCGCGTAAGTGACGTCGCAGGCATATGCGGCGGCGCGCTCCTCGTCGGAGAGACCGTGGACGATAACGCCGGTGGTCAGGCCGAGGAAGCCGTAGACGCGGCCCATCGTTGCAGCGTCACGCTGTGCGAGATAGTCGTTGACGGTGACGACATGCACGCCCTTGCCGGACAGGGCGTTGAGGTAGACCGGCAGCGTCGCGACGAGCGTCTTGCCTTCGCCGGTTTTCATTTCGGCGATTGCATTCGAGTGCAGGATCATCCCGCCGACCAGCTGTACGTCAAAAGGTCGCATGCCGAGAACGCGGCGCGAAGCCTCGCGAGCGACCGCAAAAGCCGGAACGAGGATATCGTCCAGCGTCTTGCCTTCCGCCAGCAGCTTGCGGAACTCGACCGTCTGGGCGGCGAGCTGCTCGTCGGACAGCGCCTTCGTCTTTTCTTCAATCGCATTGATTGCGTCGACGTTCGGCTGGAAGGACCGCACGCGGCGATCATTGGCAGAGCCAAATATTTTGCGGGCAATACCGCCAAAGCTGACCATATGACTGGTCCTTTCTCAATATACTTCCCCGGCTTTTCTTGTCCGCGGCCCGGCCGAAATTCAGGCGCACGTCTCGAAACGCCAGGAAACTGTTCTGGACGCGAGGTTGCGTGACAGATAAGAGGGGGGTCGAATGATGTCAACGGATTTGGCTGATATAGAAAGGCCACATTCCGGTGTTGATGGCTGTTTCAGGCTGGATTCACGAAGTTGAAGCCGGGGGTTTAACTGTGAAGGGTTATTTGATGTTGAACTACAACAAAATTGCCGTGATGGCGTTCGCAACATTTGTTGCGTTCCAGGCACCGGTCCGTGCTGAGGACAAGCCGGATGCCGTGGTTGCCAAGGTCGGCGATGTCGAAATTCATCAGTCTGAGCTGGATCTGGCTATCGCCAACCTCGACCCGCAGCTCGCACAGCTTCCCGAGGACCAGAAGAAGGTCGCAGCCCTGTCCGCGGCAATCGACGTCAAGCTGCTCGCCAAGGACGCTGCGGCAGAGAAGCTCGACCAGTCCGCCGAGTTCCAGAAGCGCATGCAGTATCTCGCCGATCGCGAACTTCATAACGCCTACTTCAAGAAGCACGTCGTCGACACTGTCACCGACGACGAAGTGAAGGCCCGCTACGACAAGGAAGTCGCTGCCCTGCCGAAGCAGGAAGAAGTGCACGCGCGCCACATCCTGGTGAAGACCGAGGATGAAGCCAAGGACGTCATCAAGCAGCTCGACGCCGGCAAGGACTTCGCTGAACTTGCCAAGGAAAAATCCACCGACCCGAACAAGGCGGACGGCGGCGATCTCGGCTATTTCACCAAGGGCCGCATGGTCAAGGAATTCGAGGATGCTGCCTTCACGCTCGAC
The DNA here is from genome assembly GCF_056397845.1 of Rhizobium sp. 05L419. Classification (NCBI taxonomy): domain Bacteria; kingdom Pseudomonadati; phylum Pseudomonadota; class Alphaproteobacteria; order Hyphomicrobiales; family Rhizobiaceae; genus Rhizobium; species Rhizobium sp. 05L419. The sequence continues at coordinate 296,407 of NZ_JBFTOF010000004.1, forward strand.
AAGGGCACGTACTCCAAGACCCCGGTGAAGACCGATTTCGGCTATCACGTCATCAAGGTCGAGGATAAGCGGGACGCGCCTCCGCCGGCATACGACCAGGTCAAGGATCAGGTTCGTCAGCTCGTCATGCGCGACAAGTATCTTGCCCTTCTCGCCGCCGCGAAGGAAAAGTCGAAGGTCGACATCACCGACGAGGCCCTTCGGAAGGGTTACGAGGATGCCAACAAGCAGCCGCAGCCGGGCGATGCGCCCGTAGCGCAGCCGCAGCAGTAATATCCATCCAGGGCCCGGTTCTTCCGGGCCCTTCACTATCTTCTGTTGTCGCATCTCCTGACGGCGAACCGGTTTCCACTTCGCCCGGGAATGCTCATAGCCAGGTCGATCATCATGTCCGGTTCCGTTTCTCCGCTCGCTCCGAAATCCTTTGCCGCCATGCCTGCCGTGCGCGGCGTTCGAATGGCAACCGCTTGCGCGGGGATCAAGTACAAGAATCGAACCGACGTTCTGATGATGGTTTTCGACAAGCCGGCGGCCGTCGCGGGGGTCTTCACCCGCTCGAAGTGCCCGTCCGCGCCTGTCGATTTCTGCCGCGCCAATCTGCCACACGGCGTGGCGCGTGCAGTCGTCGTGAATTCCGGCAATGCCAACGCCTTTACCGGCGTCAAGGGTCGCGAGGCGACCGCCTTGACGGCGAAGTCCGCTGCCGCCGCCGTCGGCTGCGCCGAGGGCGAAGTCTATCTTGCCTCCACCGGCGTTATCGGCGAGCCGCTTGACGCCACGAAGTTCGCTGGTGTTCTCGACACGCTCTATGCTGACGCGACGGGCGATTTCTGGTTCGAAGCCGCCAAGGCGATCATGACGACCGACACCTATCCGAAGGTCTCGACGCGCAGCGCCGAAATCGGTGGCGTGTCCGTGACGATTAACGGCATTGCCAAGGGCGCGGGGATGATCGCGCCCGATATGGCGACGATGCTCTCCTTCGTGGTGACGGACGCCGATATCGCGCCTGTCGCGCTGCAGTCGCTGCTGTCGGAAGGCGTCGATCCGACGTTCAACTCGATGACGGTCGACAGCGACACCTCCACATCGGACACGCTGATGCTGTTTGCGACAGGGGTTGCCGCCGAAGACGGACAGGCCCGCGTGGAGCGTGCCGACGATCCCCGCCTTTCCTCGTTCCGCGCTGCGCTGAACGAACTCCTCAAGGATCTCGCTTTGCAGGTGGTCCGCGACGGCGAAGGCGCCACCAAGATGCTCGAGATCACGGTAACAGGCGCCGAAAGCGATGCTGCCGCCAAGAAAATTGCGCTCTCGATCGCCAATTCGCCGCTCGTCAAGACGGCAGCAGCCGGCGAGGACGCAAACTGGGGCCGTATCGTCATGGCTGTCGGCAAATCAGGCGAAATGGCCGACCGCGATCGCCTTGCCATCTGGTTTGGCGATGTACGTGTTGCGGTCAACGGGGAGCGTGACGCCGGCTATTCGGAGCAGGCGGCCTCCAACGTGATGAAAAATCAGGATATTCCGGTGAAGGTGGAGATCGGCCTCGGCAGCGGCAAGGCAACGGTCTGGACCTGCGACCTTACAAAGGAGTATGTCGCCATCAACGGTGACTATCGGAGCTGATCGTCCATTGACCGAAGCATTACCCAAGAAGGCAAATCTTCCACTGGTTCGCAGGCTCGAGGCCGTCGGCTTCCGGGCGTGGCCGGCTTCATCCGTTCAGTACGATGGCAGCTGGCAGGTGCGGCTGACAGCCGGACACCCGTCGAACAGGCTGAATTCCATCGTGCCGCTCGACCCCTCGGATCATCGCGACGTCGAAATCCGCCTCACCAAGGCCAGCCGCAAGTTCGAGGCATATGGCCGTCCGGCAGTCCTTCGCCAGACGCCGCTCGCATCGCCGGTGCTGGTCGACCTCGTCAGGGCTGAGGAATGGACGCATTTCGACGAAACGATCGTCATGACCTGCGACCTCGCCCACGCGGATCTGCCCGATACGCTCGATCACCTTCCGACGCATGATATCGGTCGTTTCGTGGACGCCAATCTGGCGACCGATCAGGTTTCTCCAAAGTTGAAGCCGGCACTCGCCGAGGTCATCAATGCGATCAAGCCGCCGTCGGGTCTCTTCATGATCGAGGATCCGCGGACCGGACCCCTGGCGACCGTTCTCTGCGTTCAGGACAACGATCTGGCGGGCATCATGTCGCTTTCGGTCGCCGAAGGCCGCCGGCGCGAGGGGCTTGGCCTGGAAATTCTGACGTCGGCGTTGCGCTGGGCACGCATGCGCAGCGCCCGCTCTGCCTGGCTGCAGGTCAAGGCGACCAACGCGCCGGCGCTGGCACTTTACCAACGCCTGGGCTTCCACGAGGCCTATCGTTACTCCTACTGGCGGCGGGAGCTGTCGCAATGAGCGGGGCGGCGCGAAGCATCCTGCTCGTGGTGGCCTGCGCGCTGATCGATTCTGACGGCCGGATCCTTCTGGCGCAGCGCCCCGAAGGCAAGTCGCTCGCGGGTCTCTGGGAGTTCCCCGGCGGCAAGGTCGAGCCAGGCGAAACGCCCGAGGAAACGCTGGTGCGTGAACTGCACGAGGAACTCGGGATCACGACCAAGATTGCCTGCCTGGCGCCGCTCAGCTTTGCCAGTCATACGTACGAGACATTCCATCTGCTGATGCCGCTCTATGTGTGCCGGCGATACGAAGGAATCGCGCACGGGAAAGAAGGCCAGGCCATCAAGTGGGTGAAGCCGCAGGCATTGCGCGACTATCCCATGCCGCCCGCCGATGAACCGCTCATTCCAGTTTTGCAGGACTTACTTTAGGAATGCCTGGAATATTGGTGGCGCCAGGCCGATTTGGCTGTGGATATTAATCGATCGTTTAACACCTTCTGCCAAAGATCAGCCTCAATCAAGCAACTGGCGTGTGTGTAGAAGGCTTGACGCATGGACGACGATTTCTGGAAGGCAGTTCGGGAAAAGGAGCAAGCTTCGGCTTCCTCGCACAAGACGGGGGCGCTGAATATTGCGTTGCTGTTCGGCACGGCCGTCGTGGCATTGACATTGATCCTGACACCGATGCTCGCCGACAAGTCGAAATCCAGCGTGTTTGCCAGCGCACCGTCCGAATTCGATTCGATCACGACAGGCTCGATCCCGAAAACTGAGAACGGCAAGCGCTATACCATCCGCCGCAGCGTCCTCCAGGAAACGCCGGGTTCCGTCTGCGTCGTCCAGGGCTATGGCAGCGGGGTCGGCTGCTGACGGCGCCAGGATGGGTGCGTGGACTGAATGAGCAACTGCGTTGGCGGCAAAGGACGGATGATGCGAACTCTGAAGGTATTTTTCGCAGATATCGATGGTGCAACCGCCGTCGAGTACGGCCTCATCGCAGCGATCATATCAGTTGCGCTCGTCGCAGGAATGGGAGCGCTCAGCGACAACATCAGCAACGTGTTCCTGGGCATAGGCAACCAGATGACGCTGCCCAACTGATATTGCTGGCAAAGACAAGGGGCCGCGCCTCACTGCTTGAGCTTGTGCTCCTCGACCTTTAGCGCGTCGGCAAGTCTGACCTTGGCCGATCCCGGCCGCAGTGGTTTCTGCTGGCTTTCGTGCGGCGCCCACCCGGAGACATAGATGATCGAGAACGTCGCCCTGATGCGACCGTCCGGATCGGCATAGCGCTCGGCGTAAATCTCCGCTGCCCTGAGAAAGAACGCCCGCGTCAGGGGCTTGCGGCTGCGTGCGGCAAGCGGATTGCCCATGCCCATCGCCCTTAAATCCCGCATCAGCGGGAAGATCGATCCGTACCGCACCGTATAGGTCTCGGCATCGATCACCGGCAGGGCAAACCCGGCTCGCTGCATTAGTCCGCCGACATCGCGCACATCGGCGAAGGGGATCACGCGCGGGCTTGCGCCGCCCGTCATCTCGATCTCGGTCGCAAGCAGCACCTCTCTAAGCTCCTGCAGGGTGCCTGACCCGGGTATGGCGGCAAGGAACAGGCCGTCCGGCTTCAACGCGCGACGGATCTGGATGAAGACCCCGGGCGTGTCGTTGGTCAGGTGGAGGCTGAGCGGGGCAAGCACCAGATTGGCCGACTGCGGTTCGAGCGGAATCGTCTCGATCGGCGCCTCGATGAATGTGTCGCCCGCCTCGGCATACATCCGTTCGCTCTCGACCCGCGTCAGGCTGGCGACCTTTCCGGTCGCCTTCGCCGCACGGGCGGCTGCGCCGGTTGCCCCATGCAGTTCGACGGCGTGCTCGAAGGTCCGCTCGACGACGGCCAGACGCTCACCGAGCTCTTCGGCCGCGATATCGAGCAGAAAGGCCGCTTCCGGATTGTTATTGCGCAGCGCGCGATGCCTGTTCGCCGCGATCCGGGCTTTGTCGAAAATGATATCCATGGACAAGTCCATAGTCCCGCCATGCGGGTGCGGCAAGGCGATTTTCCTCTGCGGGAAACGCGCTCGTCTCGCGCCATGGGGTCAAGCGGGTTGAAAAAACTGGCGAGCTGGAACGAACGCTGCTGGCTGTGTGGATGCTGAGGGCGGCGGCGGAGGGATGGTCGAACGCTGTGATGCAATCCTGCCCGTCGCCTTGCATCGCAGGCGCATGTTCTCGCGTAGAGTCAACCAGGCGGCGGAACTGGCGCGGCACATGGCGCGGCACATGGCCCTGCAGCCGGGCAAGCGGTTGCTGCCGGGCACATTGCTGCGCATCCGGCGTACACGCCAACACGTGGGGCTTGGCGCCGGAGCGCGTGAAGACAACGTGCGGAGCGTTCGCCGTCGCAAAGGGGCGCGAGGGGGATGTCGCCGGCAAGCGGCTTGTGCTCGTGGACGACGTCTACACCACCGGCGCCACCGTTGGTGCTGCTGCCACAGCGCTTTGCAAGGCCGGCGCCGCCGACAATCACGGTTTTGACCTTTGCAAGGGCGCTTTCAGAAACTATATGACGAAAAGAAAACTTGTATTTTTCTGGAGCCAACATGGTACCCGTCACGATCTATACGCGCCAAGCCTGCGGCTATTGCAGCCGGGCGAAGTCCTTGCTCACCGAAAAGGGCGTGGACTTTCTGGAGCATGATGTGACGCTCGCGCCGGATCTCCGGCAGGAGATGATCGGCAAGTCGAACGGCCGCGCGACGTTTCCGCAGATCTTTGTTGGCGAACGGCATGTTGGCGGGTGCGACGATCTCTTTGCGCTGGAGCGTGCTGGCAAGCTCGATCCGCTGCTTGCAGCATAGGGAACTCCGATGACCTTCAAGGCTGCCGCCATTCAAATGTGCTCAGGCGTGGATCCCGAGCGAAACGCTGCCGCGATGGCGAGGCTTGTTCGCGCCGCGGCTGCACAGGGTGCAACGTATGTGCAAACGCCTGAGATGACCGGCATGCTGCAGCGCGACCGGGCCGCGGCCAAGCCTCTGCTTCGGGACGAGGCCAGCGACGTCATCGTCAGCACCGGTGCCGAGCTCGCCAGCGAGCTTGGCATTTACATGCATGTCGGCTCGACGGCGATTGCGCTCGACGGTGGCAAGCTTGCCAATCGCGGCTATCTCTTCGGTCCGGACGGCAGAATCCTCAATCGCTACGACAAGATCCACATGTTCGACGTGGATCTCGACAATGGCGAGAGCTGGCGCGAAAGCGCTGCGTACCGGGCGGGATCGGAAGCAAGGGTACTGTCGCTGCCGTTTGCGGAGATGGGCTTTGCGATCTGCTACGACGTGCGCTTTGCAGCGCTCTTCCGTGCGCAGGCCATTGCCGGGGCAGAGGTGATGACGGTGCCCGCCGCCTTCACGAAACAGACCGGCGAGGCGCATTGGGAAATCCTGTTGCGCGCCCGTGCCATCGAGAACGGCGTGTTCGTCATAGCCGCGGCCCAGGCTGGGCTGCATGAAGACGGGCGCGAGACTTTTGGCCATTCGATGATCATCGATCCATGGGGCAAAGTACTGGCCGCCGCCGGGCCTGCCGGCGAAGCGGTGATCGTCGCCGAGATCGACACCTCGGCGGTGAAGGCTGCGCATGACAAGATTCCGAACCTCAGGAACGCTCGGGAGTTTTCGATAGAGAAGGTTGTGGGGGCCGCCGCAGGAGGCGTAGGCGCTTGATCCGTTACGCACTTCGTTGTGAAAATGCTCACGAGTTCGAAGGCTGGTTTTCCGAAAGTGCGGATTTCGAGCGTCAGGTCGCGTCTGGTTTTCTCACCTGCCCAGTGTGCAGTTCCGCTGCCGTTTCCAAGCTCATGATGGCGCCGTCCGTCTCCACTGCGCGCAAAAAGAGCGAGATGCAGACGCTTGCGATGGACACGATGCGCCGCGAAGCCTTCCAGAAGCTCAAGGAAGCCGTTTCCACCATCAAGGCCAATTCCGAGGATGTCGGCACACGCTTTCCTGAGGAGGCACGCAAGATCCACTACGGCGAGGCGGACGCCCGCGGCATCATGGGCCAGACGACGCTTGATGAGGCGCGGGCCCTGCTGGAAGAGGGTATCGAGATCGCCGCGCTGCCGGTGCTGCCGGATGACGTGAACTAGCCTTAGTGGGCGCTATAGGCTCCATCGACCAGATGGCAGCTTCCAGCGATAAAGCTGGCCTGTTCTGATAACAGGAAACACACGAGGGCGGATACCTCTTCGGGCGTCCCGCGTCGGCCCATCGGCTGCAACGCCATCATCCGCCGCGTGGTCGCTATCTCTGAATGTTCGGAGAGAAGCGGCGTTTCGATCCAGCCGGGGGCGACAGCGTTGATCCTGATACCCAGTCGCGCATACTCCATTGCCGCGACCTTCGTCAGCCCGACAATTGCGTGCTTGGTAGCCGTGTAGGCAGGTGCCGTCGGCAATCCAACGGAGCCGAGAACGGAAGACATGTTGACGATGGCCCCTCCGCCCTGTCCGAGCATGGCGGCGATCTCGTATTTCATGCAGTAGAAGACACCGTTCAAATTGACGTTGATCAATTTCATCCAGTTGTCGAGCGGGTAGTCGGCCGTCGCCTTCCGTACGCCGTCGATCCCTGCATTGTTGACGGCCAGATGCAGCCCGCCGCACTCCTGGACGGCGAAATCGACAAGCTTTTCCACGGCTACAGCGTCGCTGACATCGACAACGAAGTCGCGGGCCTTGCCTCCCAGCGAACGAATTTCGGTTGCAACCGCATGCGCTGCTTCGGCATCGACGTCGGCGACCACAACTTCGGCCCCTTCACCCCCAAGTTGCCGCGATATGGCTGCGCCTATTCCGGAACCGCCGCCTGTCACAATCGCGACTTTCCCTTCGAAGTCGAATTTCATTTTTATCTTGCTCCCCCATTGCAACACAATCGAGCAGAGGCCGACGCATACTGCAATAAATTTCGTTCGTAGCCCACAACAGAGACCTTTGCTCAAACGACGCGAAGACCCTCTGCGCCGTTGACCGGCGATGCACGGAACGTGCTCGCCCAGATTCTCTTCATATGGGGCACAACAACAATTGGTAACCCCCGATTGTTCTCAAATATCCAATCTCCTGTGCATCGGTTGGGAGACTTGGCCGAAAGGCAATCGGATGCTAAAGGAGAAGACAGGGGCTCACCAATTGCTTAGCAGGTAAACATGGACGAACACAATATTACGCGTCGCGGGCTTGTGTTGGGCTCGCTCGCCATACTGACTTCGGGATGTACTACGAATTGGCCGTTGGGGTCCGGACTTACGTCATCAGGTGTAAAGCCGCGCTATCGACGAAAGGAAGTAGCTTATGGCGGAGGCGAACCGGTGGGCAGCATCGTCGTCAATACGTACGAGCGTCAACTTTACTATATTGAGGGCGACGGCATGGCGATGCGATATGCTGTCGCCGTGGGCGAGGAAGGCCTTACGCTGAAGGGCAGGGCAACCGTCGGCCGCAAGGCCGAATGGCCGTCTTGGACCCCCACTGCGAGCATGATCGAACGCAAGCCGAATCTCGGGCAGTATGCCGGCGGAGTTCCTGGTGGTCCCAACAATCCGCTTGGTGCTGCGGCCCTCTATCTCTACCGTGGCGGGCAGGATACCTACTTTCGCCTGCACGGAACGAACGCGCCGTGGCTGATAGGTCAGGCAGTGTCGAATGGCTGCATTCGCCTAACCAACGAGGATATCGTCGACCTCTACAGTCGTGTTCCGGTGGGAACGCAAGTATTGGTCATATGATCCTTACATTTTGTGGCGACGTTGCCACGCTCTGTTAGGCATTGCGAGGCGCCGGGTCGGGGAGACCTATGCATTTGCCTTTCAGCGCTTGGCTTAGACGAATTTTGCGGCTATTAGTAGAATCGTTGCCTTCGATAACCTTATTCCATGCGAAACGGAGAGGACTACTTGATGAGCAGAATCCTAGTTATGTGCCTGATTGCGCTGTTTTCGGTGTCAAGCCTGACGGCTTGCGGAACCATTGGTAAGGGCAAGGGGAAAGCCCCGCCACCTGCCGCGGAACCGGCGCCTGTTTATAAGTGACAGCTGACATCTAGCTGAAGGCGGGAGGGGGCATTCGTGGCCCTTCCCACGCTCTGCTGTTCGGGCAAACCGGTTCCGTGGCTCGCTACGATATGGCTGTCGAGCCGGCTTTGTATCTTTGCTCACTCGATCCCGGAGATGAAGCGCAGCTATGACGCTTACCAAGAGCTCTCTATCCCTTCTGGTCCTGGTCGCGCTCGCGACAACATCCTGTCAAACTGAAGATAAACCACCTCAGCCGAGGTTCGTTTCGGACGCCAATGGCGGAACCGTCGGTCCGGCCTCTCAAAAACGAGAGGGCCAGTACTTCATAGAATTCCGCTCGCGTTATGCGCTGAGCTATGGCCACACCTACGTCATTTTCGGAAGATTGAACAATGCCGGGGGCATCGCCACGCAGGAGGTCGCCGGGCTTGCTCCGTCAGGCAGCGTCGATGCCTACGTTGTCGGTCACTTCCTGCCTGTGCCGGCGTCGACCGGCGCAACCGATGGAGACCTGGAGGAAGCCTACCGGTCTGCGAGTTGGCGCGTCCTGCTGACGCAAGCCGAATACAACAAAACCGTTGCATTTATCCGGCAGCTGCAGGCGAAATCGAAAGTCTGGCAGGCGTCGGTGTCCAACTGCAATAATTTTGTTGGGGAAATCGCCGCTTCGATGGGATATAAGACGCCCAGCATATGGCTCCGGCCGCAGCAGTTTGTGACAAACCTGAGAGAGATGAATACGGCGGGTTGATGGTGATCGGGTGCCATCTGCCCTGCAGATTACAGAATGCAGAAGGGCCTGGGTGGATTAATTGAGCATAGCTGCTTTTGGTAAGTTGGCGTGGGTTCTTGGCGTCATCGCCTGGTACATCATTCGGTATCCTTTCGAGCGTCGCGCCAAGCGGGTCAGGGTTGTCAGTCATCGCCGCTCGACTTCCGAGGCGTTGGGGCTTGCCTTTGCGTTGCTGGGGCTCGCGGTCGTCCCGGCTTTCTATGTGGCGACCGGGATACCACGCGCGGCTGATTATCCTGCTCATGTGTTGTCAGTGGTCGTGGGAGCATTGCTGTACGGCGCGGCGATGTGGGTTTTTCGCAGAACCCACAAGGCACTCGGGCGGAACTGGTCCATCACGCTGGAGATTCGCGAAAAGCACGAGCTTGTTTCCGGCGGGCCATACGCTTTTATCCGCCACCCGATGTACACCTCGTTCCTGCTGATGGGGCTCGGTCAGGCGTTTCTTCTGTCGAATTGGGTGGTCGGGCTGGCAGGCTTGCTCGGCTTTGCAATCCTGTTTTTTCTGCGGGTGGACAAGGAGGAACGGATGATGCTGGAAATTTTCGGCCCTCAGTACCGCGCCTACATGGACCGGACGAAGCGAATTATTCCCTATCTTTACTAGAGGTGGCGTGATGCGAGGCAGAGCCATCAAGCTTTCAGCGCCGCGACGCCTTGTCGGAGATCTGATGCGCTTCTCGATAGGGGTGCCGCGGGTCACCGTGCAGCGGCAAATGAATCTTCAAGAACTGCTGGAGGCTAGGAAGGCGCAGCCGGACCGCCCCTCCTGGACAGTGCTTTTCCTGAAGGGATATGCGCTGCTTTCGCGGGAGACCCCCGACTTTCGGCGTGCCTACGTCAAATTCCCCAAGCCGCAGCTCTATGAGTACCCGGAAAGCGTGGCATCGATCGCCCATGAGCGTGAGTACGACGGTGAGCGGGCCGTATTGTTGACGACGATCAAGCATCCCGAGCGACGTTCGCTGACCGAACTTGCAGCCCTGATCGGCCTGGCACGATCACGCCCGGTTTTGGAGGTCAAGGAATTCCGGCGTGCCTTGAAGATTGCCCGCGCACCGGGGCCGGTCAGGTGGTTGCTCATGTGGCTTGGGCTCAATCTCGGGCACAAGCGGGCGCGCTATTTCGGAACCTTCCAGCTGTCGGTCTATTCCGGCCTCGGCGCCGAATCCCTCAATCCGCTGACGCCGCTGACCACGATCTTCAACTACGGCCAGATCACCGAGGATGGTTTGGTCACTGTCCGCATCCACTACGACCACAGGGTCATGGACGGCGCCAATGTGGCGCGCGCACTGGAGCGCTTCGAAGAGATACTGAACGGCGAGGTTGCCAGCGAGGTGAGACGCCTTGATCAGATCGATGCCGCCCATGGCGAGGCGGTTTCAGGGACCGCGACATGACCGATGACGATAAGTTGCGTTCGGCAGTCGTGGTGGTCGGCGGGTCCCGCGGCATCGGCCGGGCCATTGCCAAAGTCGCTGCCCGGGAGCGCGCTGTCATTGTTCTCGTGGCGCGTTCGCCCGAGGGACTTGCTGCTGCCGCGACCGACGTCAGAGAGGCAGGCGGCGAGGCGTTCACGTTCGAACTTGATCTGCTGGCGGTCGATGCGTCGGCGCGACTGCAGAATTTCCTCGCCGCAAACGACCTTGTCTGCGACGTGCTGGTCAACAGTGCCGGATATGGCCTGCGCGGCGCTGCGACGACGCTTGCGATGGACGAGCAGCTTGGGATGATCGACCTCAACATGCGCGCCCTCACGGACATGACCCTTCGTTTCCTGCCGGGCATGGTGGCGCGGGGGCGGGGCGGCGTGCTCAACCTCGGTTCGATAGCCGGGTTCACTCCGGGACCCAACATGGCGCTGTACTATGCGAGCAAGGCATTCGTGCGCTCCTTTTCGGAAGCGCTTCATCAGGAACTGCGCAGTACCGGCGTGACGGTCACGTGCGTCGCTCCCGGACCGGTCGCGACGGAGTTCCTCGAGCGATCCGGCGCCGATCGGGCCGCGCTGTTCAAGATCCTGCCAAAGCTGGACTCGCGGTATGTGGCCGAGCGTGCCTGGGGCGGGTTCAAGTCCGGCCGGCGCCTTGTCGTGCCCGGCATTTCGGCAAAGCTGGTGGCTCTGGTTACAACCTTGTTGCCTTCGGCAGTTCTGCTGCCGGTGATCGGCCGTTTGCAGCGTCGGCGTCGCGATCCCTGCCTTTGCGGCTCCGGCAAGACGTTCCAGGAATGCTGCGGCAGCCGAGACGCGCAGCTGCGTCGCGGCGCGCGCTGAACGCATAGGCCCGTCCGCAGGGGGTGGATCGCAGCCGTTGTCGTTCGGCGGCTCAGGTCTCCMGCTTGGCGAGCAGCATGTAGTTCACGTCCATATCCTTAGACAGGTTCCACTGGTTCGACAGCGGATTGAAGAAGACGCCGGTGCGGTCGATGATCGTCAGGCCGTCTTCGGTGACCGGCTTTTCGATCTCTTCGGGGCGGACGAGCTTTTCATACTGGTGCGTACCGCGTGGCAGCCAGCGCAGGATGTTCTCGGCCGCGAAAATGGCAAGCGCTGCCGCCTTCATGGTGCGATTGATGGTGGCAACGAACATCAGGCCGCCAGGCCGGACCATCTTCGCGCAGGTGGTGACGAAGAAATCGACGTCGGCAACGTGTTCGACCACTTCCATGTTGAGAACGATGTCGAAGGTCTCGCCGGCCTCGGCCAGCTGCTCGGCGGTCATTGCGCGATAATCCACCGGAACGCCCGATGCCTTTGCATGCGTGGAGGCTATGCCGATGTTCTTTTCGGAAGGGTCGGCACCGACGACCGTCGCACCCATGCGCGCCACCGGCTCCGACAGCAGGCCGCCGCCGCAACCGATATCGAGGACCCGCAAGCCTTCCAGCGGTCTTGCGCTGCGGACGTCACGGCCGAAATTCTCGGCTGCCTTATCCCTGATGTAGGCGAGCCGCACAGGGTTGAACTTGTGGAGCGGCCTGAACTTTCCGGTCGGGCTCCACCACTCGGCCGCCATGGCTGAAAAGCGGTCCACTTCGGTCTGGTCGATCGTGCTCTTGGCCGCTTCCGTCATGGGCTTGCTCCTTGGTTGGTCACGACTGAAGTCGGACGAACGGCTGATGAAGTCAAGGGGTGCCGGGATGCCCGTCGAGATAGACCGACAAAGGCTCGACTACACCAAGAGGATATGGCGCACTTAATATTATTGCATGCTAATGTAGATGTATTAAGGATAAAACAATGTCCCATCTTCGTGGCATTCCAGCCGTGATGCTCAGTCTTGCGCTCTGTAGCCCGATGCCGGCATTCGCTGCGGAGCCGGTCGGCGAGGCGACTCTGATCAGGACTGAAGTGACGGGCGCGAGCGGGCCGCTGGTCGTCAGGGCGCCGGTGCATCGGGACGAGCGGATAAAGACATCCATCAGCGGGCTCGGACAGTTCATCTTCCGGGACGGAACGAAACTGGCTGTCGGCGCCGGTTCGTCCGTCGTCATCGACAACTATGTCTACGACGATGCGAATTCGGCCAAGAAGCTGACTATCAGGGCCGCAAAGGGCACTTTCCGCTGGATCAGCGGCAACTCCTCTTCGTCTGCCTATTCGATCGTGACGCCGGCTGGAACGATCGGCGTCCGTGGCACGGCATTCGACTTCTATGTTGGTCCAAACGGTACGACGGCCATGGTGCTGCTTAGTGGTGCAGCGCAGTTCTGCGGCGCCGGAGGGTGCAAGCAATTGAGACGGCAATGCGATTGCGTCATCGCCACCCGCGGTGGCGGTGTGTCGGATCCACGTGCCGTGGACGCACGGACGTTGGGCGCCCTGGGAAACCAGCGCGCCCTGCCGTTTCTCTCTGGCAATCAGCAGCTTTCGGGTGCGCTTGGCGGCATTCGCACCAGTTGCGGTCTTGCAAGCCTGAAGCAGGACCGGAAAGATCGTGTTCTGCAACAACGCGACCCACCACCCACGCCAACGCGGCCTGCACCAGCGCCCACGCCACCATCGCCTGTGCCGCAGGACAAACCGACCAAGCAGCACGACAGACATCACCACGATCGGGACAAGGATCACCATTGGGACCGCGATCGGGACGGACATCACGATCGCGACGATGGTGACGGTCCCGGCTGGGGCAATCGTTCCCACTGGGGACGTGGAGACGACGGACCCGGCGACCATCGTGGCGACGATGATCAGTCCGGCAACCGGCCCGGCGGCGACGGACCCGGACGCGGAGGCCATCGCAGCGGCAACGACGGGGCGGGGAGCACCGGGTTCGGCGGCAGTGAGCCTGGGGGTAGCCGCCCCGGTGGCAACGGGTTCGGCGGAGACGGCCCACAGAGCGACGGTGCGAGCGGAAACGACCAGCAAGCGGACGGCGGCCTGGGGGATAATGGGCAGAGAAACGACGGGCACGGCAGAGATCGGCATGGCGACCAATCGAACCGGGTGCGCGACCGCAATCGTACTGGCGACTAGTTTGCAGGCTCGGATGCTGCGTCCTCCTTTTCGGCAGGCGCGTCGCGAAAGTGATCGGCCCTGCGCGGCAGGCGGCGATAGAACTCAGGCAGAGCGGCGGCCAATCCGGATGCCTTCTGCTTCGTGCGCGCGAGACGCTTGCGGCTGTCGGCGGCGCGCGTGCGCAATGCGGTGATAAGTTCCTCGTGAAGGCGTAGCAGCAGGGCGAATTCCACCGACCGCCCGACCTTTTCGTCGCCGACGGTGGCGTAGAGCCTCGCCCGGCTGCTCTTGCCCTTCAGTCCGAGCGCGCCGGCATCGAGCAGCGCGAAGTCCGGCAGCACGCCTGCCGTCGTCTCCGAGACGAGAATGTCGAAACCGACCTCCTTGCAGCAACTTTCTATTCGAGCCGCGACGTTGACGGCGTCGCCGACTGCCGAATAGTTGAAGCGGCTCTCGGCACCCATGTTGCCGACACAAGCAAGACCGGTGTGGATGCCGATGCCGATGCCGACCTCGTAATCCTTGCCGAAGCCGAAGGCATCTGCGGCATTGAGGCCTGCCAGCGTCTCGCGCATGGCAAGCGCTGCCCGCACCGCCTTGGCGGGGTGGCCGGCAACATCGACCGGCGCGTTCCAGAAGGCCATGATCGAATCGCCGATGAATTTGTCGAGCGTGCCCTCGTTCGCCACCACATGGCGGCTCAGCGCGTCGAGCAGCGTGTTCAGGAACCGCACGACTTCGGCCGGCTGCAGCCGCTCGCTGAGCGCCGTGAAGCCGCGCACGTCGACGAACATCACCGTCAGTTCGCGGTCATCGCCGCCGAGGCGAAGGGCATCGGGTGTGTGCTCGATGCGGTAGAGCAGCGAGGGTGAGAGATACTGCCCGAAGGCACGGCGGACCTCGCGCCGTTCGCGGTCGATCACCAGGATGCGGAACGAGGTTGCGGCAAAATGGATGATCGAGCCGGCCACGATCAGGGCAAGCGGGTCGAAGAGGAGACCCCAGTAGGAAAACGCGACCCATGAGGCGGCAAGCGCCAGAGCGGTGATGAAGAGACCGCAGGCCAACGCCACGGCGGGGCTGACAAAGGTGGTCAGCACCACGAGGACGGTGCCGAGCACGGCGATCGACAGGATCTCCATGCCGTCGGCCCAGTCCGGCCGCGACAGGAAACGCCCTGACAGAATCTGCTCGACGGTCTGGGCGTGCATCGAAACACCCGGCACGTTCTGCCCAAGCGCGGTCGAGCGAATGTCCTGCAGGCCGGCCGACGAGGTGCCGACGAAGACGATGCTGCCCTGCACGGCGGCACTGACCTGCGGGGGAGCGCCATCGGGCTCAAGGACCTGTCCGGCTGAAATGTAGCGCTCGGCGACATCGGGGCTGGTGTAGAGCCAGAGCTCGCCGTTCGCCGTCACCGGGACGACGAAGGCGCCGATCTTGATCGAGGTCAGCGTATCTGGCGCATCGGGGGCTGTCGATACGACATAGGTCGAGGCGCCCTGCGCCACGCGCAACGCCTCGATCGCGAGGTTCGGATACAGCTGTTGGCCGTCTGTCAGGAGCAGCGGAACCCGGCGGACCACCGAGGAATAGTTTCCGGGGTTGAGGCTGATATGCCCGATGCCGGTGGCATTGATCTGCAGCTGCGGGCGCAGCGGCGTGGCGGCCGTCAGCCGGGGCGGGGCGTTGAATGGGCTTTCGCCGGTGTAGGCAAAGCCTGCCTTGACCGGCGGGCGGTAGTTGCCGTCGGTCGACAGGCCGAACCCAAGCACGACCGGCCGTCCGGCAATCGCGCCGGCGAATATCTCGTCGTTGTCGGGCAGCCGGCGAAGCAGCGAGGCGTCGACGCCTGCGACATCGCGCATGACGCTTCGCGGTGAAAGACGGTCCGGCTCGGCGAAGAGAATGTCGAAGGCGATGGCTGCCGCCCCCATCTGCGACAGCCGCTCGACGAGCAGCGCAAGCCTGTCGCGCGGCCAGGGCCATTGGCCGAATTCCTTGAGCGAGGCCTCGTCGATGTCGATCACCCGGACAGGCGTCGCTTCGAAGGGACGGGGTCTGATGCGCTGGTATTCATCGAAGGTGATGTCCCTGATCTGACGCAGGAGCGGGGGGTCGCTTGCCCGCAGGATCGTGAAGGCCGCGACGATCAGGAGGCCGACAATGACACCGATTTGCTGCGCTCGCGTCATGATGGGATCGGGCCCTTGCGCCGGAGGCCTGGCCGGACGCGCCGGGCCGAGCAATGGAGCCCGCCCGCATACCCCCAGGCTCGCAACAGGCTGCCCGTTTCCGCGGCCGGTTGCAACTGCACCTTTCGGGCGGCTGCGGCGGGAGCTTTCCCCGCGCGCCGAAGGAGGGGCTTTCCGATGCCAGCCGGCGATCACGCAGCATCATCCGGTTGCGGCTCGGGACGCTTGCTGGAGAGATGGGCAGCAGTCGCCGTCCGCAGCTCCTTGAAGAGTTCGAATGCCCGGTCCTTGCAGGTGGCGGCAGACAAGGGCAGAGCGGCGCGATGCATTGCCGGAGAGGCCGATCGCCATTTGCGCGGCCACCGCGCCGGCCTGGCCCGGCGAGATCACCATCGGACCGGTGCAGTGGCGGTCCCGCCGGCATTTGCGGCGGCGACAACCGAAGTCAGGGCCGATCGGCACCTTGGCAACGCTGCGGCAGGGGACGCGGCAATTGTAGGCACGGGTTTGGGGAGTGGGGAATCGAGCGACGGATTTGCGCCAAGCCACTGATTTTACTCGTCTGTTCCAACATAAGCATCCCCTCATTCCTGCTCGTCACAGGAATCCAGTGCACCCAAGTCCTTGGGCTGGAGAAAACGCCGCTATTAGCAACTGCTACCAGCGCGGAATCGACGATCAACGTGTAGGGCTGAAGCCGCCGCCCGCATTGTAGTCGGCGTCATCGTCGCTGCTTTTCGGTCTCCGTGAGCGTAAAGGGTTGGAGACCACGAAGTCATTGCGATCATCATGCCTACGCAGTGTCTGAGGAGGTTTTCTGTCGTTCAGGATCCGGTCAAGCTCAGTTGTACGGGATTTGGACAGCCCTGCCTTCTCAGCAAACTGTGGCCAGCGGCCTATCGCAGCTCGGACCTGCTCGATGACCTCCTTCGCGTTTTGATCGGAAATCGATGCTCCCCTGGAGACGGTCAGCAGGTGCTGCATACTTGGGTTTCTCCCTTCGCCCGCGACATCCGCGCTATGTTCTCCTCCTGGTCCTGAAGAGAACGTAAGATCGTAAGCAGGAGAGAGTGTCCATCGCCCGTCGCCCTTCATTAGGAAGGCATGGTTCTTGGCGTGGTCGTCCCGGTTGCGAGCATACACGTTGAAGACCATGTTTCGAAACATCCGCAGCACTTCGGAACTGTCGCGGGTCATCATGAGCGTTAACTTGTGGAGCTGTTCGTAGTTCAACGACACCTCGCGATGGCTGGCGTTCAGGATGCCACTGGCGGTATGCATGTGCAGTCGGCCGGCAGGTGTTCGGTCGAACCGTTTCGTGGCGAAGAGACGGTTGCCTTTCCTTGTTTCGAATATCCGCGTCTCCGCCATCTCCAGTCCCGCGGCGCGCGCCATCAAAGAGTAAGCTTTTTCTTCGACGCCAATTTCGGCGGCGTCGGCAGCGCTTCGCGCCTTTACCATCCAGTGTTCAGCACCGGCTTCCATCTCCTGCCCGTAATCCAGAATGAACGAATCCGCAGTCTTGTTGAAACCGATCATGATTTTTGGTCGCGCACCTGCGGAGCCGCCCTGTGCGCACTGCAAAGTGTCGATGTCGGCAATATCCATCTCAGCTTGAACCAGGTGGACCTGATCCACGAACCAATCCAAATCTGTGTCCTCGGCGAGTTGCCTATGATCGTCGGGTAGATCGGGAATATAGGCCAAAGCTCCCATACCGGTCTTTCCAACTACAGAGAGGCGATCCAACGGGGTCAGCAGGTGATAGTCGATGCCGGCCCTTTGAAGACGGCGGTCAAGCAGGAGTCGACCCCATCCGTCGGGCAGACTGTCGTTGAACAAGCCATGGAGCCCGTCGAACGGGTCGCGGGGTGCCGCAATCAGCCCCGGATTGGTTCTCATGTGAAAAGGGGATATCAACAACGGAGCAGCGAGGAATTCCGCCGCGTACTCAAAATACGCCCTGCGTTCGCTACCGCTCCATGCGAGAGTTCCTAGATTTCTCTTACTCCCCGCGAGATCAAGGACGACGCTCATTTTTTGGATCGGGTTGAATTTCATTTCCTGCGCACCCTCTGCTTGACCGGACGGTCGATGACATCGTCGATTGTCTGTGGCGGTCGAGGCGGAAACAAGCGGTCGAATTCGCCTTCGCCCTCGAGGACAAACGCAACCTTCACAAGGGCTTCGAGCGATATCTTGCCCGTTTCCTCGAGTAGCCTAAGAGAGCCATAAGAAACGCCTGCCCTTGCGGCTAGCTCCCTCTGGGTGAGGCCAACATCAATCCGGCGTCGCTTGATTCTTTCCGAGAGGCCCCTGATCACTTCGGAGGGAGATGTCATTTTAAATGCTAGCATAATAGCACTTGTCCTTGTCCGAAAAAGATAATTGCTAATATTATAGCATTTATGCTGGTCGTCAACGACCCATAAGGGAGTGCTCTAACCATGCGATCGACCCGCACGGATCGCCCTGGTGAGGTCCGCCTCATGTTCAGGATCATACGGATACGACAACGCTGACCTTCTTCTCGCCGACCGCGGCGAGGTCCCGTCGTATTGCGTATTTTCCAGGGAATTGAACATGGTCTCGACAACCTGCCGTCCGTCATTCCGTAGCCGCGCAAAGCCGCGCCCGACCTGGAGGCGCTCTGGAGGGTAGAAATATTGGGGCAACCAGCACTTCCTGCTCTCGCCCTATGCCTGACGTTCACGCTTAACCACCTCCGCTCGTACGACGACAAGTCGTGCAAGGCCTTCTGCGTCATCCGCCGGAGACGGAAGGCCGGCCGACCTGCGTGCACTTCTCGCACGAGAACTGCTGGGAGGTCCGGCGTCGCCGCTTCAAGCGTCAGGCGTGCCGCCGAGAGTTCTCGGTGAACTCGGTGAAGGGCAAGAGCGCCCTGCAGCTTTCCCGCGAGCTGGGCGTCCAGTACAAGACCGCATGGGTCCTGCTCATGTAGGTGCGCGAGGCGGTAGCCAGCCGTCGTTTCCGGATGATGCTCGAGGGCGAAATCCACATCGATGGCAAGTACGCCGGAGGCCACATCAAGCAGAAGAACCGGAAGGAAGACTGGATCGATCGACGCCGCGCGGAATATCAGAACTTCAAGCGCCTGACGATCCTGGCGCTCCGGGAGAAGTCGCCGTTCGGCCGCGGCCACCCGCCGCGATCCTATGCGCTCGAGCGGCTCCAAGTCTGGTGGCAGTTGCTAGCTAATTGCGGAAAACTCTTGTCCAACACCGAAGCGTGTCATTCACGACGCCGACGCGCCTTGGCTGGATCCTGTGACGAGCACAGGGATGAGGGCAGGGACGTGTAGGTATCAAGGCAAGGCGGCAAAATACGCAGCCGGGAAAGGAGCCGCCGCTCGCGCTCACGCCGCGCCCTGATCCTGCAAGAGCCTCGGCTCCGGCTGCATCGATTGGGAGGGGTCGGAATGCGTGGATGCCGCGTGGGCTTCCAGAATGGCTGCCGTTATGACCCGTCGCAGCTCGTAAACAAGGGAGCGCGACCGCTTGCGATCGAGATCCTGTGCTGCCTTTGCAAGGCTCAGGCCCTCGTTGAGGACAATATGGTGGGCCCTGGCGAGTGCCCAGCTTTCGATATCAGTATCGATCATTCGCAATCTCCGCCAAATCATTCAGCATCAAAGACAGTCGCGAATCATTCTACGCCGCATACTTGTGGAGAAAGAAGAATCACAGTTGCATTCCTTTGAAAATAGGCGGCGGCGCTATTTTTTCGGAAGGGCCGGATTTATATTGTTTGATCCGGTGCTGTTACACTATTGGCTGCAAAATAAACATCGGACTTACTGTCTGTCTGTCGGGGCTTTGAGGCGTCCGGGACACAGAGAGAGGCTCTGAGCGTAGTCAATCGCCCGTCTACTGGCGCCCGTCTCCTGGCGACGATCTGCAGAGTTCCCCGATGTTTGCGCCGCCAGGGCGCAAGCCTTTCAGTGCAAGCTCGATTTGCGTCAGCTGTTGCTGCAATACACTTTCCGAATGCTCTTTCCATGTCAGTAGAGAGCATTCGGTTCACGAAAGGCACCGCGTTTCTTGAGGTGGCTGACGGCGGCGGTGGCAATTCCGACGCATGCCATCAACAGCCCCAGAATGATCAGGTAGCGGACATACTCGATCTGATCAGCCATCGGCGCGAACCGATAGATCTCGGTCGCAAGGACAGCGATGCAGGTTGACGCGACGGTCGAGTAATCCTTTCCGATCACGCGCCTGACGTTGAACGTCATCCCCTGGGTGGACTCAGCAAATCGGCTCAGGCGCGGCCCCCAGCGCGGGGCGCGCGCGAACCCCGGCCGCCCTCGCTATCGCCGCCCCGCGAGCGCACCACATGCGCTTCGAATGGCTGCGACCGGCTTTCCATTCCGTCGCGCCTTCATTCTCTGCTTCGTACCTTGCCACCCCCCGACAAACTCGCTAAGAGACGCCGCAACTTGGGCCCTTGGGGCGCAAGGCTTTAGAAGGGTTCCAGAACTCCCAATCCCTGGCTCTTCGGCCATGCCGCTTTCCAAGGCTTCGTGATGCCGGGTGTGGCTTTCGTCTCTCCCGGTCTGGCAAAGATAGAGCATGATGGCGTCCGAAACCGCTTCACACCTTTCGGCATCATGTTCGGGCTGTGGTAGAGGCATATGGCACGCATCGTAATGAAATTCGGCGGTACCTCCGTCGCTGATCTGGACCGCATCAAGAACGTTGCCCGCCACGTCAAACGCGAGGTCGATGCAGGCCATGAGGTGGCTGTCGTCGTTTCCGCGATGTCGGGCAAGACCAACGAACTGGTCGGCTGGGTGCAGGGAATGCCGAAGGTGGTCGGCGGCGATTCGCCGTTCTACGATGCGCGCGAATACGATGCGATCGTGGCCTCGGGCGAGCAGGTGACCTCGGGGTTGCTGGCGATCGCGCTGCAGGCGATGGACATCAATGCGCGCTCCTGGCAGGGCTGGCAGATCCCGATCCACACCGACAATGCACACGGCGCTGCGCGCATTCTCGAAATCGACGGCGCCGACATCGTCAAGCGCATGGGCGAGGGCCAGGTTGCCGTCATCGCCGGTTTCCAGGGGCTCGGGCCTGACAACCGCATCGCAACGCTCGGGCGCGGCGGCTCGGATACCTCGGCAGTCGCGATCGCAGCTGCGGTCAAAGCCGATCGCTGCGATATCTATACCGACGTCGACGGCGTCTACACGACCGACCCGCGCATCGTGCCGCAGGCACGCCGACTGAAGAAGATCGCCTTCGAGGAAATGCTCGAAATGGCCTCGCTCGGCGCCAAGGTTCTGCAGGTTCGCTCGGTCGAGCTTGCCATGGTGTTCAAGGTGCGCACATTCGTGCGTTCGTCGTTTGAAGATCCCGATGCGCCGGGCATGGGTGATTTGTTGAATCCGCCCGGAACGCTGATTTGTGACGAGGAAGAAATCGTGGAACAGGAAGTAGTCACCGGCATCGCATATGCCAAGGATGAGGCTCAGATCTCGCTTCGCCGCCTTGCCGACCGGCCGGGCGTCTCCGCCGCGATCTTCGGGCCGCTGGCCGAAAGCCACATCAATGTCGACATGATCGTCCAGAACATCTCCGAGGACGGCTCGAAGACCGACATGACCTTCACCGTGCCGTCGGGCGACGTCGAGAAGGCCATCAAGGTCCTCGGCGAGAACAAGGACAAGATCGGCTACGACGTCGTGCAGAACGAATCGGGCCTGGTGAAGGTGTCGGTCATCGGCATCGGTATGCGCAGCCATGCCGGCGTTGCCGCCACCGCCTTCAAGGCGCTGGCCGACAAGGGCATCAACATCAAGGCGATCACGACCTCGGAAATCAAGATTTCCATCCTGATCGACGGTCCTTATGCGGAACTCGCTGTCAGGACTTTGCATTCCTGCTACGGTCTGGATAAGAATTGATTCCCAGCAAGCTGGTCGCGCGTTCAAGTTGAGAAATGACGCGGCTTGTCTGCCGGGTTACTTTGCTTTTGTTTTGGAGCTTGAGACGCAATGAGAGACCTTTCCGGCGGTCCGCGCGTACTGCTCAGGCGGCTACGCGAGTTGATGGCGGAGCCGCTGGAGCCACAGGAGCGCCTCGACCGGATCGTGCGTCAGATCGCCGGCAACATGGTGGCGGAGGTCTGCTCCGTCTACGTGCTGCGCGCCGACGGCGTGCTCGAGCTCTATGCAACCGAAGGTCTCAACCGCGAGGCCGTCCACCTGGCGCAGCTGAAGATGGGCCAGGGCCTCGTCGGCACCATCGCGGCGTCGGCGCAGCCGCTCAATCTTTCCGACGCGCAGTCTCACCCGGCCTTCCGCTACCTGCCGGAGACGGGCGAAGAAATCTACCACTCGTTCCTCGGCGTGCCGATTCTGCGTACCGGCCGCTCGCTCGGCGTTCTCGTCGTGCAGAACAAGGCAAGCCGCAACTATCGCGAGGAAGAGCTCGAGGCCCTCGAGACGACGGCGATGGTGCTTGCCGAGATGATCGCCACCGGCGAGCTCAAGAAGATCACCAAACCGGGTCTCGAACTCGACCTGACGCGTTCGGTGACGATCGATGGCGACACCTACAACGAGGGCATCGGCCTCGGCTATGTCGTGCTGCACGAGCCGCGCATCGTCGTCACGAACCTTTTGAACGAGGATTCGGACAAGGAAATCCGGCGGCTTTCCGAGGCGCTGGGTTCGCTGCGCATCTCGATCGACGACCTTCTGTCGCAACGCGACATGTCGATGGAAGGCGAGCACCGGGAGGTTCTCGAAACCTATCGGATGTTCGCTCACGACCAGGGTTGGGTGCGCAAGCTCGAGGAAGCGATCCGCAACGGCCTGACGGCGGAAGCCGCGGTCGAGAAGGTACAGAGCGACACCAAGGCGCGCATGATCCGCATGACGGACCCCTATCTGCGCGAGCGGATGCATGATTTCGAGGATCTGGCGAACCGCCTGCTCCGGCAGCTGACCGGCTATACCGGCCGCACGGCCGGTGACGGTTTCCCGAGCGATGCGATCATCCTGGCGCGTGCCATGGGTGCTGCCGAACTCCTCGACTATCCGCGTGCAAACGTCCGTGGCCTGGTGCTGGAAGAGGGCGCCGTTACCAGCCACGTCGTTATCGTCGCCCGTGCCATGGGCATCCCGGTCATCGGCCAGGCCGCGGGCATCGTGGCGCTTGCCGAAAATGGCGACGCCTTGATCATCGACGGCGATGGCGGCCATGTGCATCTCAGGCCCTTGCCGGAGCATCAGCGGTCCTACGAGGAAAAGGTGCGCTTCCGCGCACGCCGGCAGGAGCAATTCCGGGCGCTACGCGCCGTCGAGCCGCTGACCAAGGATGGGCAGCGCGTGTCGTTGATGATGAATGCCGGCCTCCTGGTCGACCTGCCGCAGCTTGCGGAGTCGGGCGCCGAGGGCATCGGGCTGTTCCGCACCGAACTCCAGTTCATGATCGCCTCGACGATGCCGAAGGCTGAAGAGCAGGAGATGTTCTACCGCAATGTGCTGAAGCAGGCGGCGGGCCGCGTCGTGACCTTCCGTACGCTCGATATCGGCGGCGACAAGGTGGTGCCGTATTTCCGGGGCCACGAGGAAGAAAACCCGGCGCTGGGCTGGCGCGCTATCCGCCTCTCGCTCGACCGTCCGGGACTGTTGCGCACGCAGCTTCGCGCCATGCTGAAGGCGGCGGCCGGCGTCGAATTGAAGCTTATGGTGCCGATGGTGACCGAGGTTACGGAGATCGCCGCAGTGCGCGAACTTCTGCAGAAGGAAGTGCAGCATCTCTCGCGTTTCGGCCACGGCCTGCCGCGCAAGCTGCAGTTCGGCGCAATGCTCGAGGTGCCGTCGCTGCTGTGGCAGCTCGACGAGCTGATGGCTGCCGTCGATTTCGTTTCCGTCGGCTCCAACGACCTCTTCCAGTTCGCGATGGCTGTCGATCGGGGCAATGCCCGGGTGTCGGATCGTTTCGATCCGCTCGGCAAGCCGTTCCTCAGGATCCTGCGCGATATCGTGCGCGCCGGCCAGCGCAACAATACACCGGTGACACTGTGCGGCGAACTGGCGGGAAAGCCGATTTCGGCGATGGCGCTGCTCGGAATCGGGTTCCGCTCGGTGTCGATGTCGCCGGCCTCGATCGGCCCCGTCAAGGCGATGCTGCTCGGCCTCGATGCCGAGGCGCTGGGCAAAGCCATGAACGAGGCGCTGGACGATACCAAGACGTCGACGTCGATACGCGAGCTGCTTGCCCACTTCGCCGACGCTCACAATATTCCTCTTTAGACATAGACAAGCAGAATCGGAGTGAAGGGTGGCGAAGCTTCCCGTTGAAAAGATGCGCGAGCTGGAACGCCGCTTCGGCGAGATCGAAGCGCGCATGTCGGCCGGCCCGCCGGCCGAGGTCTACGTCAAGCTTGCCTCTGAATATTCCGAGCTGCAGCCTGTTGTGACAAAGATCCGCGAGTACGAGAAGGCGCTGGCGGAACTGACCGATCTCGAGTCGCTTCTGGAAGACAAATCCGTCGATCGCGAAATGCGCGATATGGCGGAGGTCGAGCTGCCTGATGTGAAGGAGCGGATCGAGGCGCTGGAACAGGAGATCCTGATTCTGCTGCTGCCGAAGGACGCCGCCGACGAAAAGAGCGCGATCCTCGAAATCCGCGCCGGCACCGGAGGCTCGGAGGCAGCCCTTTTTGCCGGCGACCTCTTCCGCATGTACGAGCGCTATGCGGCGGCCCACGGCTGGAAGGTCGAGGTCCTCTCGTCCAGCGAGGGTGAAGCCGGCGGTTTCAAGGAAATCATTGCGACGATCACCGGCAAGGGCGTGTTCGCCAAGCTAAAGTTCGAATCCGGCGTGCACCGCGTGCAGCGCGTGCCCGAGACGGAAGCAGGCGGACGCATCCATACGTCTGCGGCAACGGTTGCGGTTCTGCCCGAGGCCGAAGAGATCGATATCGAGGTTCGGGCGGAAGACATCCGCATCGATACGATGCGCTCGTCGGGTGCGGGCGGCCAGCACGTCAACACGACTGACTCGGCGGTTCGCATCACCCACCTGCCGACAGGCATCGTGGTGACGAGCTCGGAGAAATCGCAGCATCAGAACCGCGCCAAGGCGATGCAGGTTCTGCGCTCGCGTCTCTACGACGCCGAGCGCCAGCGCGCCGATAGCGAACGTTCCGCCGACCGCAAGAGCCAGGTCGGCTCCGGTGACCGTTCGGAGCGCATCCGCACCTACAATTTTCCGCAGGGGCGCGTCACCGACCACCGCATCAACCTGACACTCTACAAGCTTGACCGGATGATGGTGGGCGAGATCGATGAGATCGTCGATGCGCTGATGGCGGACTATCAGGCAAGCCAGCTGGCGCAACTCGGCGAACAGCAATGACCGAGAGCGGGAAACAGGCCGAGCCTACGGTTTCCCAGATGCTGGCCGAGGCCCGCCGACGCTTCACCGAAGCCGGCATCGAAGACCCGGCGACCGACGCTCGCGTGCTGATGGCCGGTCTCCTCGACCTGTCGGCGACGGAGATGCTGACACGCGGGAGCGATCCTGTCGGGGCCAGGCTCCCGACCGTTCAGGCGGCCATCGAGCGACGGCTGTCGCATGAGCCCGTTCACCGAATTCTTGGTACGCGCGAGTTCTACGGCCTGCCGTTGTCGCTTTCGGCCGAGACGCTGGAACCGCGGCCCGATACGGAAATTCTCGTTGATACGATGCTTCCCTATCTGCGGGACCTTGCAAGGACGGATGGCAATATCCACATTCTGGACTTGGGAACCGGAACCGGGGCAATATGCCTTGCGCTGTTGAGCGAATGTCCGGACGCGTCAGGCATCGGCAGCGACATATCGGCAGATGCATTGAGGACGGCACGATCAAACGCGGAAAGAAACGGGTTGCAGGATCGGTTCGAAACCATTCAATCCAGCTGGTTCGAGAACATCCGGGGGTCGTTTCACGCGATTGTCTCAAATCCGCCCTATATAGCGTCCAGTGTCATTCACGGTCTTGCGCCCGAAGTGACGAAATTTGATCCGGCTGTCGCGCTGGATGGCGGCCAGGACGGGCTTGACGCTTACAAAGCCATCGCCAAGGATGCTGCAAGGTTCATGCAGCCCAGCGGCGTTATTGGACTTGAGATAGGCTACGATCAGCGGAACGACGTGACAGGCCTATTTGAAGCCGAGGGTTTCAAGTTCCTGGAATCCGTAAAGGATTACGGTCAGAATGACCGGGTTCTGGTGTTCGCGCTCAAGTGATCGGCGACAAAGTTAAGCATCGAATAGGACATTGGCGGCATTGCGAAGAAAAGGCTTGGATTTCCACGGGAAGCAATATAGGTTGCCCCCACGCGTTGGAGAGATAGGACAGAACGACGATTCGTTCGATACTAGCTCGGCCTCGGGGGTCCGCTCTTTTAAACGAGAGTTTTAAAGGTTGAACACGACCCAATGCGTGAATCAGTCAAACTGACTTGAGAATAAGCGGCAGGTCGGCGCGGAGGCGCAGTATGCTTGCGGCACGAGGGCCTGAGACGGTTTGTCCGGTCACGGCGGTTGGTGCCATCACTCCACACAAACAGAGAATTCAGGTGAACGATCGATGAGGCCAGGACAGCAGAATAAGCGCGGTCGCGGGCGTGGCAGTAACAACGGCGGCGGCGGCGGTGGAAGCAATAACAACAACAATTTCAACCGCAAGGGCGGAAATCCGCTGACGCGGAGCTACGATAGCTCCGGCCCAGACGTTAAGATCCGAGGCACTGCCCAGCACATCGCTGAAAAATATGCGCAACTCGCCCGCGATGCCCACAGCTCCGGCGACCGCGTGATGGCCGAAAACTACCTGCAGCACGCCGAACACTATAATCGCATCATTGCCGCCGCACAGGCGCAGATGCAGGAACGCTTCCAGCGCGACGACCGCAACGAATACGGCGAAGGCCCTGACGGCGATGATAATGATGGCTTGGACAATGACGATGTCGTCGTCGTTCAGCCGCCGCGCCAGCAGCAGGAGCATCGTCAGCGCCGCTCGGAAGAGCAGCAGGCGCACCGCTCGAACGAGCAGCCGCAGCAGCAGCCGCGCCGCTCGGACGAGCAGGAGCAACAGCCGCGCCGTTCGGACGAGCAGGCGCAGCAACAGCCGCGCCGAAACGAGGATCAGCCCGCCCGTCAGCCGCGCCGCCAGCAAGAGCGGTCGGCTCCGGTTGCCGCTGTTGAGCCGCAGCCTGAGGTCATCGATGGCACTGGCCCGCAGCCGGTCATCGAGGGCATCCCGGCAGAGGTCTCCATGGATGAGGAAAGTGCAGCCGGCCAGCCGCGTGAACGCCAGCCGCGCCGCCGCAGCACCGGCACCCGCCCCCGTCGCCCGCGCCGCGGCGCGGAAGGCGAAGCAGAGGCTTCGGGCGAGGGCGAGGCTTCGTCCGGCGATGCTCCGGTTCTCGCCGATGTGGCTTCGGAATAAGGATTTCGGTACTCCAAAAGGAGTTGAAAGCCTAGTGATCGAAAAAGGGCGCCCCTGACGGGCGCCCTTTTTGGTTGCCGCGTGCGGCACGCACCAGGACATACATCACGACATTTAGCGCGTGGCCAAAGCTCACGGCGGCGCGTCGACCGCGGCGCAGAGCCGGGAGGAGTTCCAAACGCAACCGCCGGCGCGGCAATCCGGCTGGCATCGCATCAGCGATGCCCGCTTTTTGCGTTTTCGGCTTCGGCGCGCCTTCGGTCGATAATCCAATCCCGAACGAACGCTCCGGGAGGCGGCCGCGAATGCGCTAGGCGGCGGCCTGTCCTGCCGGCGTCCGCCTTCGCCGAAACATCTCCTGGGCGGCAAGCACTGCCCCGCCCGTCACCAGGAGGCAGGCGAGCGCGATGCGCCAGCTCGGTTCGGCAAAGCCGAAGATCGTCAGGATCAGGGTCGAGAAAAGCGGTGCGGCATAGCTTGCCGCACCGAGGATCTGGATGTCGCCGTTCTTGACGCCGTGGTCCCAGGCGTAGAAGGCCGCTCCCACCGGGAAAAGCCCGAGCCCGGCGACGGCGATCCATTCGAACGTCGATTCCGGCCATATGGTGGTTTCAAGTCCCAGGTGGCAAAGCAGCGACAGAACCGATGTCGCAAGGCAGAAGCCGGTGACGACATCGGTCGATACCGCATCGAAACGCCGCGTCAGCAGCGAATATCCCGACCACGTGAAAGCGCAGAGGATGGCGGCGCCATAGCCGATGGCGTAGGCACCATCGAAGTCGATGCCGTTGCGCCCGACGATCAGGAAGGTGCCGCTCAGGCCGGCGAGAGCGCCGACGACGTGATACCAGCGAAGCCGCTCGCCCGGCAGCAGTGCCGAACCGACAACGATCAGCAGGGGCCAGAGGTAGGCGATCAGCCCGGCCTCGACGGCCGGCGCGTTGCGCAGCGCCGTAAAATAGAGAAAGTGGTATCCAAACAGCCCGGCAATGCCGACGATCCACACCTTGGCTGGCTGCTTCAGCAACGCCAGGCGCGATGGATTGAGGATCAGCACCAGCAGCCCGGGAATGCTGCCGATGGCAAAGCAGATGGCGGAAAGCTGGAACGGCGGCATCTTTCCCGAAGCTGCCGTAAACAGCGCCAGAAACGACCACATGAGAATGGCCGTGAACCCGATCAAAGTTGCCCGAAGCTTCACTCGTCCCCCTTCACGGAGACATCAACTCCGTCAGCCTGCTGTGTATTTCACCGCGGTAATGGTCACCGGCCCGTATTGCGTCGGGATACGGACATAGACAGGAGCATATACATTCGCCGCCGCGGCCTTGGCAAACCAGATTTCCATGCGGCTGCTCTTGCTCAGGTATTCGATGTCGCTGCGGCCCTTCTTGTAACCGGACCTCGGCACGAAACGGACGTTGCAGACGGTCGCCTTGCCACTGAAGCCTTCCGTCGCAAAATCCTTCGAGCCCTTTGGCGAGAGCACGAGGTCCATCCTCATCTCGCCATCATAGATCGGAAGCTTCTGGGCACAAACATTGGTGCCCGCCGGGAAGATCAGGCCGGAGATCGGGTCGAGCACCGAGCGCATGTCGCCTGCCGGCACACCGACCCAGTTCGCCGGCAGCCGGCGTGGGGGCCTGACCGTCGTGGAGGTGATGTTGCCGTTATCGTAGCGGACATCGTAGGTGCGTGCGCGCTTGCCGCTCTTGTAGTAGAGGTGGTATCGCGAGGCCTGCAGCCGGTCGCCGCGCAGCACGCCGTCGACGCTGGTCTTGGCCGAGATGTTGGTCACCAGATCGGCAAGGCCGGCCGAACTGATGTCGCCGGAGATCTCATAACTCCTGTCGTCTTCGATCCTCGTGAGAAAGGCCGCGCGTGCGATCGTCAGAATTCCAAGGGAAACCCTGTATTCCGTTCGGTGCTGGACCTCGCCAGCACTGGCTGGAAGCGCGGCCAGTGCCGCGATTGCCGAGATGAAAATCCGTTTGCCCAATTGAGCCATGAAATCTGCCTTGTTCCGGCAGGCTGGTAAAGCCGTACAGCACGGTCTATACGCCTGTTGCGTCGCGAAGAAAACACGAGCTTTTTGACGGAATTGCGGGAAACGCCAAGGTTTGGCTTGACGCGCCCGGCCTGTCTGATTATAGAACCGCAACTTTCCAATCATGGCCTGTTGGATTGCAAGCCCGATTTTGCGCGGGTCGGCAATTGATGGCCGAGAAAAACAAGAATAGGTGTCCCATGTCCCGCATGTGCGAATTGACCGGCAAGGCAGTCCTCGTTGGCAACAATGTCAGCCATGCCAACAACAAGACCAAGCGCCGGTTCCTCCCGAACCTGTGCCAGGTTACGCTGATTTCCGACGCGCTCGGCCAGCGTTACCGTCTTCGCGTTTCGGCTGCTGCCCTTCGTACCGTAGAGCACCGTGGCGGCCTCGATGCTTTCCTGATCAAGGCAAGCGAAGGCGAACTGTCGATGCGCGCTCGTCTGTTGCGCCGCCAGATCGTCAAGAAGGCTGCCGAAGCCGCAGTTGCTGCCTGAGCTTCGACTGCGCTTCTGCTATAAGGCTTCAAAAGGCTTGAACGGATAATATCCGCACAAGCCTTTTGCTTTGCCTGCCGATCACTCCAACTGGTGGCATACCCCAGGATAAAAAAATGCTTAAGACGCGCAATACCGTTGTCTACGTCGCGCTGATGACACTTGTCGTCGTCGCCTCGAACTTCCTCGTGCAGTTTCCGGTGGACGCGCAGTTTGCCGGCATCAATCTGGCCGACCTTTTGACCTGGGGCGCCTTCACCTATCCGGTCGCCTTCCTGATCACCGATCTCACCAACCGTCAGTTCGGCCCGCAGGCTGCGCGAAAGGTGGTGTTCGCCGGCTTCGTGGTTGGCGTTGCGCTCTCGTTCTTCACGTCGGTGCCGCGCATCGCCATCGCTTCCGGCGCGGCCTATCTCGCCGGTCAGTTCCTCGACATCGCCGTCTTTAACCGCCTGCGCCGTCAGGCCTGGTGGCGCGCGCCGCTGGTCGGCTCGCTTGTTGGCTCGATGCTGGATACTTTAATCTTCTTCTCCTTCGCTTTTGCTGCATTCTTCGTCTTCCTTGGTCCGAACGACCTTTTCGCGCTCGAATCCTCGCCCATCCTCGGGGTCTTTTCGGCGCAGGCGCAGCGCTGGATCTCCTGGGCTATCGGCGATTTCTCCGTCAAGGTGATCGTCGGCCTTGTGATGCTGCTGCCCTATGGCGCGCTCATGAACGTGCTTCGGCCGATGCAGGCCGCCGGCGCCCGCTGAGCCGCAAATCGCGCCCCGGGTTCGCGAAGCTTATTCGGCTCGCGGCGGCTTTGACACCGGTGTGCGGATGGGCGGGATAATTCAGAGGACCGATCTGTATTTGGGGTGGATCCGCTGTCCGGCAACGTGGCCGCCATGGGCCTCCGCGATCCGCCTGCTGGCCATGTTATGTTCGGCGACCGGATATTTGAAATACTCGACGATCGCGTTCTCGCTGGCCCATGCCGCGACCGAACCGATGAGTTCCCGCCCGAAGCCTCGTCCATGGACGCTCTCCCGGAGCCAGATGCCGAGCTCCGGCTTTCCCGACGCCAGGTCATGGAGGCCGACGATGCCCAGGCACCGACCGCCGTCTCGCGCGCGAGCAACAAGGTGAAGGTCGGAGCGATCCTCGATCGACGGCAGCCAATCCCGCCAGATATGCTCGAATTCAGCCAGTGAGGACGGTGGCTCCCAAGACATGAAACGGGTGATCCCCGGCGACATACAGGAGAAAACCTCTTCTGCATCGCCTGGCGTGAACGGCCTGGTGACCGTTCGGGCGGAGACAATCGTGATGCCTGACATTTCCAATCTCTGCGTCGTGCTGCGTCACCAGTGTTGCCAACAGGGGCAGCGTACAGCTCGACACTGGCAAATCAACCGGCCCCCGGCTTCAAAATTTACGCCCGCTTTTACCGTAACGTACTTACGAGTTGCACATGATTGTGCCTCGTTACGCTGCCGGCTCACCAGCAGGGGTTGCGCTGTTGCGACAGCGTTTCCCTCGTCGCTACCGGTACAAAGTCGAAGCAGGGAGTGCACCATGATCCGCTTGGGTGGAAAATATCAGCATCTCGTTCACGGCATGGGCTGCGGCTGCTCAGCGCCTGAAATCCAGCGGGCATCCCGGCGCCTGGAGGATTTCACGCGACGAGGGGTTCTGGCCGGGATCGGAGCGGCACTGTTTACCGCCGCTCGCCCGCCGTTCGCCATGGCGCATGCATCGGCGCCGCCCTCCAAGATCCTTCTGAGGCAAGCGAAGTTGTTCGACGGCAAGTCGGCGGCGGCTCAGTCCGGCATTCAGGTCCTGATCGAGGGCAACAAGATCGCGTCCATCGACACGACCAACAGCCCGCCGCCTGACGGCGCGACGGTCATCGACTGCGGCGATCGTGTCTTGATGCCGGGCTTGATCGACATGCACTGGCACACGCTCTTTGCCGCCGTTCCTATCCTCCTTGCAACGACGGGCGATCCCGGCTTGATCTACACGGCATCGACGGCCGAAGCCGAGCGCACGCTGCTGCGCGGCTTCACCGCGGTGCGCGATCTCGGCGGGCCTGTCTTCACCTTCAAGCAGGCGATAGACAATGGCACGATCCCCGGCCCGCGCATCTATCCTTCCGGTGCGCTGATCACCACATCGGGCGGCCACGGCGATCTGCGCATGCTGTCCGAAATCCCCCGCAACCCCGCCCGGCTCAGCATCGTCGAGACGTCGGGCGGCGCGGCGATCGCCGACAGCATCGGCGAGGTGCAGCTTCGCGTTCGCGAGCAGCTGATGCAGGGCGCCTCGCAGATAAAGATGGTCGGCGGCGGCGGCGTATCGTCGCCGCGCAGCCCGCTCGACATGACGACGTTCAGCCTCGAGGATCTTCGCGCCGCCGTCAACGTGGCGCAGGACTGGAATACCTACGTCACCGTCCATGCCTATGCGCCCAAAACCATCCAACGCGCCATAGCGGCCGGGGCAGCCTGTATCGAACATGCGCATCTGATGGACGAGGACACGGCAAGGATGATGGGGGACAAGGGGATCTGGCTCAGCATTCAGCCCTTCCTGTCGGTGGAGGACTCCGTTCCCCTGACCGGCCCTTCTGCCGACCGCCTGCACCAGGTCATTGCCGGTTCACTCGTCGCCTACGAGTTCGCGCGCAAATACAACATCAAGACCGCATGGGGCTCGGACATGCTGTTTTCGCCCGAGATGACCGCGCGACAGGGAACCATGCTCACGCATCTCAGCCGCTGGTACACAAATGATGAAATCCTGCGGACGGCAACATCGACGAATGCCGAACTTCTGGCGCTGTCGGGCCCGCGCAACCCCTATCAGGGGAAGATCGGCGTCCTGGAGGCGGGGGCTTTCGCCGACATGCTCGTCGTGGACGGCAACCCCCTGGAGAACATCAATCTTCTCAACGACCCGGAAAACAACCTTGCGGTTATCATGAAGGACGGGAGGGTCTATAAGAACACGTTGAGCGCCTAGGCTGTGCTGCACAAAAGTCGCGCTAGTCGACCAGCCGAAACTCCAGCATCAGATTGCGCTGCAGGATCGAGTGGTTGTCGTCGGAGACGATGACGACGTGCGTGGTGCCGTCGTCGGCCTGGAAGGCATCAAGGCCTTCCATGTTGTCGATCTGGTGGCCGAAGTCACCCTGGAGCACGACCTCGCCGTCCATGACAGAATCGGGGCGGACGTCCGAAGACTTGATGCGGCGGATGCGCATGCCGATGCCATCGGCCATGTTGAAGCGGCGTTCCAGGATGAGCAGGTCGCCATCGGGCAGGAATGCTCCATCGGTTGCGTCGAAGTCGCCGGAGCGCGCGAGCGCAAGGCGACCCTTCAGCGGTCCGTCGAGAATGGCCGCATAGGCGTTGCCGCCAGCATCCAGGCTGCGTTCCGCGACGATCAGCGTGCCGCCTTTCAGCGGGCTTCCCGGCGGCGCCACGGCCACGGTCTCGAAGCCCCGGTTGGCGCGCAAGGATTTTCGCGGGAAGGGAATGGGAACGGTGTCGATGGCAGGTGACGTCGCAAAGCCCGGATCGGGATAGACATCGACGCGATGGTCCTGTTCGAAGGAGACCAGCACATGGTCGCCCTGCAGCGCCAGGCCTTCGGCGTCCATGTGGCCCTTGCCCTCGACGATTTGACCGACGCGATTGCGCATCGGCGTGATCTCGACATCCGCCAAGGCCGAGAGACGCCCTTTCGCATCGCGTTCGGCGCGCCCGGTCATCCAGTGGCCGGTGTCCAGCACGCCGACGAAATGGGTGTGGTCGGATCGAAAACGGATCGACGACAGCGAGCCGAACAGCCGGTCGCCGGAGACCATTTCCAGCCCGCCCAGGAATTCGAAAGGCCCGAACCGTTTTTCGTCCGAGCCGATCTTGAAGTCGGAAATCACGCTTGTTTTCACCACCGTCGGACCACCGGCGCCAGATGGCGGTGCGCAGGCGAGCAGGCCAAGTGACACCAGCATCGTTCGCGCGACGTGCGTTCGTGCAATCCTGAAAGAGCTCATCGGCGATCAGCCGGCGCGGCGGATGCGTCCGCCTCGCGGCTGCGCGGCCTGATCTTCGAAGAGCGATGCGAGCTGCTCGGTCATCGCGCCCGCCAGTTCGTCCGCATCGACAATGGTGACGGCGCGGCGGTAGTAGCGCGTGACGTCGTGGCCGATGCCGATGGCGAGAAGCTCGACCGGCGAACGGGTCTCGATGCGGTCGATGACGGCGCGCAGGTGGCGCTCCAGGTAGTTTCCCGGATTGACCGACAGCGTCGAATCGTCGACCGGCGCGCCGTCCGAGATCATCATCAGGATGCGGCGCTGTTCGCGGCGGGCGAGCAGGCGGTTGTGCGCCCAGATCAGCGCTTCGCCGTCGATGTTTTCCTTGAGCAGGCCCTCGCGCATCATCAGGCCGAGATTGCTACGGGCACGACGCCACGGGGCATCGGCGGACTTGTAGATGATATGGCGCAAGTCGTTAAGGCGGCCCGGTGTCTGCGGCTTGCCGCTGGCGAGCCATTGCTCGCGCGCCTGTCCGCCTTTCCAGGCCTTGGTGGTGAAGCCAAGGATCTCGACCTTGACGCCGCAGCGCTCGAGCGTGCGCGCCAGAATGTCGGCGCAGGTGGCGGCAACCGTGATCGGACGGCCGCGCATCGAGCCCGAGTTGTCGATCAGCAGCGTCACGACCGTATCGCGGAACTGCGTGTCGCGCTCCATCTTGAAGGAGAGCGCCTGCATCGGGTCGATGATCATGCGCGTCAGGCGCGCCGGGTCGAGATAACCCTCTTCCAGGTCGAAATCCCAGGAGCGGTTCTGCTGTGCCATTAGGCGTCGCTGCAAGCGGTTCGCAAGGCGGCCGACGGCACCCTGCAGGTGCGCGAGCTGCTTGTCGAGGAAGGCGCGCAGGCGTTCCAGCTCGGCCGTATCGCACAGCTCTTCGGCCGTGATCGTCTCGTCGAATTCCTCGGTGAAGACGTGGTAGTCGACCTTCTCGTTGAAATCGTCGAAGGGGGTGTTCGGACGGCGGGTTTCGCCCGGCGTTTCCGAATCGTCCTCGCCTTCCTCCATCATGTCGTCGTCGGAGATCTCGGCGCCTTCGGTCTCGCCGTCCTCCATCTGCTCGTCGGCGACTTCGCTGTCTTCGACGGGGGCAGCATCGGAGCCCGCGTCTTCGTCGACCTCGTCCTGATCCTGTTCCTCACCGTTCGGCTGGTTTTCCTGATCGGTGTCGTCGTCGGAATCGGGCTGGCTGTCGTCGTCGCCGTATTCCTCGGCCATTTCCATGGCCGATAGCATGTTGCGGATGACCTTGGAGAACGCCTGCTGATCGGTGATCACCTCTGCGAGATTGTCGAGCTCCGACCCCGCCTTGTCCTCGATGAAGGAACGCCAGAGATCGAGCACCTTGCCGGCCGAGGCCGGGGGCTTCTGGCCGGTCAGCTTCTCGCGCACCATCATGGCGACGGCTTCGCCGACGGGCGCGTCTTCCTGGCGTTCGATGCCGGAGAAATTCGCCTTGGCATATTTCTCTTCGGTCATGGAGCGCAGGTTGGCGGCGACGCCTTCCATCCGCAGCGAGCCGATCGATTCCACGCGCGCCTGCTCGACGGCGTCGAAGATGGCGCGGGCGTCGGAGCCTTGCGGCGCCATCGTTGCATGCACCTTCTCGTCATGGCAGGCGAGCCTGAGGGCCATCGAGTCGCCGAGACCGCGGGTCACCGCGAGCTCATGCGCCGTCGGGCGCTTGGAAAGCTCGGGCAGGCGGATCCGCTCAGCCGTCATTCCCGGGCGTTCATTGGCGAAGGTTACCTCGACCTCGCCGTCGCCGGCGATGGCGCGGACGCTGCCGGTTATCGCCCGGCGCAACGGCTCCACGTCGACGGGCGCACCGGGCTTGGCTTTCGAATTGTCACCGCGAGCTGCCATGATTGATCGGCCTTAGGCCTCCAGAACGATGTTGGCAGCGCTTTCCTTCAGCTCGACGCCGAAGGCGCGCTGATAGTGCTCGGCAACCAATGGGCGCTCCAGTTCGTCGCACTTGTTGAGGAAGGTGACGCGGAAGGCGAAGGCGAGATCACCGAAGATCTCGGCATTCTCGGCCCAGGTGATGACGGTGCGCGGGCTCATGACGGTCGACAGGTCGCCGTTCATGAAGGAGGCGCGGGTCAGGTCGGCGACGCGCACCATCTTCGAAACGGTATCGCGGCCGTTCTTGTCCTTGCCGAAGCTCTTCACCTTGGAGGCGACGATGTTCACCTCGTGGTCGTGCGGCAGGTAGTTCAGCGTCGTGACGATCGACCAGCGGTCCATCTGCGCCTGGTTGATCTGCTGCGTGCCGTGATAGAGGCCGGTGGTGTCGCCGAGGCCGATCGTGTTTGCCGTTGCAAACAGGCGGAAGGCGGGATGAGGGCGGATGACGCGGCTCTGGTCGAGCAGCGTCAGGCGGCCGGAGGATTCCAGCACGCGCTGGATGACGAACATCACGTCCGGGCGGCCGGCATCGTATTCGTCAAAGACCAGCGCGATATTGTGCTGATAGGCCCAGGGCAGGATGCCGTCCTTGAATTCGGTAACCTGCAGGCCGTCCTTGACGACGATTGCGTCCTTGCCGACGAGGTCGATACGGCTGACATGGCTGTCGAGGTTGATGCGCACGCACGGCCAGTTGATGCGGGCTGCGACCTGCTCGATGTGCGAGGACTTGCCTGTTCCGTGGTAGCCGGAAATCATCACGCGTCGGTTGTGAGCAAAGCCGGCAAGAATGGCGAGCGTCGTTTCGCGGTCGAAGAGGTAGTCGGGATCGAGATCCGGAACATAGGCGCTGCCCTGGCTGTAGGCGGGAACGCGAATGTCGGAATCGATGCCGAAGACCTCCCTGACCGAAACGGTGGTGTCTGGAATCTCCGAAATATCAAGGTCAATCTTGCTCATCATGTCTCCAAGGCGGGTGGCCGGCACCCTGCCATACTGTCTCAGCCCATTTCGCAACCATGAGGCCGCAGACAGGTCCGCGCTCGCTCATGTCGGAACGTCGGCGATGCTTCTCCGGGACTGAAACGAAACCTCGGGGGGCGACAAATCAATCGCTTGCGAGCATTCTTGAACAAAGCCCCGGACAAGAAACGCCGCGTCCGGAAGTGGCCGAGGCGCCTGTGGGACAAACGCAAGAACACCTGCCGCGGTTGCCTGCGGCCTCAGCCGATTTGGACCATACCCGATTGAAGACCAAGAGCAAGGACGGGAATTAACAAAAACCGTTCTGTTTCAATAATTGATAGGCCTGGATGACGGCCCGGAAGCGCTCCTCGGAACCGCGGTCGCCGCCATTGGCATCGGGGTGATGCTTCTTGACGAGTTCCTTGTAGCGGCTCTTGATCTCAGCCGAGGTCGCATTTGCCGCCAGTCCCATGGTGTCGAAGGCCTTGGTTTCCAGGCTCTTGAGCTTGCGCTGTTCTGGAAAGCGCGGGCCGCTGCCTTTGCTGTCCTTGACGAAGCCGAAGGGATCGCGAACGCGGGTATAGGCCCCGGAGCGGACTTCCGACTGCAATGGGCTATTCTTGGCGGCCTTGTTGACGCCGACCGTCCAGGTCGGCCGGTGGCCGGTGATCGCTTCCTTCTGGTAGCGCGCGATCTCGCCGTCCGAGAGGCCGGAAAAATAATTGTAGCCCTTGTTGTAGTCCTTGACGTGCTCGAAACAGAACAGAAAGAACTGCCCCTCGGCATTGCGTCCGACGGGAGCGCGATGCACGCCTTTCTTGTCGCAGCCGTCCCACTGACAGGTCGGGGGAGCCTGTTCGGGTTCCGGCTCGCGTTTGCGGCTGGTGCGGATGCGGTCGAAGTATTTGGAATCGAGTCTCATGACGGCGCTAATTATGGGGCTCAGAAGAGCAGACGACAAGAATTGACAAACAGGAATGTTGCTGGCTTGGTGGGAACCTTTTTCGCAAAGCAGCAAGATCGGACAATGACCCTGCAATCCTCCATCGAAGAAAAGCTGGTGGCGGCCTTCGCGCCTGAGCGCCTGAGCGTCATCAACGAAAGCCATCTGCATGCCGGACACCAGCCCGATATCACCGGGGCTGGCGAAACCCACATGCGGGTACGAATTGTATCGGCCAAATTCGCAGGCATGGCGCGGCTGGCGCGCCACCGTGCGATCACCGAGCTGTTGAAGCCCGAGCTGGATGCCGGGCTGCATGCGCTTGCCATAGAACCGGCGGCACCCGGCGAGCCGGTGCGCTGGTAGACGGAGGCTGCGTCATGTGGTGGCGCAGCCTCGTTTTTTGCAAGAAAGCTGTCTGCCAACAAGGGCGCTTCGTGCGTCAGCGAATGATCAGTGCGGTGGCGTAGAGACCGAAGCCGAAGACCGTGTGCGAGACGAGATTGAAAAACCGCACCTTGCCGGGGTTGGGCGTCTTTGACGCCGCCCAACCGATGCCGAGGCCGGGCTGAAGGACAAACCAGCCGGCGCCGACCGTCACGATCGCCCAGAGCCAGGCGGGGAGGAACGTCGGTTCCGCCAGCCAGCCGGGGCCGGTGATCAGCACCAGCAGGATGCCGTAAAGGATGCCGACGGCATAGTGGCCGATCCAGCCGAGCGCCAGCTCGTGTTCATAGGGCGCAGCCTTGCCGATGTCGTCGTGGAACACCTTGCCCTTGGCGAGATGCCAGAACCAGCGGCCGACCGGCGCCCAGTTGGGCAACGACCCGCCTGTCGCCTTGGCGAGAATGATCGCCCAGATGTCCATGAGGACGGTCGCGCCAATGCCGATGACCACCGAACGCCAGAAAATATCAAACATGTCAGATCCATAATGCTGCTGCTCGCCTTGAGATAATCTCCTCCCGCAGCGTGCAATGATTGGAATAAAGTCGGGTATGGAATGAGGTCGGGGAGTGGAAGGGCATCAGGCCTGCTTCGCGCCGTTCTCCTCGGCCGGCCGGATGCGCAGTTTGGTGATACGGTTCCTGTCCCGCTTCATGACGATGAAGCGCTTGCCGTAGAAAGTGAAGGCCTGCCGCTCCTCGGGGATCGTCATAGACTCGTGAATGACGAGCCCGGCGATGGTCGTGGCCTCCTCGTCGGGGAGTTGCCAATCGAGCGCGCGATTGAGATCGCGGATCGGCACGCTGCCGTCGACGACGATCGAGCCATCGGCCTCCTGGCGTACGCCCTGCATGTCGATGTCGTGTTCGTCCGAGATGTCGCCGACGATCTCCTCCAGAATATCCTCGAGCGTCACGATGCCCTGCACTTCGCCGTATTCGTCGACGACGACGGCGAAATGCTGCTTGCGGCGCAAAAAGGCATTGAGCTGCGCCCCAAGATTGGTGCTGTCCGGCACGAACCAGGGTTTCTGAGCAATCTTGACGATATCCAGATGCTCGGGCTCGGCATCGCGTTCGGCGAGTGCGCGAAGCAGATCCTTGGAATGCACGACGCCAATGATGTTGTCGGTCGAGCCGCGCCAGAGCGGCATGCGGGTAAACGGGCTTTCCAGAATCGTCCGGACGACGATCTCCGGCGGATCGTCCGCGTTGATCCCGCGCATCGCCATGCGGTGCACCATGATATCGGACAGTTCCAGTTCGCCGAGGTCGAGCACGCCACCCAGACGGTCGCGGTCGGCTTTGACCACCGAGCCTTCCCGGTGCAGCAGGTCGACTGCGCCGCGCAGCTCCTCGTGCGCCGAAAGCATGGAGCTTTCGCGCGAAAGGTTGATGCCGAAGAGCGACAGGATGAAGCGCACGATCACATTGACGAAAGACGAGACCGGGCCGACGACGGCAACGAAGACCTTGACCGCAAAGGCCACCTTCAGCGCGAACCGGTCCGGTATCGAGATCGCCCAGCTTTTCGGCAGGACTTCGGCAAAGATCACGAGGATGACGGTCATTGCCAGCGTCGCGAGCGCCACGCCGGAGCTCCCGAAGAGCCCGAGAAAGAGACTGGTGGCAATGGCAGAGGAGAGAATGTTGGCGAGGTTGTTGCCGATCAGCAGTGCGCCGATCAGGCGATCGCGGCGTTCGATCAGTTCACGGACGATGCCGGCGCGCTCCTCGCCGTTGGCTTCAAGCGTGTGGATACGGCTGCGCGACACCGCCGTCAGCGCGGTCTCCGAACCGGAGAAGAAGGCAGACATGAGGACGAGTGCCACGATGGAAAGGATTTCCGGCCAATATGCGGAAAGGAATGCCAGCGTGCCTTCGAGGGTCATTGTGGGTGTTTTTCCTTGAGGAAGCTCAACACTTCGGAGGTGGGCACGTCGTCGGCGACGAAGGATTGCCCGATGCCGCGGGTGAGGATGAAGGTCAGCTTGCCACCCTTCACCTTCTTGTCCTGGGCGATGGCGTCCATCAGCACCTCTGCGCGCGGCAGGGTTCCGGGAATGTCCGACATGCGCGTCGGCAGGCCGACCTCTTTGAGGTGGCGTTCGACGCGGCGCGCATCGTCGGGGCTTGCCAGATTCATGCGGGCGGAGAATTCATGCGCCAGAACCATGCCGATCGACACCCCCTCGCCGTGGACGAGGCGGGAGCTGTCGTAGGCGGTGGCAGCCTCCAGCGCGTGGCCAAAGGTGTGGCCGAGATTGAGGAGCGCCCGCTGGCCGGTCTCGCGCTCGTCGGCAACGACGACGTCCGCCTTTGCCTGGCAGCTCGCCGCAATCGCCTCGATGCGGGCGCAACCACCGGAAAACACGTCCTTCCAGTTGGCTTCCAGCCAGGCGAAGAAGTCAGGCTTGTCGATCAGCCCGTATTTCGCAACCTCGGCATATCCGGCGCGGAACTCGCGTTCGCTCAGCGTGTTCAACGCGTCGCTGTCGGCCAGCACGAGATCCGGCTGATGAAACACGCCGATCAGGTTCTTGCCGTGGCGACTGTTGATGCCGGTTTTGCCGCCGACCGAGGAATCCACCTGCGACAGCAGCGAAGTCGGCACCTGCACGAAGCGCACGCCGCGCCGCACGATGCCGGCAGCAAAGCCCGTGAGGTCGCCGATGACGCCGCCACCCAGCGCGATCACGACATCGTTGCGCTCGATGCGGGCTTCGAGAACCTTGTCGCACACCGTCATCAGATGCTCGAAGCTCTTGGTCTTCTCGCCGGCAGGCAGAACCAGCGTCGCCGACGCGATTCCCGCCGCCTCGAGGCTCTGCACCAGGGCATCGAGATAGATCGGGGCAACGTGCGCGTCGGAAATGACGGCTGCCTTGCGCCCCTTCAGCCGTGAAGCAATCTCGGCGCCTGCACGCGCGATCAGGCCGGGACCGATCAGGATGTCGTAGGCGCGCTCGCCGAGTGGCACGTGAACCTTGCGTTCGGTGGAGGCGGTGGCAATCGCATTCATCAGGCTGCACTTTCAGTTCGAGAGTCGATCACGGCCTTCAGCACTTCGTCGGCCATGAGTTCCTTGCGCACGTCGCGCGACATGACGGTGAGATCCGCCAGCGCATAGACCGGATACCGGGCATTCATCAGGTTCTCGAGCGTCTTTTTGGGATTTTCCGTCTTCAGGAGCGGGCGCGTGTCGCGCTTGTTGACGCGCTCCCACAGGACGTCGAGATCTGCCTTCAGCCAGACTGAAACCCCGCCCTTCTTGATGTGCCGGCGGGTGCGATCGTTGATGAAGGCGCCGCCGCCTGTGGAAACCACGCGCGGGCCGTTCTTCAAAAGCCGCTTCATCACCCGCGTTTCCAGGGCGCGAAACTCTTCCTCCCCGTAGGCAGCAAAGAGTTCGGTGATCGACATGCGGGAAACCCGCTCGATCTCGGCGTCGCTGTCGACGAAGGGAATGCCGAGATGGCTTGCGACGATCCGGCCAACGGAGGATTTTCCGGCGCCCATCAACCCGACGAGGATCAGATTGCGTGAACCGAGCGCAGCGCGAGCTCTGTCTCTCAAGCTATCGGCAACGATCAGAACTGGGTCGCTCATTGGTCCATTCACACTTTGTTTGCGAACGGTATCGACAAATGCGGGTAAAGCGTCAAGTCGCGGGCAAGGGAAACATGGTCAAAACCAGCTTCTTGCACTTGCTCAGACGCTTCTTCATAAAGAAGCATAGCCATGGAGTTGTTGAATGCCGAGCCTGTTCCGTTTTCTGGCCGTATTGGCGGTCATCGCCGGAGCGATTTACGGGACGATGTGGGCGCTTGTTACTTTCGTCGAGCCTCAGGAGCGCGACGTGACGATCCGGATTCCCTCCGAGCGGATCAATCCGCCTTCGACCGGCGCCATCGAGCCGGCCAAGAAGTGATGTCATGAAGGATCTCGGCCGCGTTCACGTCGAAGCCTTTCTGGAGATGATGAGCGCCGAGCGCGGGGCCGCAACCAACACGTTGTCGTCCTACGAGCACGACCTCGACGATCTTCGATCTTTCCTGAACGGCAAAGGGGTCCGGTTGACGGAAGCGGCGTCGGCCGATCTGGCTACCTACCTGTCGTCGCTCGCGGCGCAAGGCTTCAAGCCGTCGTCGCAGGCGCGCCGCCTGGCGTCGATGCGACAGTTCTACAAGTTCCTCTACGCCGAGGGCCTGCGCACCGACGATCCGACGGGGATACTGGACGCGCCGAAGAAGGGCAGGCCGCTGCCGAAAACCATGGGCATCGATGAAGTCGGCAGGCTGCTGGAGCAGGCCGAAGCGGAAGCGCAGGATCCTGCTGCGGGGCAATTGCAGCGGTTGCGCATGCTGGCGCTGCTGGAACTCCTCTATGCGACCGGCATGCGCGTCAGCGAGCTTGTTTCGCTTCCTGCCCGCGTACTCGGCCAGGACGGGCGTTTTCTGATGATCCGCGGCAAGGGCAACAAGGAGCGCCTCGTACCCCTGTCGCAATCCGCCATTGCTGCGCTCAAGCTCTATGGTGGCATGATCGCCTCCGAAAATGCCGCCGCCAAAAATCCCATGGAAAGTCCGTGGTTGTTCCCGGCTGCGTCGAAGGAAGGCTACCTGCCGCGGCAGGTTTTTGCCCGCGATCTGAAAAATCTTGCGATCCGGGCCGGCCTTACCCCATCTATGATCTCGCCGCACGTGATGCGGCACGCATTCGCAAGCCATCTGCTCGCCAACGGCGCAGACCTCCGCGTCGTCCAGGAACTCTTGGGTCATTCGGACATTTCGACCACGCAAATCTATACGCACGTGCTGGAGGAAAGGCTCCAGCAACTGGTCCAAACGCATCACCCCCTTGCCAAACAGGCGAAAAAGCAGGAATAGGACCGGCAACAAGGGGCGCGCTGATGAAAAGCTGTCCCGGCACAAGGAACGGAAACGCACCTCATGCACAACTACCTCGACTTCGAAAAGCCGATCTCCGACCTCGAAGGCAAGATCATCGAACTGAAGAAGCTCGCCTCGGAAGACGAGAGCATCGACACGTCGGATGAAATCGGCAGGCTGGAAGTTCGCGTCCGCGAGGCGATGGTCGACATCTATTCGAAGCTCAACGCCTGGCAGAAGACCCAGGTCGCGCGTCATCCGCAGCGGCCGCACTTCGTCGATTATGCCAAGACGCTGTTTCAGGAATTCACGCCGCTTGCCGGCGACCGCAAGTTCTCCGAGGATGCCGCTATCCAGGCAGGTCTTGCGCGCTTCCGCGGCCAGCCGGTCGCCGTGCTCGGCCAGGAGAAGGGCAACGACACGAAGAGCCGCCTGAAGCACAACTTCGGCAGTGCGCGGCCGGAAGGCTACCGCAAGGCGATCCGTGTGCTTGAAATGGCAGACCGTTTCGGCCTGCCCGTCATCACGCTGGTCGATACCGCGGGCGCCTATCCCGGCGTCGGCGCCGAAGAGCGCGGCCAGGCGGAAGCCATCGCCCGTTCGACGGAAATGTGCCTCGGCCTCAAGGTTCCGATCATCTCCGTGGTGATCGGCGAAGGCGGCTCCGGCGGTGCGATCGCGATTGCCACCGGCAACCGGGTCTACATGTTGGAGCATGCGATCTACAGCGTGATCTCGCCGGAAGGTGCGGCCTCGATCCTCTGGCGGGATTCTGCGCGTGCCAAGGAAGCGGCCACCAACATGAAGATCACCTCTGAAGACCTGAAGTCTCTCGGCATCATCGACGGCATCATCGGCGAGCCTCTCGGCGGCGCGCATCGCGATCCCGACAGCGTGATCGCGGCGACCGGCGACGTGATCGCCAATGCGCTCGGCGAGCTTTCGAGCCGCTCGGGCGAGCAGCTTCGCAACGATCGGCGCCAGAAATTCCTCAACATGGGCCGCAATCTCTGACCAGAGGTTGCGGTCTTGTCCATTGAGGCCAAACCTTGGCCACAATAATGTTATCAATAACTTTCGTACTTGCGGGGGTATGGGGCACGCGGCATAGGTTGTTAAGGTTTTTTTAACCACAATCGACCAATGATTCGCTTCGTGCCTGTGCTGCAAAGCGAATTGGGTCGAATCTCGTTATTGGGCTGGTTT
This sequence comes from Rhizobium sp. 05L419, assembly GCF_056397845.1. Classification (NCBI taxonomy): domain Bacteria; kingdom Pseudomonadati; phylum Pseudomonadota; class Alphaproteobacteria; order Hyphomicrobiales; family Rhizobiaceae; genus Rhizobium; species Rhizobium sp. 05L419. The sequence goes on from NZ_JBFTOF010000004.1 coordinate 340,810, forward strand.
GGATGCGCATTCGTCATTTTGCCTATGTTTCACTTATGGCGCTGGCCTTGGCCGGCTGCAATGACGCGTTGGACACCACGCAGATCGACCTTTCCAAGGTCAAGAACAAGGTCGAGCAGCCGCTGCCGTCGCGCATCCTGTCGGAGATGACCGCCAAGGGCATGGAGCGCAATTCGCCGATCATGATCCGCATCTTCAAGGAAGAGGGTGCGCTCGAGATCTGGAAGGCGAAGACCGACAACCGCTTCGACAAGGTCGCCGACTACAAGATCTGCGCCTGGTCGGGCCGTCTCGGTCCCAAGGTGAAGCAGGGAGACCGGCAGGCGCCGGAAGGTTTCTACAACCTGACCCGCGCCAACCTGAACCCGAATTCGAAGTATTATCTCGCGATCAACACCGGCTTCCCGAACCGCTATGACGCCGTCAACGGCCGCAGCGGCACGGACCTGATGATCCACGGCGCGTGCTCGTCTTCCGGCTGCTACTCCATGACCGACCAGCAGGTGCTGGAAATCTATGCCTTTGCGCGCGACGCCTTCAAGGGCGGCCAGTCGACGGTCCAGCTGCAGGCCTTCCCCTTCCGCATGACGGCGGAGAACATGGTGAAGCACCGGATGAACTCGAATATCGAGTTCTGGAACATGCTGAAGGTCGGCTACGACAACTTCGAGGTGACCAAGCGTCCGCCCGAGGTCAATGTCTGCGAGAAGAAGTATGTCTTCAACCAGCAGTCGGCCGACGGCGCGTTCAATCCGGGCGGCAAGTGCCCGCAGATGTCGACGCCGCCGGCGCTGACCGCGGCACTTGCATCCTATGGCAAGACCTATGACATGGCATATTCCAAGGCGTTGAAGGCGTTCGACGGCATGGCGTGGTACGATCCTTCCGAAGCCGAGCGCAAGGCTGTCGTTGCCAAGCAGCGCAAGGGACACGACCTTGCCTATGCCCCGACCGGCACGTCGCTCGAGGCTGGCCGCATGGTGAAGGTCGCCGAACTTGAAGGCATGACGGCGAACAAGACGGCGATGGCGGTTGCCTCCAATGCCGCCCCGGCAGCCACTCCTACTGCACTGCAATCCGCTGGGGCAGCTGGCGCGCCTGGGGCAGCTACAGCGACCACACCCGGGCCTGAGGCTGCCAAGCCGACGGCGGTTGGCGTTGTGGAACCGGCTGCCGTTCCTGTTCCGACGCCGAGCCCGCTGACCGCCTTTGCTCCGGCCGAACAGCCGGAACCGGTCGAAGTCGCGTCGAAAAAGCCGTTCTGGAAGTTCTGGGCCAAGGACTGATGGCTTGACCGCCATTTCCTACGATCTGCGCGGGCTGAAATGCCCGCTGCCTGTCCTCAAGACGCGCCGCAAAATGTCATCGCTGCCGAGCGGCACGATGATCCGCGTCGAAACGACCGACCCGTTGGCGGGAATCGACATCCCGCATTTCTGCAGGCAAGACGGTCACGAACTCATCGAGACGGAGAAGACCGAGGGCGGCCACCGTTTCCTCATCCGCAAGTGTTAGAGCAATTCCAGCAAAAGTGCGCGTAGCGGCTCTGCGTCCGGCATGCTCTGGGCTCAGATCCGCATTCCGGGGATGGCGAGCGGATTGTCGGCGAGTGCCGCGCGATCGGGCGTGTCGATGCGCGGCTTGCCAAGAAACGCGTCGAACAGATCCTTCACGAACGCTTCCGGCAGGTCCTTGGTGATCAGCACCATGCGGGTACGCCGGTCTGCCGGGTCCGGCCATGCGGGCAGGCGTGTCGGCGGGTGAAAGATGGCTTGGACGCCATGCAGCACGAGCGGGCGATCCGGCCGATCTGACATGGCGACGATCGCCTTCATGCGCAAGAGCTTCTCGCCATGCGCTGACCGCAACAGGTCGATGAACATATCGAGCGCCATCGGATCGATCGGCTTGTCCTCGACGATCGAGAAGGAGCGGATCGAGGCATCGTGTCGGTTCACGTCATGCGGGTCCTGATGGTCATGGCCCTGATCGTGGGGGTCATGGTGATGATGACCGTGCCCGTGATGATCATGATGTTGACCATGGTCGTGGAGATGAAGCGCGTCGTGCGCATCTTCGTCCCGCAGCCAGCGACCCACATCGGCAATCTTCGTCGCGGGATCGTAGAGGCCGTTGACGAGCGTTGCGGCCGTGCCGCTCTCGAGATCGTCCGCATCCATCAAGGCGGCGCGCGGATTGAGCGCGCTCAGGCGTGTTTCCAGGCCAGCCAGTGCATCGGGCGAGGCCATGGTCTTCTTCGAGACGATCAGGCGGTCGGCGACGGCCACCTGCTTCACCGCCTCTTCGTGGTTGTCCAGCGTCTGCACGCCGTTGACCGCATCGACGACGGTGACGACGCCTTCGAGCTCGAAATTCGTGGCGATGATCGGGTTGCCCATGATCGCCTGCATGACGGGCGCCGGATCGGCAAGCCCCGTCGTTTCGATGACGACGCGCTTGACCGGCTTGACGCGGCCGGTCTGCACGGCATCCATCAGATTGGCGAGCGTATCCACCAGTTCGCCACGCACCGTGCAGCACAGGCAGCCATCGGCAAGCTCGATGATGGCGTCGCTCGAGCTTTCGACAAGCAGGTGGTCGATCCCGACATCGCCGAACTCGTTGATGATCACCGCTGCGTCCTTCATCGCCGGATCCTTCAGGATGCGGTTCAGCAGCGTTGACTTGCCGGCGCCGAGAAAGCCGGTGAGGATGGTGACCGGGATACGGTCCGGGGGAACGCTCATCTCAAATCGGCCCTAAAACGAGGTCGGGCGCGGCATCGGCACCGGAACGTTGGCGATCGTGCCTGCCGTCTCCGCCGTGGCGAGCTTGTCCGGCTGCGGCTCGTTCTGGCCAGGAATCAGGCCCGCGTAGGAAAAATTCGGTTCGTGATCCATCTCCTGAATATAGGGAGAGTGGATCTTCATGCGGCCGACTTCGTCGCGCGTCTCGCTGCGAACCTTGGCGCCCTTTGCGCTGCAGATCTCGGCGGTGATGTCGGCGACCTGGTCCTGGCCCGGTCCGTAGGGCTTCAGGGAGCCGAGCGTATCGGTGGCGGGGAATTGCGAGGTGAAGCCCTTCTGCAGCAGGTCGGCCGAGGCATCGGCGCGCGCCGCCAGGCTATCTGTTCCGAGCACGACCGACACGAGCGTGCGGCCGTTGCGGGTGGCGGAACCGATCTGGTTGAATCCGGATGCGCAGATGAAGCCGGTCTTCATGCCGTCGGCGCCGGCGAAGCGGCCGATCAGCATATTGATGCTCGGCACGTTCTTGGTGCCTGTCGTGATGCCTTCGAGCGAGAAATAGCCGGCATATTGCGGGAAGTCGCGGCGCAGTGCGACAGACAGGATCGCGAGGTCGCGCGCCGTCGTGTATTGCCCCTTGCCGGGCAGCCCGTTCGGATTGACGAAATGCGAATCCGTCATGCCGAGCTTGATCGCCTGCGCATTCATCTTCACGACGAACGCTTCCTGCGTGCCGCCGACCGCTTCGGCAACGGCAACGGCTATATCGTTGGCCGACTTCACCATCAGGATCTTCAGCGCGCTGTCCAGTGTCAGCTTCTGGCCGGGTTTGAAGTACATCTTGGCCGGTGGCTGGGCAGCTGCGCGCTTGCTCATCACGACCGGCGTATTCAGGCTGATCTGGCCCGAGCGAACCGCGTCGAACACCGTGTAAACCGTCATCAGCTTGGTGAGCGAGGCCGGATACCATTTGTGGAAGGCATCCTCGTGCTCCAGCACTCGGCCGGTTTGCACATCGACCAGGATATGCGGGTTGGCATAGGCCTGGGAGGTGGCGGAAAAAGCAATGGCGGCTGCGGAAGCTGCGATTGACAGCGGCCGCAAAGCGGCAAGCAAGCGGTTCTGGCGCGTCGACACGGTTTGTCCTTAAAGATTTCCGGGTGTCTCGAAAGTTTCCCCTATTTAACGTATATGGCCATGACATGGCAAAGGTCATTGTCTAACTTATTTCCGCGGCATCGTGTCTCGATTGCCTCATGTCGCCGTTTTCGATTTCATCAGGGAAAGCAAGCATGCCGATTTTGAACAGAGCCGCCGAGCTTCAGAACGAAGTCACAGAATGGCGCCGGCATATCCACGAGCGTCCGGAGCTGCTCTTCGCGGTTGAAAACACCGCAGCCTTCGTGGTCGAGAAGCTCAAGGAATTCGGCGTCGATGAAATCGCAACCGGCATCGGCCGTACCGGCGTCGTCGGCCTGATCAAGGGCAAGGGCGAGGGCGCCCGCACGATCGGCCTGCGCGCCGACATGGACGCCCTGCCGCTCACCGAGATATCGGGCAAGCCCTGGGCCTCCAGGACATCGGGCAAGATGCATGCCTGCGGCCATGACGGCCACACTGCGATGCTGCTCGGCGCCGCCAAGTACCTTGCCGAGACGCGCAATTTCAACGGCAACGTCGCGGTTGTCTTCCAGCCGGCGGAAGAAGGCGGCGGCGGCGGCAACCTGATGGTGCAGGACGGCATGATGGAGCGCTTCGGCATCGAAGAGGTCTATGGCATGCACAACCTGCCGGGCCTTCCCATCGGCCAGTTCGCGATCCGCAAGGGCGCGATCATGGCGGCGACCGACGAATTCACCATCATTATCAAGGGCCGCGGCGGCCATGCGGCGCAGCCGCACCGCACGATCGATCCCATCGCCATCGGCACGCAGATCGTCACAAACCTGCAGATGATCGCATCTCGCAGCGTCGATCCGCTTGCCTCGGTCGTGGTCTCCGTCACCAAGTTCAATGCCGGTTTTGCCCACAATGTCATTCCCAACGACGCGACGATCGCCGGCACGGTGCGCACGCTCGACGCCGATGTGCGCACGCTTGCGGAGACGCGGCTGAAGCAGATCGTCAACGGCCTCGCCGCCGCCCACGGCGCCGACGTCGACATCGCCTTCCATCGCAACTATCCCGTCACCTTCAACCATGCGACGGAGACCGACCACGCGATCCAGATCGCCAGCGACATCGCCGGCGCGGCCAACGTCAACGCCGACATCGACCCGATGATGGGCGGCGAGGATTTTTCCTACATGCTGAACGCCCGCCCCGGCGCCTTCATCTTCATCGGCAACGGCGATACGGCGGGTCTGCACAACCCCGCTTACGACTTCAACGACGAGGCGATCAGCCACGGAATTTCATACTGGGTGCGCCTGGCCGAGCAGCGTCTGGGCGCATAACCATCGGGCCTGCGGTTTCCATCGCAAAAGAGCTTGGCTTCCGGCCAAGCCTTTTGTATGGATGACGGCCAAGTGGTCCCGTAGCTCAGCAGGATAGAGCACCAGATTCCTAATCTGGGGGTCACGCGTTCGAATCGCGTCGGGATCACCATTCAAATCAATAGAGGTTGCTGCATATGCCGTCTGCATTCCCGACGGCATGTCGTCCATTGGACGTCCGGCGCCTTTCGACGGTCAACAGGGGGCGGAAGTTTCCCGCCATGGCGATATCCGGCGACAGGGCACTCGCCAGCACTGCTGCGGGAAAAGCGATCCGGGGCCGACCTTGTCAACCGTCGTGTGGCAGAACGGATCTGCAAAAGGCCCGTACGCATGCGGTTGCCTTGCGATAGTGCTTTCGACCTCGAGTTTTTCGCCGGCCTGCGGGGAATGTTCATCGCTCCCGAGCCGATTTCTCGGGAAACGGATTATCCATCGGATATTCAGCAAGGTCAGAAATTCCAACTGCACCTGCGACAGCGCCTCGGTGCCTATCCGTTGCGGGCCACGCTCGAGATCGGGCGACGGCGCCTCGGCAAATACCGACCGATCGGCGTCCGATAAAGGTCTGCGGTCTTCGTCGCCTTTGGCAGGACCTGATCCAGAGGCTTCAGCGTTGCGAACCCCTACTCCTTTCGGAGCAGCCACCAGCTGTTTTGTCCGTTTGTTGATTTTGATCATTGCGTCGGGCTTGGTAAATCATGACAAGGCGCTATCTTTACGACAGCAAAACAAGGAGATCACCATGAAGAACACTATCGCAACGTTTCTTGCTGCGGCATCTCTGGCTCAAACCCTTGCAACCGGTGTGATGGCAGCCGATGTCGCCACCACCTACCGGCAGCCTGATGCGCGTGACGGCGTCAGGATCGGCATGCTGACGTGCGATATCGGTGGCGGTATCGGTTACCTCCTCGGTTCGGCCAAGACGCTCGATTGCGCCTTTAGTCCTTCCAACGGGGCAGCGCTGGATCACTATACCGGCGCGATCCGCAAGTTTGGTGTCGATCTCGGCTTCACAACGCGCGGCAGACTGGTCTGGGCGGTGTTCGCACCGACAGCCGGCTATCATCGTGGTTCGCTTGGCGGGCTCTATCAGGGGGCCACGGCCGAAGCGACGCTCGCGGGCGGCATCGGCACCAATATTCTCTTCGGGGGTACGTCCGGTTCCATCCACCTTCAAGTCATCAGCCTGACCGGCCAGCTCGGACTGAACGTTGCCGCGACCGGCACGTCGGTGACCCTTACGCCCGGCTGAACGATCGGCCAGTGGCGATCTGCAGCCTCAAAAAAAGCCGCTCGCAAGGCGGCTTTTTGGCTTTGGCATTGCACTTCCAGTCCTGCGGAACTTTCGACCTTTTCCAGCATTGATGCAGAAAGAGGAGGAAGTGCCATGCGTATGAAACTGACTTTGCTGGCGGTCGCATATCTCGTGGTGACTGGTCTGATGCTGGCGACGACATACAAGCCGAGTGGCCCAATCACGACACCGAAGACGGACCGTATCGCCGGTTATTCGTTCCTCGTCGGGCGGTTTGCCGGCTGATTGAGATCGCGACTTTGGCCATTGCTTTTGAAACGGGCGCTACGGGCGCGGCGAGCCCAACCCGATCCTGTTTAGAACCGGATGGTTGCCGGCGGCGGCTTGAGCGACCACTGTTGCGCGCTCTATCTCGGACGCCGTCGCAACGGTGCCGGCGAGAACGACGCCGTCGTCATCCACCGTTACCGTGAGGTCCGACGCATCAAGCCCGCCTGCAACCGCAAGCGCGTTCGCTACCCCTTCCTCGAGAAGAGCGTGGTTCTTGAACTCGACCTCGATTTCCGGCATCTCCCCGAAGAATGTTCCCGGCTTGAAGACCATGGCATTTTCCTCCTTGTCGACCAAGGAGAACGCGCCGGCGGCAGGTTGGTTTCACGTCACCACCGGACTTGATAGTTGAGCCGGATGCTGCCCGTCTGCGCCGACGATCCCGGGTTGGCGACCGTTGCACTGAGATCGAGGTCCGGAAGAATGATCTGGTTCACCGCAACCGAGCTGGTAAGATCGGCAAKACCGCTCATCGTTGCCGCTGCGGAAATCGACGTGCCCGTCCAGGGATGGATGAGTTTCAGCGCCTGCGAGCCATCGACGGATGCCTGGCGGGTGTCGAGCGTTTCGTAGTTGAAGCTGACGAAACGCGTCGACTGCAGATCGAGCGAATCCGAAAGGATCCAGCTTCGCGAGCGACTGAGCAGCAGCGATCCGCTTCCCCGCAGCGTGTCGACGCGAACGCTGGCTGCCTGCTCCGCGCTTGTGGCCGGGGTGACGCTCACTTTACTGATCTTGCCCCAAAGCGAAGCCTGCTGGGAGCCCGCCTGCAAGGCGCCGCCCTGCGTCGATGCCAGCCCGAGATCGGCGCCGGCGCTCGTCTCCCATTCCGCAGGAAGGCGAAAGCCCATGGTTGCCTTGTAGGAATTCTCAGACACCTTCACCGGGGTCCAGATCACCAGATTTTCGGCATTCGCGCTCGCCGCAAGCGGCATGAGCGCGGCAGACAGAAGCAAGAGGCTGCGTGTCGGTCTCATCAAAGCTGTCGTCCCTTGGTCGATGTTCAGGGCAAAGCGAATATGCGCACGGCGCACGGGAACTCGCTTAGCAAACCCGATGTCTCGTTCTGATTTTGGCAGCCTCCGGACCGTAGCCAGGCTGCCGATGTCTGCGCCATGCGCAGCCGGAGCGCGATAGCCTGCAACCCAATGGGTCGCCGCAGCTCCTATCCCGGGGGATTGCTGAAAGAATCACATCTAAGGCCGGTCGTGTAAACCCCCTAGCGCCAGAAATCTGCTGCAGTGCACACTTGCCGCTGTTTCCAATCCCCTGTAGAGCCAGTGCAAATGAAAAACGTCTGGCAAGTCAGCGCATGATTACGGGCAGAAACGCGCCGCGGCGCCTCAGCATCTTCGGCTCGACGGGGTCGATCGGCAAGAACACGCTCGATGTGGTAAAGCATCTGGGAGGCCGCGACAATTTCGAGATCTCGGTGCTCACGGGCAACGAGAATATCGAATTGCTTGCCGGCCAGGCACGGACAGCGGGCGCAAAGCTTGCTGTGACTGCCAGCCAATCCCACTACGCATCGCTGAAGAGCGCACTTGCCGGAAGCGGCATTGCAGTGGCGGCCGGGCAATCCGGTCTCATGGAAGCCGCCGACCTTGACGCCGAATGGGTGATGGCGGCGATCGTTGGAACGGCGGGGCTTGCGCCGACACTCGCGGCGGCACGCAAGGGTGCCGACATCGCTCTCGCCAACAAGGAGTGCCTCGTTTCCGCCGGCGGACTCTTCGTCGATTCGGTGCGCCGCGGCGGGGGCAAGCTGCTGCCTGTCGACAGCGAGCACAATGCGATTTTCCAGGTGCTGGAAGAAAACCAGCGCCATGCCGTCGAGCGCATCATATTAACGGCTTCCGGCGGCCCCTTCCGCAATGCGTCCCTCGATGAGATGGCCGGCGTGACCGTCGAGACGGCCCGCGCCCACCCGAACTGGTCGATGGGACTGAAGATCTCCATCGACAGCGCCTCGATGTTCAACAAGGCGCTGGAGATGATCGAGGCCCGGCATCTCTTCGGCTTGTCGCCGGAACAGATCGAAGTGATCGTGCATCCGCAGTCGGTGATCCACTCGATGGTCGGCTACACCGACGGTTCGGTTCTGGCCCAACTCGGCGCGCCCGACATGCGGACCGCCATCGGCTATGCGCTCTCGCATCCGTTGCGGTCCAACCTGCCGATCGAACGGCTTGATTTCGCCAAGCTTGCGCGTCTCGATTTCGAAGCGCCCGACGAGAAGCGCTTTCCGGCGCTTCGCCTTGCCCGGCTTGCAATGACGCGCGGTGGCGTTCAGGGTGCGGTGTTGAATGCGGCCAAGGAAGTGGCGCTGGAAGCCTTCATCGCGGGACGGCTGTCGTTCTTGTCGATGGCCGAGGTGACGGAAACCGTGATGGATCAGCTTGCCGGCCTGCCGCCGGCGGTGACGATGGATGACGTCTTCGCGGTCGACAAGGAAGCCCGGCAGCGGGCTGCCGGGCTCATAAACTAAGCGGCGAATTTGTGTTGATCAGGCGACGTGCCTGGCGAGCGCGCAGCGCGCCCAGAGCGAATGCAGCGCCTCGACCAGATGCTCGATATCGGCATCGGTGTGCAGTGGCGTCGGCGTGATGCGCAGGCGCTCGGTCTTCTTCGGCACCGTCGGATAATTGATCGGCTGGACGTAGACGCCGCAATTGTCGAGCAGCAGGTCGGAGATCCACTTGCATTTTGCCGCATCGCCGACCATCACGGGAACGATGTGGCTCGGGTTCGGCATGTGCGGAATACCGCGCTTGTCGAGGAGCGCGCGCAGCGTGCGCACCCGTTCCTGGTGACGGGCACGCTCGAACGGGCTGACCTTCAGGTGCTGGATCGAGGCAACCGCGCCGGCAGCGAGCGCCGGCGGCAGCGCTGTCGTAAAGATGAAGCCCGAGGCAAACGAGCGGATGAAGTCAC